>NZ_JBFNXK010000009.1:0-157067 GCF_046054165.1 Celerinatantimonas marina | reverse complement strand
CACTCTTTTTTCTCAGGGAAAACTCGCACTGATTTATTTTCCCCTTTTCTGAGGGGGAGTTAGAAGGGGGACCTTCCTGAAGGAACGGAGTTAACTTATTTTCGGATGATGCAAGCATCCGAATCATAAAAGCGTTAATCGGTAGTGATATGTAGCTCGGATACAACGTAGTGAAATCCGGGATATTTTGAATTAGCACTCTTTTTTCTCAGGGAAAACTCGCACTGATTTATTTTCCCCTTTTCTGAGGGGGAGTTAGAAGGGGGACCTTCCAGAAGGAACGGAGTTAACTTATTTTCGGATGATGCAAGGCATCCGAATCATAAAAGCATTAATCGGTAGTGATATGTAGCTCGGATACAATGCAATGGAATCCGGGGATGGATTGGTAGTGGTTTGAAGAATGATTCATACAAACAGAAGTAAGATTGAAAGGAAAAAGAGAGTTGAATAGAGAGGAAAATCCTCAACCCTTGCGGGCTGAGGACAATAAATTACCGTAACCAGTTGGTTTTACCCAACTCGATGAGTTCGCTGCCATCCCCATTAAGAACAGCTTTCATCATATAGACACTGAAGCCTTTGGCATGCTGCATTTTGACTTTAGGAGGCATGGCCAATTCTTGTTTAGCTGTTTTGACCGCTAGTAAGAATGGACCTTTACAGGCCATCATGCGATCAACCGCGGCTGGTAATGCTTCTGGATCCGTAACGGATTCTGATTCGATATTTACCGCTTTGGCAATGTCTGCGAAGTCTGGATTTTCCAAATCGGTATGGTGAGAATAAAAACCACTAGCTTTCATTTCCATAGCAACAAAGCCAAGAGAATTATTATCAAATACTACAATTTTAACCGGCAAGTTAAGTTGTTTAATGGTCACAATATCCCCCATTAACATGGTGAGCCCACCATCGCCACACATGGCAATGACTTGCCGATTGCGATCCATTCCTTGAGCGCCGATTGATTGGGCTAATGCATTCGCCATTGAACCGTGGTTGAATGAACCTAAAATGCGGCGTTTCCCATTCATTTCGAGATAACGGGCCGCCCAGACAGTTGGTGTACCAACATCACAGGTGAATACTGCATCTTCGGTGGCTTTTTCACTTAATAACCGGGCTAAATATTGGGGATGAATGAAGCCGTGACTACTTTTCCCGGTAGCGAGTTTATCCAAACCTTTACGGGCTTCATGATAGTGAGCCAGCGCTTTATCAAGAAAACGACGGTCATCTTTTTCTTTTAACAGGGGCTGTAAAGCATGCAAAGTGTCTTTGACATTACCGACTAAACCGTGGTCGATCTGAGTATGAGCGCCTAATGCTCCGGATTTGATATCGATTTGGATGACAGTGGCATTGTCTGGATAAAATTCACGATAAGGGAATGAGCTGCCTAAAATGACGAGAGTCGATGCATTTTCCATCGCGTGATAGCCTGATGAAAAACCGATTAACCCAGTCATACCAACATCATATGGGTTATCATATTCGATAAATTCTTTGCCGCGCATCGCATGAACAACCGGGGCTTTTAAGGTTTCAGCTAATTGGACGACTTCGTCATGCGCCCCTTTACATCCAGCACCGCAAAGCAGAGTGACTTGTTTAGCGTCGTTTAGAATATTAGCCACATTTTCTAGTTCAGATTGAGGGGGAACCAGAACGGGCTGTTTTGGAGTATGCCATTTGACTTTAGCTGTTTCTGGTACAGGTTTAAGAGCAATGTCACCTGGCAGCACAATAACGGCAACATCTTGTTCTAAAATCGCTTTACGCATGGCAATTTCTAAAACATAAGGCATTTGATCTGGATTACTGATCAATTCACAGTAAACACTACATTCTTTAAATAATTCCTGAGGATGGGTTTCCTGAAAATAGTTGGCTCCAATTTCGTGTGACGGAATATGGCTGGCAATGGCTAAAGTGGCAACGTGGCTGCGATGACAATCGAATAACCCATTAATTAAATGCATGTTACCCGGACCACAAGAGCCAGCACAGACAACGAGTTCATCACTAAGCTGACCTTCGGCACCAGTGGCAAATGCCGCTACTTCTTCATGCCGGGTTGGCATCCATTCTATTTCTTGGCGGCGTTGTAAACTATCACTAAGACCGTTGAGAGAGTCGCCTGTGACCCCCCAAATTCGTTTAATACCGGCGTGAGTCAATACCTCGGCGATATAGTCAGCAATACTTTGTTTCATGGAAATCCTCTTTTTATAGATTATTGGTCTTTATTGTTGAGGTTTATTGAAACCAATCTGATCCATGCCACTGAAGGGCTGTTGATCTTTGATGATTTTATTCTGTTCAAGTAAACACATGAACATGAGGTGTATGTTCGTTTTATGAATTAAGCAAACGGCATAACAAGCCCAGAATGCGTTTAAACGAACCTTTTAAGCAGTATTTAAGCAAAATCAGGCATCAGACACTGTCAGTGGAGAATTTCCACAAAGCACTGCCATTGGCTTGTCTTATTACGCTTAAGTCACTGCAAAATAATCAGCAAAGATCAACAGTCCCTAGGTTTAAGGCTTGATCATAGGTAGAAAATAAATGATCCAGGCGCTTACGTGGGCGACTAAACGAACCTCAACACATCTTCGGGAAAGAGCAAAACACCAGTCGGGAGAACCCCGTTTTTCGCAGAACGCTGACGATAGTGTCGATACTATCGGAGTCTTTTGAACCTGGCTGATAACGCAAGATTCAAGGTCTGGCTACATGCATGTGTAGTCTATGGCCCTTCCACGGGAGTCAGGTGACGCCAGTGTACTGTGCCGGTGTACGGGGCTATATTAGCGCTGAAGGGGGGGGGAATTCAATTAGAGCTAGCAAAAAAATAAAATATTTCTGAAACAAAAATCACAAAAACACAACATTTTCTTTGAATTGGTTCAAAATTTTAAAAAAATAATGAAATTGCGGAATGAGCTGCGCGTTTTGTCTTCTATAAATGATGCTTTTATCATAAAAAATCTGTAAGAAATGTGTGATAAGAAAAGCATCTTTTGAGCGCTTAAAGCTTAGGGGTAAAGTAGAAACTGTGATTCATAATAAAACGGAGTTTATCATTAGGGAGCTTTGTCAAGCAGAGTAGGGAGTTAGAATAGTAGATATTAAGTAGTGGATTAACCATGATGCTTGAGGTTCCTAAAAAAGGTTCAAGTTAATTAGTGTTTGTTGTATAAAACATCAAAATTATTGATGGTGAAGTTAGCTTTTAAATGATGGTCACTTTATTGACTTATGAAGGATTAGATACATTACATTTGGTTGTAGAAATAATGTATTCACTTTATTTCTACATGATATACTTTAGCCTGAGATAAAAGAAATGAACATCGAAAACATACTGATTTTTTCATTAATTAGTGGCTGTTTTCATTTATATGAACTATATACATAAAGTAGACATGTTAAATTCAATGAGCACTCTAGGAGCTGTAACCTAGGGGCGGTAGCGTGTAAAATTTTGGCCATTTATTATACTGTATAATTATTAATATAAATAAAAACATCAATAACGGAAGTTGTAAATGGTAACTCCATATGAGGGAAAGTATAAAAATTATTTTTATAAATATGATATAGGCCATACAATGATGAAATCGTCATTTATGATATAGTATAAAACGATTGAAAATTAGTATGAATGAATCATATATTCTATATGATTATTTTTGATAACTATAGTTATTTCCATGTGCTCTATATTCGGTAAAAACATACCTACATAAGCCCTTGGTGAATATTTTCATCTAAAATTTTTAGTCGTATAAACGTATCAACTCATGGATACATATCCATAATATAATTAATATTTTATTGATTATTTTTATTTAAAAATATATAAAATACTAATTGAAATTAATAATGTGATGTAGATATTGAATGTTAATTATGAAATCATGCTAATTTAAAAATAAAATTTATGACATGATTCTATAATGATTAGATATTAAGTATTGATTGTAAATTATATCTATTATGAAGATGTATAAAACAGCGAAAGTATAATTTTATAAAAATTTAAATATTTTGAAATAATGGATAAAATATGAAAGCAGTTATTTTAGCTGGCGGATTAGGAAATCGACTTAGTGAAGAAACTATTCTAAAGCCTAAACCGATGGTTGAAATTGGTGGAATGCCTATTCTTTGGCACATCATGAAAATTTATTCTTATTATGGTGTAAATGAGTTCATCATTTGCTGTGGTTACAAAGGTTATGTGATTAAAGAATACTTTGCTAACTATTTTATGCATATGTCGGATATTACCTTTGACATGGCGAATAATGAAATGCATGTCCATCATAAACGCGTAGAACCTTGGAAAGTTACCTTAGTGGATACCGGTGAAACATCAATGACAGGTGGCCGTTTACGCCGTGTGAAAGAATACTTGCAGGGTGAGTCTGAATTCTTTTTCACATATGGTGATGGAGTCGCGGATATTGATATTGGTAAGACTCTGGATTTTCATCGTTCTCATGGAAAACTAGCGACGCTTACCGCGACTTATCCTCTTGGACGTTTTGGAGCCTTGGCTATCACACAAAACCAAGTCCGTTCTTTTCGGGAAAAACCTAAAGGTGACGGTGGCATGATCAATGGGGGATTTTTTGTCTTATCTCCTAAAGTGATCGACTTGATTACAAGTGATCAGACCGTTTGGGAACAAGAACCTTTAAATACTTTGTCTTTGGATGGTGAGTTGATGGCCTATCAGCATGAAGGTTTCTGGCAACCGATGGATACACTACGAGATAAGATAAAATTAGAAGAACTTTGGAATAACCATTGTGCCCCTTGGAAACTATGGGAGTAATAATGCCTTCTACCACTTTCTGGAGAGATAAAAAAGTTTTCGTAACGGGCCATACTGGCTTTAAAGGCAGTTGGCTGACACTTTGGTTAGCCTCCATGGGGGCCAAAGTGAAAGGGTATGCGCTTGAGGCGCCAACCGAGCCCAGCTTATTTCAGGTGGCCGATATCGCGGGGATGTGTAAATCACACCAGATTGGTGATATTCGGGATGTGTCGGCGTTATATCAGTCCATAAAAGCTTATCAGCCAGATATTGTCATCCATATGGCGGCGCAGCCATTGGTGCGATATTCCTATGATCATCCGATTGAGACCTATGAAACCAATGTGATGGGCACGGTTCATCTACTGGATGCTGTGCGTCGATTAGATTCTGTACGTGCCGTTGTCTGCGTGACCAGTGATAAATGTTATGACAATCGCGAATGGGTTTGGGGATATCGCGAGACCGAACCTATGGGAGGGTATGATCCCTACTCAAACAGTAAAGGTTGTTCTGAGCTGGTGGTCAGTGCTTATCGCAATTCATTTTTTAATGCTGATGACTATTCCCAGCATGGCGTTGCTGTTGCGTCTGTGCGGGCTGGGAATGTGATTGGTGGCGGTGATTGGGCTTTGGATCGTTTGATCCCAGATATTCTCAAAGCTTTTGAACAACAACAAACCGCCAATATACGTCATCCGTATGCGATTCGCCCATGGCAACATGTATTAGAACCTCTGTCTGGATATTTGGTTTTAGCGGAAGCGCTTTATACGCAAGGTCCAACGTTTAATGGGGGATGGAATTTCGGCCCTCACAGCAGTGATGCTAAACCGGTACAATACATCGTTGAAAAACTTGCAAAGCTGTGGGGCAACAATGCATCGTGGTGTATCGAAGAGGGGCAACACCCTCATGAGGCTCATTATTTGAAACTGGATTGCTCCAAGGCGGCACAACTGTTGAATTGGCATCCGCGTTGGAATTTAAACAGGACATTAGAGATGATTGTCAACTGGCATCAGAGTTGGTTGAGCAATACAGACATGCAGTGCTACAGCCTGAATGAAGTCGCTGTTTATACAATGGCCATGGACGACGAATGACAGAGCAAGAGTTGAGATTAGAGATCGCACAGTTAGTCGGTCAATTTGCAGAGCAAAGATATCAGAGTAAGGAGTTCTCGCCTGGTACCGATGTTGTCCCACCATCAGGTAAGGTGATCGGAAAAGAAGAATTGCAACAAATGGTTGAGGCCTCTCTGGATGGTTGGTTAACCACCGGGCGTTTTAACCATGAGTTTGAAAAAAAGCTTGGAAAATTTTTAGGGATCTCTCATGTATTGACGACGACTTCGGGCTCGTCAGCCAATTTGCTTGCCTTGACAGCATTGACATCACCTAAGCTCAAAGAGCGAGCGCTTAAAGCTGGTGATGAAGTCATTACTGTGGCTGCAGGCTTCCCTACAACAGTGAATCCAATCATTCAAAATGGATTGGTTCCTGTATTTGTTGATGTCGATATTCCTACTTATAACATTGATGCAAGTCTTATAGAGACGGCTGTTTCTGATAAAACTAAAGCCATTATGATTGCCCATACTTTAGGTAATTCGTTTAATTTAGCAGAAGTTAAACGAATAGCTGATAAATATAAATTATGGTTAGTCGAGGATTGCTGTGATGCATTGGGAACGCGCTATGATGGCAAGTTAGTCGGAACCTTTGGTGATATTGCTACAGTTAGTTTTTATCCGGCTCACCATATCACTATGGGCGAAGGTGGTGCTATATTTACTAAATCAGCCAAGCTTAAAACGATTATTGAGTCTTTCCGTGATTGGGGGCGTGATTGTTATTGTGAGCCTGGGTGTGACAATACCTGTAGTCAACGGTTTTGCCAGCAATTAGGGTCTTTACCATTTGGTTATGACCACAAATATACATACTCGCATCTAGGGTATAACTTAAAAATTACCGATATGCAGGCGGCATGTGGTGTTGCTCAACTCGATAAATTGTCTGATTTTATTAAGGCTCGTAAAGCTAATTACGCCTACCTTAAAGAAGGTTTACAAAGCTGCAGTGAATTCATTGAATTGCCGGAAGCGACTAAAAATTCTGATCCTTCATGGTTTGGTTTCCCTATCACGCTAAAAGAGAATGCAGATGTCACACGCGTTCAACTCATTCAGTTTCTGGATGAAGCTAAGATCGGTACGCGTTTGTTATTCGCGGGTAACTTGACTCGACAACCCTATTTTGCCAATGTCAATTATCGGGTGGTGGGTGAATTGACCAATACGGATCGAATTATGAATCAAACCTTCTGGGTTGGTATCTACCCCGGGCTTAGTCATGCACACCTTGATTATGTTATTAAAAAATTTGAAGAATTTTTTAGACTGAGTTTCTGATATGACATCGATTGTGATCACAGGTGTCACTGGGTTTCTTGGTAGTCACTTAGCGCGATATTTTATTACTGAGAAATATGATGTTTATGGAATAAAGAGAGAACACTCCTCTCTTGATAAGCTAAAAGATATTTCATCATCGATTAACTTTATTAATATCGACAAAGATAGCCTGCCAGAGCAATTAGCTGCTATAAAGCCTGCTGCCATATTCCATACAGCTTGTAGTTATGGCCGGAAAAATGAAAAACCTAGTAGTATTCTAGAGACGAACTTAATTTTTTCTTTACAAATATTGGAAGCGGCAATAGATGCTGAAGTAGAGTGTTTTATCAATGCTGATTCAGCGTTAGCTCATGATGTAAGTGATTATGCACTGAGTAAGTTTCAGTTTAAGCAATGGGGCATTTGCTTAAAAGATAACATTCAATTTATCAATCTACGTATTGAACATATGTATGGCGTGGGTGATGATGACTATAAATTCGTTAAATGGTTTGTAAATCAACTTCATCAACAAAGTGAGGTTATTCCTCTGACGACGGGGGAACAACAGAGAGATTTTATTTATATTGAGGATGTTGTTGCTGCATTTGCCACTGCTTTCAACAAACGGAATGAACTCGGAGCTTTTGTTGAGCTTGATGTGGCAACAGGAGTGGCTATTCCTGTTAAGCAATTTCTACAAGAAATTGTTACGCAATATTCATCCATGTTTTCTCTCCCTAAAAGTATTTTGCAATTTGGTGCTATCCCCTATCGCAAGAATGATGCGATGAGCCCTGGTATCGATCCAGGTCAGATGAAAAGCTTAGGATGGCAACCTAAAGTAAGTCATAAAGAAGGGATCATTAGAATGTTAGAGTCGCTAAAATGAAATATTTAATTACTGGTGGTTGTGGTTTTCTTGGATCAAATATTGCTGAACAATTACTTGCTAATGGCGAAGAGGTAACTATTTTTGATAGTCTGTATCGCTATGGAAGTTATCAAAACTTAGAATGGCTTAAAACTATTGGTGATTTTCATTTTATTCATGCTGATATTCGAAATACGAATGATGTTGAAAGAGTCATTAAAGAAACTCAACCGGATGTTATCTATCACCTCGCTGGACAAGTTGCTATGACCACGTCCATAGCTGATCCTCGTATGGACTTCGAAGTAAATGCGATGGGGAGCTTTAATTTACTCAATGCTGTGCGTCAGTTTTCCCCTTATTGTTCTATCATCTATTCGTCGACAAATAAGGTTTATGGTGATTTAGAACAATTTCATTATAAAGAAACAGCAACAAGATACGAATGTGTCGAGATGCCTAATGGATTTGATGAATCTGTTAATCTGGATTTTCATTCACCATATGGGACATCAAAGGGCTGTGCAGATCAGTATATGCTCGATTTCCATCGTATCTATGGATTGAATACCGTTGTTTTCCGCCACTCCTCTATGTTTGGTGGCCGACAGTTTGCTACCTATGATCAGGGATGGGTTGGCTGGTTTGTTCAAAAGGCAATTGAGATTAAGAATGGTACCGCCAAGGAGCCGTTCACAATATCTGGTAATGGGAAGCAAGTCAGAGATTTATTATATGCAAATGACTGTGTTAATTTATATTTGAATGCTAGTCAAAAAATTGAACAGCTTAAAGGGAATGCCTTTAATATCGGTGGCGGAATAGATAATTCGTTATCGATACTTGAGTTATTCTATTTCTTAGAGAATAAATTAAATATCAAGATGAATTATACACAATTAGCACCTCGAATAAGTGATCAAAAAGTCTTTATTGCTGATTTTGAAAAAATAAGAAGAATAATAGACTGGAATCCAAAAATTACTTGGAGTGAAGGAGTTGAAAAAATATATAACTGGTATGCATCCTTATAAATTAACATATTGTATTTATAGTATATATTTACAATAATATTGAACTCTGTAATTTATTTGCTAATTATACAAAACTATTCATAAATATATTAAAAATAATAAGAAATATTTATTAGTGAAGGTGTTATATTGAAAATACTACATATTGTCGCTGGTGATTTATTGGATGGGGCGGCAAGAGGTGCATATGGGCTTCATCTTTCTTTAAGAGACAAAGGTATTCATAGTGTCATTCTCAGCAATTCAAGTTCATCATATGGAGATGATGGTGTTGTTTTATCAGGAAAAACTATATTTGATAAACTAAAAAATTATTTTAGAAGAAAATTCGATAAAATTTTCATAAAATTTTATAAAAATCGTAAAAATTATATTTTTAGCACTGGTATGATAGGCATTAAATTTAAGAAATTATCAGAATATAAAGAAGCTGATATTATTCATTTACATTGGATTAATGATGGTATGATAAATATCAAAGATTTTTATGGCGTGAATAAGCCAATTGTATGGACTATTCGTGATATGTGGCCATTTACTGGGGGGTGCCATTATGCTATGCAATGTAAAGGATATCAGCAGAGTTGTCATTATTGTCCACAGCTTCAAGCTAAAAGTAAAAATAACTTAGCAAGTTTTATTCTCAAAAGAAAAGAAAAAAATTTACCTAAAAATATTAAATTAGTAGGTATCAGTCATTGGATAACATCTAAAGCTTTAGAAAGTCAATTATTTAAAAATTTTGATGTGCGGACTATTTTTAATAATGTTAATTGTGATATTTTTTCTCCAATAGAAAAAAGTATTGCGAGAAGTGCACTGAAAATTAACACAAGAAAAAAGGTAATATTATGTGGCGCATCTAAACTAGATGAATTTTATAAAGGATTGGATCATTATATCAGTGCGTTAGAGTTTCTGGATCAGGAAAAATATTTCTTATGTTTTTTTGGTAATTTTGATTCTGAAATTATTAGAAATCTTGGGTTTGAATATATCAGTTTTGGTTATTTAACCGATCCAGTGTCGTTGAAATCTTTATATAGTAGTGCAGACGTATTTATTGCTCCAAGCATTATGGAAGCATTTGGAAAGACATTAGCTGAGTCGATGAGCTGTGGGACTCCAGTCGTCTGTTTTGACGCGACAGGCCCAAAAGATATTGTTGATCATAAAGTTAATGGATATAGGGCCGAAGCTTTTATACCTAAAGATTTAGCTAATGGAATCGAGTGGATTGTAGATTCTGAAAATTATAATGAATTAGTCAATAATGCGATTCAGAAAGCTAAAAATAATTTCGATAGTCCTCTTATCGCTGAACAATATATTAAATTGTATAGAGAATTATTATAATTGGACATAAAATGGTCTAACTACTTCTAAATTTAATGATGCAATTTATTAGCTGTTATCCTAATAAAAAGAGTTATAGCATGACACCGTTAAGATTTTTACATATACCGAAAACTGCAGGTACTACATTTACTAATATTCTTAAACGTCAGTATGTTAGAAAAAAGAAGTTTGAATTTACTGGTAATATGGCATTGGATCTCAAGAGATTTGAGTCGCTACCGGAAAGTGATAAAGAACAAATTGAATTGTTTACAGGGCATGCACCCATTGTAACCGGTGTAAATCAAGCAGACAACGCGACTATTATCACATTCCTTAGAGATCCGATAAGTCGTGTTAAATCTTTTTGCCAACATGTTTCTGAAGGTAAAAGTCCATGTCTAATTGATAATTTTCCCCCAAAGACTTTTAATTTAGATACCTTTTTAGAAAGCGGATATGGCGAGTTATCCAACTTACAAACTCAGATGCTAGTCAATCATTGGGGCGAATCTGGATCTTCGATCTCGATTAAGAATATGCCTGATTCGGAAGTGATAGATATTGCATTATATAGTTTATTTAATAAAGTATCGTATTTTGGTCTTCAAGAATACTTTGATGAAAGTCTAATGATTTTTAGTTCAGCTATGAAATGGAGGATACCTTTGTATACTGCTGAAAATAAAAAAAGCACTAGCAAATTAATTAAATTTGAGAGGCGTCATTTAGAACGTATTGCAGAGTTGAATGCAATAGATATAGAAGTTTATAAGGTTGCTAAAGAAAAATTTATATCTAAGTTTAATAGCATCGCATTTAATAAAAAAAAACTGAAATCATTTCAACTTATTAATAATCCAGCATCTATTCTTATCAAGAATGGAAAAGAAATTATAAGATTAACAAAATATTTTAATCGATCTTGAACATAAGTCACTTATGAATACACCTGTTCATATATACTTAGCTATTCCTTCATATAATTTGAGCTGGCGGAGCCTGACGGGGTGAATTGCTATTTTTGACCCAGTTTCGAAGGGCACGATGCTACCATGATCATCCGTGAGTTATTTGTCTGCATATCGATGACCTGTTTGGTCTGGACATACATAATATTGAAATAGATGTGAAGGTTTTGTGTGCTCTATTTACGCGATATATGTTGGATTGAAGATGGGATATGTGTTGAGAGCGGTAGTTCATTGGTCTTTGTTATCAGACATAAAGTGCTTTTTTCGGTTTTCATTCAAAACAATAACATACGTTTTGAATGTTATTGTTTTGAATGTTATGATTCTTTCTATTTTTGTATATATACGAAATACCATGCATTTAATACCAATTTGCTAATCATTGAAAGCATGCTAACTAAGTGTTTTTTAAGTAATTAGTAGATATTTGTATGCGGTTGTACTATACCATGAATACATGGTAATCATCTCATTTAATGAGCTCTCTGGGAGCTATAACCCAGGGGCGGTAGCGTAATTAAAATTTGCCTAATTTTCAATCTATAAAGCCAGTTGCAGTAATAACAACATTAATAATGTTTTCTATACATAAAATGTGAATTGTAGAAGACGAAATCATATCCGGTGAAAATACAGACTAATTAGGAATGAAAGGAATGAAAAGAAAGCATTGGCGATCCCTTTATTGTCAGCAAAGTTATCGTCTAAAACAGCTCACAAGCTTGTTATGTAGTACTTTTTTAATTGTTACGGCAGCTCATGCTTCCCCCTGGATGGAAGCAGATGATGCTTATCTTCGATCCGATTTACAAGTACTGGCTGATGCCGGTTTAATTACAACTCCCATAAATACTTATCCTATCCGCTGGTCCCGCATTGATGGTGAACTGCAAAAAGTAGATTCTAGTCAATTGACTCAAACACTTCGGCAATCTTACGATCATGTTTCCTATGCTTTAGAAAGTGCGTTAATGGACCGTGGCAACCGGCGGTTTAAAGCAGCTTATGCGCGATCTCCCCGTAATGACGGTAGTTTTGCGGCTCCTGTTACTGATAAGTGGCAGGGACAGACTAGTTACGAATTAACCTCTAGTTCTTATGCATTTCGAGCTGCCGCAGGATATCAACGTTCATTGGATAAATGGGGTAATAGTAATAACGATTATAGCTTGGATGATAGTTATATTGCGGGTAATTTAGGCAATTTGAGTGTTAGTTTCGGCGCTTTACAGCGTTGGTGGGGACCCTCTTGGATTTATAATTTGGCTTGGGGGCATACCTCAAGAGCCATTCCGGGGATCGATGTGGCTTATGATGGTTACCAATGGCCTTTGATCGGCAGTCTCCATGTCGAAAGTTTCATCGGTAATACTAAAACGCCAAACCATAATCGTAAGGTGTGGTCCAGTCGATTAGAGTTTAGCCCGGCGAGTTGGTTAAATATTGGCCTTGGGTATCATAAATGGTTTGATAAAGCGAGCATTGGGGGCTATTTGACGGGTATTTATAGTGCTAATGATTCAAAGCAGGAACAGTATCATGGCGATATTCGTTTGAGCCTTCCCCAAATAAATATAGGACAACATACTCTGACTCAGAGTGTCTATGGACAAGCAGCAACATTGATTGATGATCATAGTTTAGGTGCCTATGTTGTAGGCTGGCAAGGTCAGGTTAATGTCGGACAACAGTATTTACGGACTATCGTTGAAGTCAAACAGCTTTCAAATGATGCCAAAGGACAATGGCAACATTTTATGGCTAATCGTTCACAAATGCCCGGGTTAAATTATTGGAGTGCTATGAATAATAGCGATATGGGCGAATCCCAGGCGATTAAATTGTTATGGGTAACTCCCGGAGATTGGGAATGGATGATTCAAGGGCAGCGCTATGATGACCTAACAAATGATAGCCATAATCGTGGGGTTGCTTCTATTAGTTTCCCATTAGCTTTCAGCCGAGTCACTTTCGGTTCTGATTATGATCCAGACGCAGTTAGTAGCCATGACAAATGGAATTATTGGGGAAGTTTGGATTTTCGTTTTTAACGTATTCTGTAATTTGGTATTGTTTGGACCTTGGATGAAGTGAATGAATAATAAGTTATTACAAACGGCCGTTTTTGCCTTCGGTCTGATAAATTTTACGGCTATTGCTGCCCCTAATTTTTCCGCCGCGCAAATCGCCCAGTTCCAGCAATTGCCTCGGGCGCAGCAACAGGCTCTGGCCCGGCAATATGGGGTTAATATTAATGACCTAACAGCGGCGGGTTCCACATCAACCACAACATCGCGTCCCCCGGTGCAGACGATTTCTCCAAGGCCACAAAATAGAGAAACAGATCAGCATCTTGATTCACAGGCGAATAATCAGCAATTAATTAATTTTGGTTATGACCTATTTTCAGGTCAACCTTCCAGCTATACCCCAATTGATGATTTGCCTGTTCCTAACAACTATTTAATTGCCCCTAATGATGAAATTGATGTGCAGTTATTTGGTAGCCAGAACACCAGCTATGCATTAGATGTTTCTCGTGATGGTAGTATTCAATTTCCTGAACTTGGGCCGATTCATGTTGCTGGTCAAACCTTTAAAGAATTAAAAGCAAATTTAACCAATCGCATTAAAAAACAGATTTTAGGGGTTGATGTTTCTATTTCGTTGGGTTCACTGCGGATGATGCAGGTGTATGTGACCGGGGATGTTTATCAGCCAGGCGCCTATAATATTCCCAGTTTAGCGACAGTGACTCAGGCGCTAATTGCTGCAGGTGGTTTTCGTCAGAGTGGATCGTTACGGGATATAACCATTCGTCGCAATAATAAAGTGATTGATCATCTCGACCTTTATGAATTGTTGCTCAAAGGTAAAACGGATCATGATATCCGATTACAATCCGGGGATACGGTTTTTGTCGCGGCTAAAGGGCAATCAGTGAGTATCGACGGGCAGGTTAGACGGCCTGCTGTTTATGAAATTAAATCAGGTGATTCATTAGGTCAGTTACTTGCTGATGCAGGAGGAAGCCAAGCCAATGCTTATCTACAGCAGGTTCAGATTAAGCGTTATTCAGCTAGTGGTGAACAGGTGTTGACCAAAGATCTGACAACATCTGAAGGTAAATCATTTCATCTTCAGGATGGAGATAAAGTTCATTTAGCTCCTGTTAGTGAACAGTTACTGCATTCAGTCATTGTTCGTGGCGCGGTAACGCGTCAGGGGGCTTTTGCATTCCGTAACGGGATGAAAATTGCGGATTTATTTTCTAATAAAGAAGATGATTTATTACCTAACACTGATCAAAATTATGCTTTAGTGGTTCGGGAAATTGATGCGTTACATCATATTAAAGTTTTGCAATTTAATTTAGGTCATGCCATCCGTCAGCCAGAGAGTGCTGATAACCTGATCTTAAAAGACAGTGATCAGGTCGTCGTTTTTGCTAATGACCTCCAGGTTCAATCGTGGCAAGAACCAGAGACACATTTAGCAACAAGCACCATTCAGAGTACTCAAAATGTTGTAAATGGTTCTTCCGCTAATTCTGCTGCACTGGCGGCTGCAGGAAGTGAGCAAGCCGCTAATGCTGATTTGCAGAATAGCCGATCGAATCAGGTTCAGATAGACCATGATACTGGAGTCCAGATTGTAACGACACCAAAGAGTCGTTCTAATTTATTTAATAATTCAGATAATACCAATCAGCAGGCTTCTTCACCTGATTCACGGGAAAATTTATTGCAGCCTATTTTACATCGGTTACGTCAGCAAGCCGTGAATGGGCAGGCGGTACAAATATATGAAATTGCTGGAGCGGTTAAATATCCGGGGACGTATCCTTTAGTTGAGGGAGCTTCTATCAAAGCTGCAATCGCGGCCGCTGGGGGATTATTGGAGTCTGCCGCAAAAGATGAAGCCGAATTAACTCGAGCATTAGTCATGCCCGGGCAAGTTTCGCTGGCTCATCAGAAATTCGATTTAGCTAAGATATTACAAAATCAGCAGCAGGCCAATTTTGCATTGCAGTCGAAAGATCGAATCGTGATTCAACGTAAAACTAATTGGACGGTTGATAATACGGTTGAAATTCAAGGAGAGGTTCGTCATCCCGGGACTTACACCATTGGTAAAGGTGAAACGATTGCTGATTTAGTCGCCCGGGCCGGAGGATTAACTCAATATGCCTATCCCCAGGCGGCTATTTTTAGCCGAGAATCACTCCGTTTGCAAGAGCAACAACGTAAACAGATGATGGCCAATAATTTACGCCAGGAGATCGCTTCTTTGGCGCTGAGACGTCAGACTAATACGGCTACCTATAATTCAACACCACAGGAAGCGATGCAGGTGGCTGATCAGTTGGCAAATATCCCCGCCATTGGGCGTTTAGTCATTAAGTTGCCCAATATTTTACGTGGCGATGAGCATAGTGATGTGATGTTGGAAAATGGGGACCGTTTATATATACCGCCACAACGGAATACTATTTCTGTGATAGGGCAAGTTCAGTTAGCGAGTAACTTTACTTATGATCCATCTAAATCCGTTGAGCAATATATTGACGCTGCCGGTGGCGCTAAAAAGCAAGCCGATGTAGATCGCATTTATGTGATTCAAGCCAATGGAGCTGTCATGTTGCCGAACCGTTCGTTCTGGTTTAGTCGAAGTCATCGAAAATTACAACCCGGTGACACAATTATTGTACCAATTGATACGGATTACCTTGATGGTTTAAGTACACTAGCAACAGCAACACAAATAATGTATCAGATTGGTGTCGCCTGGAAGGCGATTAACTAGACGCCTTCTTTTATTTCCTCCCCTTTGCAAGGGGAGGTTAGCTAGGGTTCTAAAACCCTTCAATCATTAATAGTGAATCGGCGCTATAAACTTTGATGCCTATTTGCAAACGCTTTGATGGACTCTTTTATGTCAGAAATACCTAACCCACAATCAGCACAACCTACTTATTATCCGGTACCACAAAATAGTGATGATGAAATTGATTTAAGGGAATTATTTTCTGTTATCTGGCAAGGGAAATGGTGGATTATTTTAAGTGCTATTATTTTCGGTATCATCGGTGGTATATATGCGGTTGAACAACCGAATATTTATGAATCTAGTGTTTTAATTGCTCCGGCTGAGAATAATAATACAACGAGTATAATGGCTAATTTAGCTAGTCAATATAGCGGCCTTGCCTCTCTGGCTGGTATTAATCTAGGTAATTCAGTCGCTGGCAAAGGTGTTTATGATCTTCAGGTATTGCAATCACGTAAATTTATTGGTGATTTTATTAATCGGCATCATCTTAAACCACTCTTGATGGCAACTAAAGGTTGGGATAAAAAGACTGAAAAATTTGAATATAATACGAAATTATATAATCCACAGACTAAACAGTGGCTTATTGATGATGACGGTAAAAGCCTTGAGCCATCATATTTTAAAAGTGTTAATTATTTTATAAAAAAAATATTAGATATCGAAATAAATGAAAAAATTCGTATGGCGACAATTTCTATACAATTTTATTCGCCAACAGTTGCTCAGCAGTGGGCAACCTGGTTAGTTGATGATTTAAATGAAGACCGCCGAGAGCAGGATATGACTGAAGCTCAAAATAACATGAAATATTTAGAGCAGCAGTTACACCAGACCAGTTTGGCTGATAACCGAACGATGCTATATCAGCTGATTGAACAACAAACGAAAACCTTGATGTTAGCTAAAGTAAGAAAGGAATATTCATTTAGAACTGTGGATCCTGCATTGGTTGCTGAGCGTCATGTTAAGCCTAAACGAAGTCTATT
This sequence comes from Celerinatantimonas marina, assembly GCF_046054165.1. Lineage (NCBI taxonomy): Bacteria > Pseudomonadati > Pseudomonadota > Gammaproteobacteria > Celerinatantimonadaceae > Celerinatantimonas > Celerinatantimonas marina. The sequence continues at coordinate 139,790 of NZ_JBFNXK010000009.1, read as the reverse complement.
TGTTATTGTTGCATTTGCTCTAGGTGGTTTATTAGGAATTATTTTTGTAGTATATCTAAAATTTATTAAAAATAATTAATTCAATATAATCCTTATTTCAGATAATAAGTGCGACACTCATGGAAAAGCGTAGAAGAGCAGGGAAAGCGCATGAACATCCCTGATTTTAAAGGGCTGAGCTAAGAATAGAGTTTTTTATATTATCTCGATTTTAATTGACCACTCTCACATATTTTCACATTTACAAAGGATCGATTTGTAGATCATTTTCATTGTTTTCTAATGGTTTCGTATTAAAAAACGGAGCCTTTTTATGACCAGTTTAACGAACCCATTTATGCATTTTTCAGCGTTAACCGATTACCGACAAACGGGCAAAGTCACTCACAAATTATCAGATATTATTTTGCTGACGGTTTGTGGTGTTTTATCGGGACAAGATACATGGGAAGGCATTGTTGATTTTGGTGAAATGAGACGAGATTTTCTCAATCATTACGGCAATTTTTCAGCGGGCATTCCGTCTGCTGATACAGTGGCAAGAGTGGTGGGTTTACTCAATCCGAAAGAGTTCCAATCGGCTTTTATTGACTGGATGAAAGACTGCCATGAGCTCACGAAAGGCGAGGTTGTCGCGGTGGATGGAAAGACGGTGAGAGGCTCTTACAATAAAGCCAAAGGTAATCAAACGATCCATATGGTTAACGTGTTTGCGACAGCCAATGGTGTTTGTTTGGCGCAATCAAAAGTGAACGAGAAAACCAATGAGATCACGGAGATACCTAAGCTACTGGAAATATTAGATATTGCCGGTTGTTTAATCACGATTGATGCAATGGGTTGCCAACGAAAAATAGCTCAGAAAATCGTGGATAAAAGCGCAGATTACTTGTTGGCAGTAAAGGGAAATCAAGGCAGTTTAGAGCAGGCATTTAACGATTACTACAAGCCTTCGATGTTGATGAAGTTTGATGGTGATAGTTACTCAAGTCAGGACAAAAGTCATGGTCGATTAGAGACGCGATGTGCACTGGTGAATGAAGACTTGAGTGTGCTAGGTGCCCTTGAGTACGAATGGCCAGAATTAAAGTGCATGGGCATCATGGTCAACGTAAGACAAGAAAACGAGCATGCGTCAGAGAAAGAGGTATCGGTACGCTACTACATCAGCTCGAAAAATTGAGTGCGGAAGAGCTGCATAATGCGAGCAAAAGTCATTGGTTAGTAGAGTCAATGCACTGGCAATTAGATGTGGGATTTAGAGAAGATAAATGCCGTATCAGAGTAGACGATCGAGCAGAGGAATTATCAAGGATCCAACAGGCGTGTTTTAACTTATTGAAGCAGGAAACCAGTGCGAAAGGTGGCATTCAGCGAAAGAGGATGCGGTGCGCGATGGATGAAAACTACTTAAGTAAGGTGCTCGGAAGCCTTGAATGACGGGAATGTTCATGCGGTTTCCGTGACCAATGATAAAAAATGGCGTATCAATTGATGAGCATGAATTTTGTTAACTTATAATAATTATATTTATTAGTGTCATATATATTGAATAGTATTTATCCCAAGGAGGGATAGTGGTTAAAGATAATTTAATACAAAAAATTTTTTTTCAATATTTAACTAATACCTCCTGGATGATGGTAGAACAAATTCTAAGAATTATCTCTGGATTATTTATAGGTGTCTGGGTTGCTCGATACTTAGGACCAGAAGAGTTTGGCCTTTTAAGTTATGCCATAGCCTTTAGTGCAATATTTGGAGGAATAGCAAAACTAGGATTGGATAGCATAATTGTTCGTGAGATTGTAAATAAACCTCATATGAAGGAGGCTTATCTTGGTACTGCGTTCTGGTTAAAGTTGACAGGTGCAATAGGTGTAATATGTTTAATAGTTGCTATATTACCGTTCTTAGAAAATAACACATATACAAATGTACTAATATTAATAGTTAGCACTAGTTATTTACTTCAGTGTTTTGAAGTAGTTGACTTTTATTTCCAATCTCAAGTACGTATTAAACTGGTATCAATTTGTAAAATTATTCAACTATTACTTTCATCGGTAATTAAAATATATCTAATTAAATCTCATTCAAGTTTAATTTTATTTGTTTCTGTGGTTGTTTTTGATTCATTTAGTCTGGCTATTTGCTATGCGTGTGCTTATATTTGGAGTGAGAAAATAAATTTTTATAAACGCTTTGATTTTTCCATCGCGAGGAGTTTAATTAATGATTCTTGGCCATTAATTTTATCGGCTATGGTTGTTATGATGTATATGCGAATTGATCAAATTATTATTAATAAAATACTTAATTCTTATCAACTTGGCTTGTATTCAGGTGCTATACGATTGATTGAAATATTATACATACCAGCATCAATAACAATTAAATCATTATCGCCATATTTTTTAAGAAAGAATATTAATAATGAATATTTTGCCTATGCTGTTTTATCACAGATAATTTTTATTATCGGCGTTGTACTTGCAGCGATTTCAGTGTGTTGTTCTCATTTTTTCTATTTAAAAATTTTCGGTATTTCATATGTGAAATCGTCCGAGTACTTCAACTGGTTAACTATTTCGTTGCTCTTCTTTTACTTATCAGTACCATTTTCTAGCTATTTTGTTAAATATGGATTGTTGAAGTTTCAATTATTTATAACTGTAGTTTCTTTGATTATAAATATAGTATTGGATTTATTCTTAATTCCAAAATATGGTGTTAAAGGCGCAATATTTTCAACTATTATTGCTCGAGCTTGCACATCACTTTCCATATATATGGTTGATAAAAAATTGTTCTTTGTGCAACTTAAGAGTTGTCTGTTTTTGAATTTAGGTAAGGTAAATAAATTATGATTTTTTATATTGCTACAACATTTAGAGAGTTCGATGGGTCCGCTAATGATCAAATCCAACGCCTTTTTTTAGAAAGATTATCCAGCGAGTCAGAAGTTGATATAAAACTTATAGTAACAACTTTTGGAGAGCGGAATGTAAAAAAAACTTTAGATGAATACATGCTCAACTACGAAATTTTTGAAGAAGAAAAAAATAACTATCGATTTTCTTTAACAAATGTGCTGCTAAATGCAATTAATAATTCATATATAAATCCAAATGATTTTGTTATATGGACTACCTGTGATGTGATATTTGATCATAATTTCTTTCTATCAATAAAAAATCATGCGCAAATGTGTACCAAAGGAATATCAATAGTATCACATCCCCACCTTATTTTTAGTGATATTCAAGCTCTCAAGGACAACAGGTATGTAATACATGGTCCAAATGATGGCATAGATTTTTTGGGTTTCTCTGGGGCTGCATTAAGTGAAGACTTTAAAAGAGATATAAAACTTAATTTTTTTTCAGATTGGGGGGTTTTTGAACACTTTCTTGTAGCTGTAGCTGTAAAAAATAATTTAAAAAGGATTAATTTATTTTCTGAAACTAAGGCAAAGAAAATATGTAACGATAGACTTGTCAACAATGAAAATGATAAATATTTTCAAATGTCATTGAATAAAAATTGGCCTGTTTTAAATGACTATATTAAAAAATATTCCTTATCTAAAAAATTCAAATACTTGGTATATTGTAATCTGCAATACAGTATACCTAGTATTATTAATTTAATTGTATATCGAATACGGTTTACAGCTAATTATGCGAGTTATACTAAATTATCTATCAAGTCTTTTATTAGTTCGAAAATTCCATACAAATTAAAATGTAAGATAAAAAAGGTGCTCATTAAATGAAAATAGCTGTTATTGGTTCAGGAATTTCAGGATTAGCGATAGGAAGAATTTTAACAAATAGGGGAGATGATGTTACTATTTATGAGAAAAAATCTGTGGCAGGAGGTATAGCTAGAACAAAAACAGTCGATGGTATATCTTATCATGTAACTGGAGGTCATTGTTTCAATTCCAAACATCAAGATGTGTTAGATTTTGTTTTTAAAAAAGTTCTTAATAGAGAGCAATGGCACAAAGTTGAGCGAAAGTCGAGAATCAATTTTAAAGGGCATCTCGTTAGCTATCCCATTGAATTCGCTATGAAAGAGATTGCCAAGTTTGATCTTGAAATGGCAACAAGTATGGTTAATGATTATTTTAATACTGGATATGAAGATAGGAAAAATCTGGCAAGTTGGTTCAAAAGTAAGTTTGGTGTAAAGTTGGCTGAAGAATATTTCATCCCTTATAATGAAAAAATTTGGAATCAAAAGGCTGATTCAATGATGCCCGACTGGGTTGAAGATAAATTGCCTTTACCTGACAAGAATGCCTTTACTAAGGCACTTCTTAAATCGAATAGAGATACAATGCCTCATAGCTCCTTTTATTATCCAAATTCAAATAATCAAAATACATTTATAGATTCGTTGAGTAAAGGACTAAATATTGTTTTTGATACTCCAGTTCATTCGGCTGTATATACAGGTAATAAATGGATTTTAAATAATGAAATCGAATTTGATGTGGTTATAAGTACTATGCCGCTCAATATATTGCCTTATTTATTCTCTAATGTACCTGATGACGTTAGACTTGCGGCAACTAAGTTAAAATATAACAAAGTTTCAACCATGTTATGGAAGACATCTGGAAATACAGACACTTGGACCTATCATCCAGACAAAGATACGTTATTCCATAGACATATCCATATTGGAAATTTTTTTGATCCAAAAAATAATTATTCAATTACTGAAGCCGTTGGTGAACATTCTTTTCAGAAAATGAAAAATGAAGGGGAAAAATTTGAGTATTTAATAGAACCTTTAGATTATTATGTATCTGATCATGCTTATGTTGTATTTGACCATAATTATCATCTATCTAGAAAAACTGTTATGAATTATATTGATGAAAAAATTAATTTTTATACTCTGGGTAGATTCGGAGAATGGGAATATTATAATATGGACATATGTATTAAAAAAGCGCTTGATTTATATTCACAGATTAATAATAAAATTTGACCTCGCTAAGGTGGTTTTATGAGTGAGTTGAATTTGGCTCCTGTTGTATTATTTGTTTATAATAGATTAGAGCATACGAAAAAGACTATTAATTCATTATTGAATAATAAATTAGCATTATATACAGATTTATATATATATTCTGATGGTCCAAAAAATAACAAAGACGAAAAAAAAATTCTAGATTTAAGAAATTATATAAGTACTATTGATGGCTTTGCATCCGTATCTATAATTCATTCCCTAAAAAATAAAGGCTTGGCTCAATCTATTATTGAAGGAGTCAGTAATATTATTGAAAAATATGGTAAAGTTATTGTTCTTGAAGATGATATGATTACATCTCCTTATTTTCTTAATTTTATGAATAACGCATTAGTATTTTACGAATTTGAAGATAAGGTGTGGCACATTAGTGGTTGGAATTACCCGATTAATTTACCTGTTGAGGATGATGCTTTTTTTTGGAAAGTAATGAATTGTTGGGGATGGGCCACGTGGGCAGATCGTTGGAAATACTTCACTAAAAATCCTGAATTTCTTATAAATGAATGGTCTGATGATAAGAAAAAAGAATTTGATTTAGATGGGTCAGGTATATTTTGGAACCAAGTCGTAGCTAACTATAACCAAGAAATAAATACTTGGGCTATTTTCTGGTATGCCTCTATATTTGTAAATAATGGCTTATGTTTGAATCCGACGCAGTCTTATGTATATAATATAGGTTTAGATGGAACAGGTACTAATTGTGGGAAAGAATATAGTAATGGGAATGATTTATTATGTGAAATTAATTCCCCAAGATTACCTATAAACACTGTTGAAAATTCCGTAGCAGTCGAAGAAATAAAAAAATTTTTTAGAAAACAAAAAAAGAACTTTTTACTTCGGATGATAAAAAAAATCACACGAATATTATTTCGTTAAGGCCATACAGTGAAAGTTTTAATTGTAAATACTTCTGATATTCTTGGAGGAGCAGCACGAGCTGCGTACCGATTACATAGATCGCTGTTAGTATCAGGTGTAAATAGTCACATGTTAGTTCAAGATAAATCGTCGGATGATTATTCTGTAATTGGCCCTGATTCATTTAGACAAAAACTATCGAGTAAAATTCGCCCTGTAATTGATAGATTTCCTATTTATCGATATAAAAATCGCAATCAAACCTTGTTTAGTCCTAGTTGGCTACCTTTTTCAGAAATAGTAGATAAAATTAATCAATTTAATCCTGATATTGTACATCTGCATTGGATTGCTGGTGGTATGCTTCGTATTGAAGATATAGCTAAAATAAAAGCTCCTATCGTTTGGAGCCTACATGATAATTGGGCATTCACCGGGGGATGTCACATTATGTGGGATTGTCAGAAGTACAAGACTACTTGTGGTTGTTGTCCTGTGTTAGGAAGTCTTAAAGAAAGAGATTTAAGTTATTCGATTTTCTTTCGAAAGAAAAAAGTTTTTGACAAAAAAAAGGGAATGGTTATTGTCGGGGTATCTGAGTGGATCGCTAATTGTGCTAAAGAATCAAGTTTATTTAAACATCATAAAGTAGTTTGTTTACCTAATCCTATTAATACAAATACATATTCTCCTTTTGATAAATTAAATTCACGTGAACTATTTAATCTACCTATAGATAAAAAATTGATTGCTTTTGGCGCAATGGATGCTACGAGTGATCTGAATAAGGGGTTTAAAGAATTATCTAAGGCATTATCTTACTTGGATAAGGAAAATATTGAACTAGTTGTCTTTGGCAGCAGTAAGCCAAAGGAATCTATATCGTTTAAACATCATGTCCATTATTTAGGTCAATTGAAAGACGATGTTAGTTTGCGTGTATTATATAGTGCGGTGGATGTAATGGTTGTTCCTAGTAGACAGGAGGCTTTTGGGCAAACGGCTTCTGAAGCAATGGCTTGTGGGACACCTGTTGTAGCTTTCGGTATAACAGGATTATTAGATATTATTGATCATAAAAAAAATGGCTATCTTGCGGAACCTTGTAATGTTGTTGACTTGTTTGAAGGAATAAATTGGGTTCTTTATTCGTCAGAATATGAACAATTATGTAATAATGCTAGAAATAAAATAACTGAAAATTTTGATAGTAAGTTGATTGCTGAAAAATATATTCAGCTATACAGAAAAATTTTATGTAACAGTTTATAAATTTAATAAAGAATGAGTATATATTTATTATGAAAAAAGCTTTAATTACTGGTGTCACCGGTCAAGACGGTTCATATTTGGCAGAATTTTTGTTGGAAAAAGGCTATGAAGTCCATGGAATTAAGCGTCGAGCCTCTTCGCTAAATACAAAGCGTATAGATCATCTATATCAAGATCCCCATGAGAATAATCCAAAACTTAAATTACACTATGGTGATTTATCTGATAGTTCCAATCTAACGAGAATATTACAAGAAGTCCAACCTGATGAAGTTTATAATTTGGCTGCTCAATCTCATGTTGCTGTATCATTTGAGTCACCCGAATATACAGCCGATGTTGATGCTCTCGGGACATTGAGATTATTGGAGTCTATCCGATTCCTTGGATTGGAAAAGAAAACTCGTTTTTATCAAGCCTCAACATCTGAACTTTATGGATTAGTACAGGAAACACCTCAAAAAGAATCGACTCCATTTTATCCTCGTTCTCCATATGCTGTTGCTAAACTATATGCCTATTGGATCACAGTCAATTATCGTGAAAGTTATGGGATGTATGCGTGCAATGGAATTTTATTTAATCATGAATCTCCTCGCCGAGGAGAAACTTTTGTAACTCGCAAGATTACTCGAGGTTTAGCAAATATCGCACAAGGTTTAGATTCTTGTTTGTATATGGGGAATATGGATTCTTTAAGAGACTGGGGCCATGCGAAAGATTATGTTCAGATGCAATGGTTAATGTTACAGCAAGAAAAACCAGATGACTTTGTCATAGCAACCGGTCGCCAGTATTCCGTGCGCCAATTTATTATATGGAGTGCCTCTGAGCTTGGTATAGAACTTGAGTTTCAGGGAACAGGTGTAGATGAAATTGGTGTCGTGAAATCTGTTTCTGGTGAAGATGCTCCAAATATAAATGTTGGAGATATTATTGTTCGAGTCGATCCACGCTATTTCCGCCCCGCTGAAGTCGAAACGCTTCTTGGTGATCCAGCTAAGGCTAAGCGAAAGTTAGGATGGGAACCTGCAACGACAGTCGAGCAGATGTGCTCTCAAATGATGAAAGAAGATCTCAAAATAGCTAAACAGCATGCATTTATGAAGGCTAATGGTTTTGATATCCCAGTGGCTATGGAGAATTAGAAATGGGTATAAATAGTCGTGTTTTTGTTGCTGGTCATAACGGTATGGTTGGTAGTGCAATTGTGCGTCAGCTTCGTAAATTGGGTTATAAAAATATTATTACCAAAAATTCTAAGGAGTTAGATTTACGAAATCAATTGGCAGTCGAAGATTTTTTCAGTCAGAATAAAATAGATGAGGTCTATTTGGCAGCCGCTAAGGTAGGGGGTATTTATGCGAATAATACTTACCCCGCGGAGTTTATTTATGACAATCTGATGATTGAAAGCAATGTGATTCACCAGGCTTACAGGCATGGTGTAAAAAAATTATTGTTCTTGGGGTCGTCTTGTATCTATCCGAAGTTAGCAAAGCAGCCAATGGCTGAAGATGCATTGCTAAGTGGTTATCTTGAACCAACAAACGAGCCCTATGCAATATCAAAAATTACAGGGATTAAGCTATGTGAATCTTATAATCGGCAGTATGGTGTTGATTATCGAAGCGTTATGCCTACGAATCTTTATGGTCCAGGGGATAATTTCCATCTCGAAAACAGCCATGTGGTACCGGCTTTAATCCGTCGAATTCATGAAGCTAAGCAAAAGAATGATCCAGAGGTGGTTATTTGGGGTACAGGTACCCCCCGGCGTGAATTTTTACATGTTGATGACATGGCTGAAGCCTGTGTTTTTGTGATGAATTTAGATAGTACAATTTACGAGTCTAATACTCAGCCAATGTTGAGTCATATTAATGTAGGATCAGGTCGTGACTGTACTATATTAGATCTTGCAAAAACTATTGCTAGGACTATTTCTTATGATGGATTGATTAAAACTGATCCGAGTAAGCCAGATGGTACGCCTAAGAAGTTAATGAATGTTGAACGACTTCGAAAATTAGGATGGCAGGCGAAAATTGGCCTTGAAGAAGGAATTAGTGATGCATATCAATGGTTTTGCAATCATGAAAGTGAACTTCGGGGAAGTGTCTAGAGTTGTAGTTATTTTTCATAGAACTAGTAGCATGTGTATTTCTTAATTATATAGAATCTATACTATGATAAGTGTTATTGTTGTAACATTTAATAATAAAGAAGGTCTAAGATTAACATTAAAGTCCATTATATATTTTCTGCATCACCATAATTGTTCTAATGTAGAAGTTATTATCAAAGATGGGGGATCAACTGATGATACTAAAGAATTTATAGATTGGTTTTATAAATGTTATCCAACTATATCTAATACTATCAGATTTATTTCATCTAATGATACTGGTATATATGATGCGATGAATCAAGCTATCGAATACTGTAGTGGTGATCATGTTATTTTTATGAATGCAGGGGATGCATTCTATACAAATTCTTTATCTTTAATATTATCTAATCAATTGGATAGTAATATTATCTATTATGGTGATGCGATTTTTTATGATGATAGAAATCGATTTGAGAAGATATATAAAATTGATTCAGTCAGCTGTTTTTTAAAACATAATCCATTTAATCATCAGGCAATACTCTATCCAAGAAAGTGTTTCAATGCAAAAACTAACTATAATACAAACTTAGTTATAAGTGCTGATTTTGATTTCACATATGCTTGTTATGTTAATGGAGTTTTATTTAAAAAGTTAAATCAAACTATTGCTATATGTCAACTGGGTGGTATTAGTTGTATAAATTCGATTAGATCTTATCAAGATAGAATATCTTCATTTAAAAAAAATGGTCCGAAATATGGTTTTTGTTTAATGATGATAAATTATCCATTTTTTATTATAAAAAGTCGATTGATTGTCTTTTTAGATAAAAAAAGGATAATGCATTTATATAGAAAGTTAAAATATAAATATGTATAGATATAATATTTCACATAGGAAATTATTATATATACTTTCATCAATCAGAAATTTTCATTTATTTGTTATTTGTTATTTGTTATTTGTTTAATATTTTGACAGTATCAATTTCATCTTGTTTGAAGATAATAATTTTTAGATAATTCCCATATAAGATTTCAAATATTTAGTAATTTGATTAAGTAAAAATTATAACTATCAATGAAAGGATTGTACTTTAAATGAAGTTATACAGAGAAGATCTTAAATTTTTAATCTATTTTCTTCCACTCTTTATATTGAAAATAATGAACATTACAGCGGATAGTAAAATACTAATGGTAATGGGTGTTATTTCTGTAATCGTATTTTGTGACAATATTAGTAATAAAAAATATAGCCGAAATTATTTTTATATCTTTTCTGTATTATTATTTTATTCTTTAGTTTTAGTTATTACTAATGGTAAATATGCCGTTTTTTTCTCTATTATGACTCTTGTTGCAATGAAGGATCTCATAGAAATTAAGAATGTTTATAAAATTTGTTTTTATATAGGATCATTATTCCTTATTATTGCGTTACTTAGATCTGGATCTGGTCAAGAAACAACTAGATATATAGATGGAGAATGGCAATCCATACTTAAACGTAATAATATTTTGTACGTAGCTTATACTGCTATTATCTGTTTATATATACTCTTTAAAAGAGATGGTCTTAAGATTCGTAATATTTTCGCATTGATAATTCTAAGTTATCTTGCGTATAAGTATATTGGCTCTAGGACTGGATTTGTCTCTTTATTATTTTTTCTGATTTTTATCTTACTATTTAAAATCAAAGCTATTAAAAATATATTAATAATAAAGTACAGTTGTATTCTGTCTCCTCTAATACTAATGTTAGTTTCTTTATTTACTGGCTTGTACTATGAAAAATATCGGTTACTATTTTTTGTTGATGCATTATTTCAAGGACGTATTGCTCAGAATAATGCTTATTTAAATCGATATGATATTAAACTGTTAGGGCAGCATATTTATGAAAATATGAGTAGTAGTAATTATTGGGTTTTAGATAGTGCTTATATTGATATGCTTATTCAAGTAGGGGTCATATCTTCTATCCTATGGATTATATTTAATATAATAGTTATTAAATATATGTATGATAAAAACAGAATGGTTGAAGTAGGGATCTTGCTTATGTATACAGTATACGGATTTAATGAAACATTTTTACCAAATTGTTTTTTAAACATGTCATTTTTTATATTCGGTGAATTTATTCATGAAAAAACTATGTCGTATAAGCTTTGTAAATATTCACGTCCTTGTATGAAATTATAAGGTAGTATTTTTAAAGATAAAATTGTTCTAGATACTTAGCTTTTTGATATTTTTTTATATATTATATTTAATAATAATATATGTAATAATAATATATGTAATACTTACCTGTAATAATACATTATTTGGTTTTGCTAATCCTGATAGGAGTTATTTAAAATATTTATTATTTTGCGGTGATATGTTATTTATTAATATAATTTTTTGTAAAAGAGTATTTTGATTTTTGTTATGTTTATTTATGATAAATATCACTGCATCTTCTGTTAAAAAATAAGTATGGTTTATTTATTCTATTTATTTCAAAAGTTAATCGACAAAATAAAATATATGCGGATATCAAATTTTAAGTTAAATACAGGACTGTATACATTTGCAAACCCTGGTAGTTATTTTCTTATTAAAAAATTATTAGATAGTTCCAGTTATAATAATCAGTTTACTGTTTGTGCTGATGGCGTATCTCTAGTTATTTTAGAGAATCTCTTTAATAAAAATACTATCAGTAGATATAGTTTTGACTATACATCCATAGCTGATGAAGTCTTTAGTTTTTGTGTAGAACAAGAAAAGCGAGTCTCGATTGTGGGTACTACGGATGAAAATATTGGCGTCTTTGTCGATTTTTTGAAAAATAAATATACCAATATTAATATATCATTATTTTCTAGTGGTTTTTTCAAATCTGACTTAGAACGCTCTCAATTAATAAGAAATATTGCGGATCGAAAAGTTGATGTTGTCGTTGTTGGTATGGGGAGTCCATATCAAGAGAAATTTCTCATAGACTTAAGTAATTATGGATGGAAAGGATATGGTTTTACATGTGGAGGATTTATCGATCAAACAGTTATGAAAGGGGAAAAATATTATCCTGATATAGTTAATAAGTTAAATCTAAGGTGGCTTTATCGACTTTTTAAAGAACCACAGAGACTTGCCTATCGATATCTGATTATTTATCCATTTTTTCTCTTGAAATATTTAAGGTCAATATAATGAAAGTGGCTTTTTTTGGGATCACTGCTAATGAGAATATGAGAGGCGTTGAGAGGTATACTGTTGAACAATTATCCTCACTGCTAAAATTATATGATGATTTATTTGTGACTCTATTCTGTGGTTCTTGGCAATATAAATATTATAGAAAATTGTTGGATAGTGATAGAGTTAATATAAGGATTGTTAAGATTCCAAATAGAAAGATATTTCGGCATCTTTTTTGCGCGTTTGTATTTCCTTTTTATGTTATTAAATATGATTTGGTGCATATTAATAATACGTTGCCTATCTTGTTTAAATTAGGAAAGAAGTATGCTGTTACTATTCATGATTTAGCAGAATGGTTTGTTCCAGAAAAATATTCTCCGATCCAGATCGCATATAGAAAAGTAATTGGCTTCATGTCAGCTAGACGAGCGGATAAGATTATAACTGTTAGTGCTTATTCTAAAAAAACCATCCAGGAAGTCTTTCATATCAAACCTGAAAAAATAGTTGTTACCTATTTGGGGGCGGAGCATTGTTTGGAAAAAATCGACTTAAGTATCAATCGTCCGAGTGGATTACCTTCAAAATATATTCTATATTGGGGAGTGATAGAGCATTCAAAGGGAATTATAGAGTCAATTAGGGCATTTAACTTAATTAAAGATAAAGATGTCAAATTAATTGTATGTGGTAAGGAAGGAAATGCTTTTTCAGAATTCACTAGATTAATTAAAAATAATGACAATATAATATATAATGGCTTTGTTACTGATGAAGAATTATATTCTTTAATTAAGAATTCTTTGTGCGTTATATTTCCTTCTCTTTATGAAGGATTTGGGTTGCCAGCTTTAGAAGGCTTTTGCCTTAACGATAATATTGTTTGTTCATCAACTACTTCCTTAGGTGAAATCTCAGCACGTTTCGCATGGCAAGTTGATCCTAAAAGCATTAATGAATTAGCTTTGAAAATAGCTAATGCTATTAAGTATCCTAAATATTTCACACAAGATGAAAAAACATCAATATTAAAATATTTTAGTTGGGAAAAATCATCACGTATATTATATCATTGTTATAATGATTTAATTATAGACAATTAGTTTTTAATTAAATAAATGTATTTAGGTAAAAATAAATATCTCTTTTTGTTGAAATTTATTTCATATATAAATAAATTCGTCCCAAGATAGATATATATAAGAGAATAGATACTGGTATAAAACTAATTAACATCATCATGTTATAAAGAATAAGGTAATAAATAATGATTCTTCCTGTCATTATGTGTGGTGGCTCTGGTAGCCGTCTATGGCCACTTTCGCGGACTACATTCCCTAAACAATTTTTATCATTAGTTTCCGAACGGACGATGTTGCAGGACACTATTGTTCGTTTAAATAGTTTGGATATGCAGGCACCTCTGTTTATCTGTAATGAAGAACATCGCTTTATTGTAGCTGAGCAGCTAAGACAATTATCATCAGATTATAGCGGCATTTTATTGGAGCCTGTTGGTCGAAATACTGCTCCAGCCGTAGCTTTATCAGCATTGAAAGCAGTTCAAAAGGGTGACGATCCTTTGTTATTGGTACTTGCGGCGGATCATGTGATTCAACATGTGCCTCGGTTTATTCAAGCCGTCAACCAAGCAGAGATATTGGCTGAGCAGGGGCAATTGGTCACTTTTGGTATTGTTCCAACTGAAGCGCATACAGGCTATGGCTATATTCGTCAGGGGCAAATAATCGGTAAGGGATATCAGGTGGCAGAGTTTGTTGAAAAACCTGATTTAATGACTGCTCAAAATTATTTAGAAAGTGGTGATTATTTTTGGAACAGTGGCATGTTTTTATTTAAAGCCTCTCGTTATATTGAAGAATTACGTCGCTATCGTCCTGATATATTATCTGTTTGTGAGAATGCATTATTACATACTAAGAATGATTTAGATTTTATTCGTTTGGATGCAGATATTTTTGCTGAGTGTCCTGATGAATCGATTGACTATGCTGTTATGGAGCATACTCAAGATGCCGTTGTGATCCCAATGGATGCGGGATGGAGTGATGTCGGTAGTTGGAGTTCATTATGGGAAGTGAACGATAAGGATGAACACGGCAATGCAATTCGTGGTGATGTGATGCTTGAGGATACCCAACATAGTTATATCTATTCTCAACACCGATTAGTTGCCACGGTAGGAGTTGATAATTTTGTGATCGTCGAGACCAAAGATGCCGTTTTAGTTGCTCATAAAGATAAAGTTCAACAGGTAAAAAATATTGTGGATCGTTTAAAAGCTGAGAATCGCTGTGAGCATTTGCGTCATCGGGAGGTGTTTCGTCCCTGGGGAAGTCATGATGTTATTGCAGAAGGAGAACGTTATCACGTTAAAAAAGTAGTGGTTAAACCCGGACAGCATACTGCTTTGCAGCAGCACTTTCACCGAGCAGAGCACTGGATTGTTGTGAGTGGGACGGCACGCGTACGTAATGGCGATAAGAGCTATTTAGTAAGTGAAAATGAATCGACTTATATTCCTATCGGGGCATCTCATTCGTTTGAAAATCCAGGGAAGGTTCCTTTGGTGATTATAGAAGTTCGTAGTGGTATTTATCTGAAAGAAGACGATATTGTGCGCTTGGATTCTGATGGAGTAGGGTATTAATGAGTCGATTAAATTGTTTTAAAGCCTATGATATTCGAGGTGAATTAGGTTCTGAATTAAATGAAGATATTGCGTATCGTATTGGCCGAGCCTATGCCCAGCATCTTCAACCAAAGAACATTATTGTAGGGGGGGATGTTCGTCTTTCCTCTGAATCATTAAAGCAGGCCCTTGCTAATGGGTTAATGGATGGGGGAGTAAATGTCATCGATATTGGGATGACTGGTACTGAGGAGATTTATTATGCGGCTCAGGTTCTCCCTGTCGATGGCGGTATTGAGGTGACGGCAAGTCATAATCCCATGAACTATAATGGTATGAAGTTGGTCAGGGAAGGTGCTCGACCCATTAGTGGTGATACCGGGCTTCGGGATATTCAGTCTTTGGTAGAAGCTAATGATTTTGTGCCGGTTGATGAACTCCTGCGAGGAACATTGACTGAGCTAGATCATTTAGATGCCTATGTTGATCACTTAATTTCATATATTACTCCTAAGCATTTTAATCCTTTAAAACTAGTTGTTAATTCAGGCAATGGTGCTGCAGGGCATGTGATTGATGCTTTAGAAAAACGGTTTAGCCAATTAAATGTTCCGATTGAGTTTATAAAAATACATCATCAACCAGATGGCTCTTTCCCTAATGGGATCCCTAATCCTTTACTGCCTGAAAATAGAGCTGATACAGCGAATGCCGTTATTAAATATGGTGCTGATTTCGGGATCGCCTGGGATGGCGATTTTGACCGTTGTTTCTTATTTGATGAGAACGGAAACTTTATTGAAGGTTACTATATTGTCGGGCTATTGGCTGAAGCTTTCCTGCAAAAACAACCCGGAAGCCGAATTATTCATGATCCCCGTTTGAGCTGGAATACTATCGATGTCGTAACGCATGCGGGCGGTGTTCCGGTGATGTCTAAAACGGGTCATGCTTTTATTAAAGAGCGAATGCGTAGTGAAGATGCGATTTATGGGGGGGAGATGAGTGCGCATCATTATTTTAAAACATTTGGATATTGTGACAGTGGCATGATCCCTTGGCTATTAGTTGCCGAACTATTGTGTGTGAAAAATTTAAGCTTGTCGCAGGCGGTGCAAATGCGTATTGCGGCATATCCATCATCAGGTGAAATTAACTCAAAACTAGTGGACCCTGAGCAAGCGATTGCGCGTGTTCGGGCGGCGTATGAATGTGATGCACTTCATGTGGATGAAACCGATGGAATTAGTCTGGAATTTAAAGACTGGCGTTTTAATTTACGCAGTTCAAATACGGAACCCGTGGTTCGGTTAAATGTGGAATCGCGTGCTAATATCCAATTAATGCAACGTAAAACAGAAGAAATACTAGAGTTACTGAGACAATAGTGTGTATAAGAGTATAACTATTATTTATATTGATTTAGTGTTAATTATTAATGTTGTTGTTAGTTGTATTTTAGGGAATGTAATATAACGTGGAGTAAAATGAATAATTTAATCTATAACTGGCGTGCCAATATTGGGGCTATTACTCGATTTATGGATTTTGTTGTTATTTTCATATCAACTTTGTTAATAGCTTATGGATATCATTATATTCCCACAAGTATGTATTTATTAGCTATTGGTACTATATTAATATTTTATTTTATATCTGAGTTTCAACATTTTTATGTTTCATGGAGAACTACTCCTTTCTTTTCTGAGGCATGGCAGGTTACCTTAATTTGGTTTTTTAGTGCTTTTATTGGTGTTAGCATTGTAACAATTTTAGATCAGAATATATTTTATGGACGTCGTCATCAGTTAACTTGGTTTGTTGTTACTTGGATAGTTTTGCTAGGGTATCGATATTTGACCCGTAAACTATTACGTTCTTTTCGAAATAGAGGGCATAATATTCGGCATGTTGCAATCGTTGGTACTGGAGAACTGGCTGGAGAGTTAGCATCAAGGATTCGCCGTAATTCATGGATGGGGCTCAAAGTTGAAGGTTTCTATGATGAAGAAAAAAATATAAAGTCCAATGAAGTGTCCTCACTTTGTCATGTTTATGATTTAAATCAATTGATTATAAAATCTCGTCAAAAAAAATTCGAACGTATCTATATTGCATTGCCCATAACTAATCAAAGCTGTATTAGCGATCTTATGAGAGAGTTATCTGATTCAGCATGTACTGTTCTTTATGTTCCAGATATTTTTACTTTTGAATTACTTAATTCAAGAGTTGATAATGTAGATGGTTTACCTGTTATCAATATTTATTCAACACCATTAAATGGAATGAATAGTTTTTTAAAAAGAGTTTTTGATTTGTTCGTGTCATTATTTATATTGATGCTTATTGCTATTCCTATGATTTTTATTGCAATTACAATAAAAATGAACTCTAAAGGCCCCATATTTTTTAAACAAACTCGCTATGGCATTCAAGGCAAGCCCATTAAAGTTTGGAAATTTCGTAGTATGACCGTTATGGAAGATGGAAACGTTGTAACCCAAGCGAAAGTAGGAGATAGTCGGTTAACGTCTGTTGGTGGCTTTTTGCGTAAAACGTCTTTAGATGAATTACCCCAGTTTTTTAATGTAGTTCAAGGAAGTATGTCTATTGTAGGGCCTCGTCCTCATGCTGTAGCCCATAATGAGATGTACCGTAAGGTAATTAATGGTTATATGTTACGGCATATGGTTAAACCAGGGATTACCGGGTGGGCACAAGTTAATGGTTGGCGCGGAGAAACCGATACACTTGAGAAGATGGAAAAAAGAGTAGAATATGATCTTGAATATATTCGTAATTGGTCAATTTTTTTGGATATAAAAATTATTATTCTAACAATATTTAAAGGATTTATGGGTAGAAATGTATATTGAATATATTCAATTTTTAGACATTTGAATAATTACTAAAATATTTTAGTAATGATTTTATTTGAAAATCATAAATATAATGGAGTTTACTGAGTTAGTGTCTATTATAGTACTGATTATATAAATTAGATTTACTTTGGCAGTTAATGCGCAAAGAACTGATCATGTTGGTATGATATCACCATTTTGTTTAAAACGGCTCGCGTCGTATTAAAGCGCGACGGTGCTTATTGATTTTGAGAGAATAATGATTATGAAAATAGCCATTGCTGGGACGGGGTATGTCGGGTTATCGAATGCAATGTTGCTCGCGCAGCATCATGAGGTCACTGCAGTTGATATTATTGAAGAAAAGGTGAATCTGTTAAATCGGGGACAATCCCCCATTGTAGATGCGGAAATTTCTGATTTTTTAGCCAATAAGATGCTGAATTTTAAAGCGACTACGGACGGTGATGCGGCTTATGCAACTGCTGATTTTGTGATTATTGCTACCCCAACTGATTATGATCCAAAAACGAATTATTTTAATACTCATTCGATCGAATCTGTTATTGAGCAAGTTTTACGGGTGAATACTCAGGCAATAATGGTGATTAAATCGACGATTCCCGTGGGTTATACTCAAGATGTGCAGCAGCGTTTTGGCACGGATCATATTATTTTTTCGCCGGAATTTTTACGCGAAGGGAAGGCTCTGTATGACAATTTGTATCCTTCGCGGATTATTGTTGGGGAACAGAGTGAACGTGCTAAAGAGTTCGCTAATTTGCTGGTCGAGGGGGCTGTGAAGAAAGATATTCCGATCTTATTTACACATTCGACGGAAGCAGAGGCGATTAAATTATTTGCTAATACCTATCTGGCGATGCGGGTCGCTTATTTCAATGAATTGGATACCTATGCGGTTACTAAAGGATTGGATCCTAAACAAATTATTGAAGGCGTGGGGTTAGATCCTCGGATTGGCACCCATTACAATAACCCTTCTTTTGGATATGGGGGGTATTGTTTGCCCAAAGATACTAAACAGTTGTTGGCAAACTATGAAGATGTTCCAAATAATCTGATTCGAGCCATTGTCGATGCTAATACGACCCGTAAAGATTTTATTGCTGATTCTGTATTGGCTAAAAAGCCCAGTGTGGTCGGTATCTATCGGTTAATTATGAAATCTGGATCTGATAACTTCCGAGCTTCTGCGATGCAAGGGGTGATGAAACGGATTAAAGCGAAAGGGATCGATGTTGTGGTCTATGAGCCGGTGCTGAATGATGATGAATTTTTTAATTCTAAAGTAATTCGAGATTTATCTGAGTTTAAAGCTATAAGTGATGTGATTGTGACAAACCGAATGACTGATGAATTAGAGGATGTTTCTGATAAGGTTTATACCCGAGATTTGTTCGGTGGTGATCGATAGATAGAAGAATGATGATATTCACTGTTGGGTTACAATCACTGTTTGTAGCCCGATGGTTGTTGCTACCTAAGTAGGTGAAATACCTTAATTTAGCTAAAGTTAGTTGAATAGATAGATTGTATTAGCGTATTTGTAATTAAGTTTGTATGGGGTATTTATGAGTGAATCCTTCATATCGAAATTTCTTTGATAAATCAGATATAAACTTAAATTACCTTTACCTTCCTGTGAGTCTTCCATCATGTATAAATGACATGATTTATTGTGATTAAAATAGAAGTAATCACTATTCAATCAGATTTAAGATTATCTAGAGTTACCCATTGATTATTGTATACTCACTAGTAGGGCAATTTATTTTGCTTTACTATTGAGTGTGCACATTCTGATACACGTGTATAAGGAGTATCTATGAAGAAAAGTGCGATTGCTGTATTGATCGCTTCGGCATGCCTGGTGGCTGGGCCTGTATTGGCTGCAACTGCTGGTGGTGATTCGAAAGCGGCTGCATCAGTCATCAATTCAGGTTCAGGTGCTGGTGGTGCCGGAGCAGGCGCTGGTGGTGCTGGTGGTGCCGGAGGAGTTGTTGCGGGAAGTACGACTGCGGTCGGTTTAGGGTCTGGTACGATCTCTACACTGTCGGCAATTGGTATAGCGGCTGCTGTAGGAACAACGGTTGCTATTGTTTCTAACAATAACAACTCTAGCTCGGGTACTACAGGAACATCAGGTACATCGGGTACGACTGGTACAACCGGAACCAACTAAGGTTGTGTTTGTTTAAGCAAAAGGCCAGCTTTGCTGGCCTTTCTTATGTTGCAATTTTATGATGAAACCGATTCTTCACTATGGATTATTGGCCAGTATATTTTTGTTATTGGAAGGATGTACCAGTGACAGCCATATGGCTTACCAAATGTTTCAAGATGCGTTAATTAAGGCCCCTGATGCGACGATGAGTGATGCTCAACTGGCGCAAATACCCTATTCACTCACTTATATTCGGTTGGGAGATGAACCTCGGGCAATGGTTGTGTTGGCCAAGGTGAGTGGTCCTGAACGAGTTTGGATTTCTAGTAATAAAGAAAGTTTAGTGACCCGTTATGGGCGTATTATTCGCACAGAGCATTTACAAGATGCCAATATTAGTAATATTACATTTGATCGTCACGACCCATTGGCGGATGGATTAGATGGATTAGCCAAAGCCAATTATAAGGCAAGTGGTTATGTGGACATGATGCCAGGATATCAGTACGGACTACCCTTCCAGACTCACTATACTGTTAAAGGCACCGTTCAGCAAAATATTGCTAATCATGCTAAACAATTGATTCAGGTGGATGAAGATTACGTGATTCCGGCATTGAATTATCATACGGTGAATCACTATTGGCTCGATCAGCATGGGCTGGTTTGGAAATCGGTACAACGCCCGATCCCTACCTTACCTCCTTTTACTTTGACTCTGTTAAAACCATTCCAACGAGACTTACAATGATAAATCAGCTCCGATGGATAGCTTTATTAATTGGCTTAATCGCTGGTCGGGCGGTTGCCGGCGATATGGCCTTGCAAGTGATGACTCAAGGCCAATTTGTTCACCCTCAAACGTATCAAGTTCCATCGAAAAGCCGCTTAGCTACTGTGATTAATCAGTGGCAGTTAAGCCCTCAGGCTTATCGATTGGGCATTGCATTGCTGCGTCGTGATGAACAGCGTTGGCAAAACCGTTTGCGGTGGGCATTACTTTATCAACTGGATGATGGCGGATTTAACACGGAAACTCGAACATCGTTGCATCACCAGATCTTAAAATTTGTTGCAACAGGGCGTGTATTAGAGCGATTTGATTGGGATTTAGTGGATCTGATCCCGAATCAAAATCGTCCTTTGCAGCAGGATGATACATTTGTTGCGCCGCTTAGGCCGAATACTGTTTCGGTGGGAGGCGCCGCCGAATCGGATTCATTGCCTTTTGTCCCCGGACAGACTGTTGCACAGTATATGAATAAAATTAATCGTTTACCGGGTTTTGATCCCAGTTATGTTTGGGTTGTTAGCCCTGATACGACATTTTATCGGGTTGGTGTAAGCTACTGGAATCGTGAACAAGCCTATCTGGCTCCCGGTAGTGTGATTTATGTTCCTTTAAAAGATACTTTATTTCATCATTATCAGGCCTTTAATCAATCGATGTTGAGATTATATGCGGCTCAGGAACTTCCTCATTAATATTATCGACGGACCGTTTATGCAATTTTCAAAATATTTATGTGTCTGCGTGTGCTTGCTGCCAGTGTCAGGATGGGCAGCCTGGTCAGATAAGGTAGAACCGTCTCGCTATGATTTTGGGGGGATTGGATTAATCCAGATGCCAACAGCGCGAATGGCTACGGATGGTGATGTTAGTTTCAACTATACCCGTATTGATCCATATATTTTTGGGGCGGTGAATTTGCAGCCCGTTCCTTGGATGAATGCAACCATTCGGTATGTAAATGTTACCAACCGGGCTTATGGTCCGGAGTCCCTTTCCGGTGATCAACATTATAAAGATAAAGGGGTCGATGCTAAATTTAGAATTTGGCAAGAAAGTTATTATATGCCGGATATTGCCGTGGGTTTTCGGGATTTAGGGGGAACAGGACTATTTTCTTCGGAATTCATCAATGCGACTAAGCGAGTCGGGCCTTTTGATATTACGATGGGATTCGGCTGGGGGTATATGGGGTCGGCAGGGGATTTATCCAACCCATTTTGCCGGGCCTCTAGTAAGATGTGTACTAGGGGATCAAATGGGAGTAGTGACGTTACTCGTGCAGGTAAAGTCAATTTTGATGACTTTTTCCGGGGACAGCGAACATCGGTCTTTGGCGGGATTGAATATCAAACCCCTTGGGAACCGCTGAGTGTCAAACTGGAGTTTGATGGCAATGATTATCAGAATGAGCCTAGAGATAATAATCAAGACCAATCGTCACGTTGGAATGTTGCATTAAATTTAAAACCCGCTCGTTTTATGAATGTGCAGCTCGCTTATGAACGTGGAAATACCTTTGCCTTTGGTGTGACATTACATGCCAATATTGTTAATGATGTCGTGAAGTATAAGCATGATCCGGCTCCTAAACCGTTAAAAGCCGTTGCTACATCTTCAGATAATCAGGATTGGGATAAAATCGCGAAAGAGTTCGCTGATAATGCTGGGCTTAAACCAGAAGCTATTTATCAGAGTCCACACGCATTAACTGTGGTCGGGACTCAAACGAAATATCGAGATCGTAAAGATGCGGATCGTCGGAGTGCTGCGGTTGCTTATAATTCGACGGGTTCTGAAACTCGCCAGTTTAGGATGATCGAGAAAGAAGATGGGATGGAAGTAACAGAAACCCATATCGGACGAGATGCATTCAAGAAAACACATGATGGCGATTACGATTTCAATCAGGTATCAACTTTTACTGCGACAACGAATGCACTGCCTCCGGAAGGTAAAAAAGTATGGCATAAACCGTATGACCCGTTGAGTTTTTCACTGACTCCGGGGTTGAACCAAAGTATGGGGGGACCGGATGGTTTCTGGCTGTATCAGGTGATCTTAAAAGGTGGTGCCAATCTACAACTTACGGATAACTTCGCCTTGAGTGGATCGTTATCGGTCAATATGCTCAACAACTACGATAAATTCAAATATGATGCTCCCAGTAATTTACCTCGGGTCAGAACCTATATTCGTGAATATTTGACCACATCGGATATTGGGGTTAATGACTTGCAGGCAACCTATTTTGGTCACCCGGCCGATAATTGGTATACCCAAGTCTATGGTGGATATCTGGAGTATATGTATGGTGGTGTTGGTGGTGAAGTACTTTATCGTCCATTGGGGAGTCCATTGGCTGTGGGCGTGGATATGAATGCGGTTCGTCAGCGTGATTTCGATGAACGATTTGGTTTCCGGGATTATAAAACAACCACTGGGCATTTGAATCTTTATTATCAACTTCCATGGGAACATATCACAGCTGAACTAAACATTGGTCGTTATCTGGCAAAAGATAAAGGTGCAACCTTGACCATGATCCGTGAATTCAGTAATGGTTTCAGAATTGGTGCCTATGCAACATTGACGAATGTGAGTAGTGAAGAGTACGGTGAAGGTAGCTTTACTAAAGGGATCTTCATTTCATTCCCGTTCGATCAGATTACGACTACTTCGACTGTTGGTCGAGGAACGCTGGGATGGACACCGTTGACACGTGATGGTGGACAGAAACTGATTCGTAAGTATGAATTGTATAATGTCGTTGAACAGCGTGGATATAATGAAATCCAGGCGCGTAAGCAGTAGCTTTATGATGTACTTTTAATAAAGGCTACTTAAACCAATATTGGGCCAATATCGGGAAGGTAGTAATCCATATTTATATCTGAACAAGTATTGGTTGAAGAGAAAAGGGACTGACCGTGAAAGCGCTCAGTCCCTTTTTATTTGGGTATATCTATTTTAAAAATGACTCATGCATAGGGAAGTGGGCAGAGATTGCCATTTTAAGCAATCTCATCGTGTGGCTTTCGTCATTAATGGCTTCGAATAAAAGGTGGTTTAGAAAACCAGATAATGGCGAGCAAGGCCACGAAGAGCCAGCCTAGCATGGTGAAATAATCAATCGTTGACATCATTAGAGCCTGATTACTCATGGTCTGCTGAATCTGTGCTAAGGCTGATTGTGTGAATCCACCTAGCTGGCTTAAATATTGAGTTGCTATCGGGTTATGTTGACTAATATGTTCATTGAGCTGTGCATAGTGGAATATTTCCCGACGATCCCAGATCCATATTGAAAGTGAGGAGGCGAAGCTACTGCCTAGAACTCGTAAAAAGGTAGCTAATCCGGCGCCTTCGGCTAACTGATGATTGTCCAAATTAGAAAGCAAAATGGTCGTCAGTGGCATAAAAAAGAGTACAACGCCAATGCCCATATATCCCTGCACAAAGGCAATGATGGCAAAGTTGGTTTCTGAATTAAAATGGGCTCGGATAAAGCAGGAACTGCTGATCACTAAGAAGGAAAGGGTAACGAGTAACCGCATGTCAAATTTAGGGGCATATTTCCCAACCAAGGAAGAGGTCAATAGTGGAATAATCCCCATAGGGGCTGCCGCTAATCCGGCCCAGATTGCAGTATATCCCATATTGGTTTCTAGCCATTGTGGCAGGATGAGGTTAATGGCAAAAAATGCAGAGTAGCCAAAGATTAAGGCAATTGTTCCTACGGTGAAGTTACGATCCGTAAATAATTTCAAATTAACAATAGGATGAACTGCTGTAAGTTCCCATATGACAAAGGCGATCAAACTCACCGTGGCAATACCGGCTAGAGTCATAATGAAATTAGAAGCAAACCAGTCTAGATTATTTCCCTTATCCAACATAACCTGTAGGGCTCCAACGCCAATGACTAAAAAGGCCAGCCCAATGAAGTCGATAGGAGTGCGGATTTTATCTTCCAGACGATGCCGTAACTGTACCCATGTCACTGAAGCAGCAAATAACCCGATGGGGATATTAATATAAAAAATCCAGCGCCAAGAGTAATTGTCGGTGATCCAACCTCCGGTGATCGGCCCAACGATAGGAGCTACAACGGTCACCATCGAAATAATAGCAAGAGCCGCCGTGCGTTTGTGGCGTGGGAAAATGGCCATCATTAAGGTTTGAGCCATTGGAAATAGCGGCCCGGAGCAAAATCCCTGTAAGGCTCGGAAAAAAATAAGCTCACTCATGGACTGAGCCATACCACATAGAAATGAGCTTATGACAAATAAAAGGACTGATCCTAAAAATAATTTAGTTTCACCGATGGTACGGGCAACCCAGCCGGTTAGCGGCAAGGCAATAGCATTACACACCGCAAATGATGTAATCACCCAGTTCCCTTGATCGGAGGAAACCCCCAGATTTCCGGCGATGGTAGGCAGAGCAACGTTAGCAATAGTCGTATCTAAAACCTGCATGAAAGTAGCTAGGCATAATCCTATGGCCGCTAACGCCAGATTTTGAGGGCGGAATTGGTAATTCTGTTCCATATTAGCGCTCTGTTAGCATCATTTTTGAGGCTTTAATACCGTTCAATTTGAAGATTGATGCAATTATCTGTCGAGTTTGGGCGAGTTGATGGTCATAGGTTCGGGTCTCTAACCGAGGTTTTTGGTTGATGGTTTCATCCAGTAGAGGCCCTTGTTGATGGGCTAGATGGACCGTCACATTCATCGATAGTCCAATGCGCAAAGGATAACGATCTAGATTTTGAGCATCCAATTCAATTCTGACGGGTAACCGTTGTACAATTTTGATCCAGTTTCCGGTTGCATTTTGTGCCGGCAGTAGTGAAAATGCGCTTCCGGTACCAATTCCTAAACTGGCAATGTGTCCTTGATAATGAATATTACTGCCATAGAGATCGGCCGTGATATCTACCGGTTGTCCTATACGCATATCTTTCATCTGGCTTTCTTTAAAGTTAGCGTCAACCCAGACCTGATTTAACGGAACTAAAGCCATTAAATTATGACTGGGAGTGACTTGTTCACCCAACTGAACGGAACGCTGGGAGACATAACCACTCACTGGAGCGGGCACGATCGTATATTCATTATTCAAAAAGGCTTGTTGCAGTTGTGCAATGGCTTGTTTGATCGCTGGATGATCGGCAATCGCAACGCCATCCGTTAATGCGGCTCGACTCTGAAGTGCTTGTTTGGCTGCCATCAATGCATTTTTTGCAGAGGTGAGTGCATCTTTATAATGATTTAATTCCTCGACAGAAATCGCATTTTTTTTAACCAATTGTTGCCGCCGTTGATAATCGGCTTGAGCCTGTTGATAGGCCACCTGTTGGATATTGACCTGAGATTGATAATTTTCTACATCGGTATACAAACTCCGGGTTTGACGAATCACATTGGCTAAATTGGCTTTGGCCTGTTCCAGAGCAATCTGAGTATCATTACGATCGAGGGCAACTAAGGGTTGTCCTTGCTGTACATAATCTCCGTCTTCAGCATAAATTTTAGTGACGGTGCCACTGATTTTTGGGGCAATATTTAATATATTTCCCTGAACATAGGCATCATCTGTGGATTCATAATATTGACCATAAATTTCATAATAGCCATAGCCACAACCTAAAAAGAGCAAGAGCGTTATCATCAGGCATAGCATGATCTTTTTGCGTTTTCGGGAACGAATAGCCTGGCTATGCGATAGGGGTTCTTGAGATTGGTTTTCCATAGTTAATTATGCCCTTGAATACCTTATTCCGTCTTAGTGTCCGTTGGGGGTGTTTCTATGACACCTCCGGTTGTGAGTAACCGTTTGAGCAATGATTCTAAAAGTTGAATTTCTTCCGTGCTCAATCCTTGAGTGATTTCATTTAAACCATCTACGATAACCTGAGGAAATTGCTGACATAATTGAGTCCCTTCTTGGGTCAACTGCAGTTGAATACAACGGCGGTCATGTTGATCTCTGATCCGTAGGAGTAGTTGTTTTTTTTCGAGACGATCAATCATTCGCGTGGTGGCACCGGCATCGATATTGAGTCTCTGGCTGAGATCTTTGCAGGAATAGGCTTCCTCTCGATACAGCAACAACATGACCTTGAATTGTTGTGCAGTGATATCCAATGGCATCAGGTGTTTGGTAAGGGCTTTATCTTTGTATTGATTGGTTAGATGAATTAAATGCCCCAGATTTAGACAGAGTCCGTGTTTATTAAATGTTTCGATATTAAAATATGCCATGTCAATATTTGCCTAAGCAACTATATTGAGGGCTAATATACGGATTTTGGTTGCCGAATGCAACTAGTTGCCTGGGCAATTAGTTGAGACATTAGCTAATGTTGGAATAATTCGTTGATTAAATGACAAAAAAGATACGAAGCCGTATCAGGTCTGGTTTGGATCCGCATGCTCTTGGCAAAGACCATATAAACAAAGTTCTTTATCTGTGAGTCGCAATTGGTAGCTGGAGGCAATTTCTTCTACTCGAGCATTGATGATGGGATCATCGAACTCAATAATTTTTCCGCAACGTTGACAAATTATATGGTCGTGACTGTGTTGATTGCGTTCAAAAACGGCACTTCCGCCTTCAAAATTATGTCGGGTAATCAATCCGGCTTCATCAAACTGATTTAGAACTCGGTAAACAGTGGCCAATCCCAGTGCTTCACCTTTATCTTGTAAATATCTATACAACTCTTCGGCATTGACATGGTGGATCGGTGACGATTCAAAATATTTTAGAATTTGTAATCGGGGGGCCGTCACTTTTAATCCGGCTTTTTTAATCAATTGGGCTAGATTATTCATCGTGTTGGTTGGGAATTCCTTTTTTATTGAAGCAATAATGAATTGAGCAATCAATCTCTCATATGAGTTAAAAAGAGAGTCTGAGTCTCTATTGGCGGCCTGTACTCAGGGGCTAATATTAAGAACCGTGATTGAGAAAAAATGGGTACCATCATGCTCTTTTTCACGGGTATAAAACTCACTTAAGATATATCTACAATAAGCAAAAAATGATGAAAAAACAATAATAAAGTTGCTGTTAAAAGGATCAAAAAACAGGTGGCTGTATTTGGTTTTCTGAGAATGAATCTAGCGCCTAGGCGCTAATTTATCACAGAAGCTGCCCTATGCGATGCGTTATGCAGCGATAGGGCATTTCAGTAATTAGAATATTGTAAAAGTAATCCGTACAAGATCACGACTTAGAGTTCAAATTTGGCAACGAGGTCCTGTTGTTTACGTGCTTGTTCCTGCAAAGCCTGACTTGTTTCCGCGTTATCCTGAGCGCCTTTGGCCGTATCTTCGGCTGAGTCGCTAATATTCACAACGCTGGCACTGATCTCCTGAGTGGTAGTGCTTTGTTGCTCGGTTGCACTGGCGATTTGGATGTTCATTTCGACAATTTGGCTGATGGAATCGCTCATCATGCTTAAACGTTCCCCTGCTTGTTCTGCCACACTGATATTTGTGTCATTTTTGGTCACATTGACTTTAATCACCTCGACAACAGCCTGAATAAGTCGTTGCATGATTTCAATCATGTTTTGGATTTCTTCAGTTGAATTTTTAGTTCGGCTGGCTAACGAACGAACTTCATCGGCAACCACGGCAAATCCCCGACCTTGTTCACCGGCTCGAGCTGCTTCAATCGCTGCGTTTAATGCCAGTAAATTGGTTTGTTCGGCAATATTCTGAATCGTTTCGATGATGCTATCAATTTTTTGTCCGTACTCATTTAGCTCCAAGGCAGTGGTTGATGCTTTATTGATATGGCTAGCCTGTTCTTTAATATTTTCAATCGCTTGCTTAATCAGGTTGCTCACATCATCCATCTGATTATTGGCTTGTTCTGCTGCCATCATCGTATCCTGAGCACGTTGTGCCACTTCGGCTACAGAACTTTCCATTTCAGTCATCGCTGATGCGGTTGTTTCTAATAATGACTGTTGTCGATCCATGGACTGAGTAGTGCGTTCGCTCACATTAGCATTTTTCTCAGCGGCATCACTCAGATGCTGGGTGTTCTGGCTTAAAGCAATAAATGTTTCGCGTAAATTCTGTACCAGTTCATTGAGGTAACTGCCTAACTCACTAAATTCATCCTTCCCAGATTGTTCAAAATGGACTCGCATATCTCCTTGAGACATCTGCACCAAAGCTTCGCGGAAAATTTTAATGGAACGTCGGATCCGGCCAGCAATCCAAAGGGGAATAAGGATCGCAATAACCAAGGAAATCGCACTGACGATCGCAATTGAGCGCAAGATGAGCTGGATACTCGTATTGGCATTCTGTTGGGCATTTGTGACCATTTGCTTGGCTTCATTGACGAAAGCATCCGCATCGCTCAATAACTGAGTTACCTGATCACTAGATTGCTTCAGCAGTTGATTTTCTTCAGAGATAATTTGGTTATGGGTTTGATATAGCTGGTATAAGCCATTTGGAGCGGTGATTTGGGCGATAAGGGGCGTCAGCATAATACTGAAAAGTTTCCCCTTGTTGGTATCATATTGTTTTATTTCTTCAAACCGTTTGGGCAGGATAGAATCCATCCCAACGATATTTTGTTGTAGTGTTTTAAAATTATGATCAACCAAGTAATTGTTGAATGCATCAAAGATCTGTTTTGCTTCTAGATCCAACCCTTTCATTAAACTTTTAAATTCTGGATCCGAGTAGCGAGGGCCGTAATATTTGGCCAAATAATAATTTAATCGGCGTTCCAGACGAACCATATTATTGAGTTGAACATTAATATTTTTTTCATTGATGAGTCGGTTTCGATGCAGCTCTATCAGTTTTTTGACTGTATTGGAGTATTGGCTACGAGTATTCTGAATCGAAGTGATTTTCCCAGAAAGAATGGCATTATTTGCAATGACCTGCTGTGGCGTGTTGGACAAGAGTTGATTGATCTTTTGGTCAAGATCGGTGTAATTCTGTTCATATTGGTTGATCTCATTGACCGTTGTCGTATTAAAGACAGAGAGTACATTCTGATTTTGTTGCAACAAGGTGAGTTTGGTCGAGTTTGCCGTTTGGGATAATGGCAATGTTTCACTCGAGATCTGTTTAAAGTTGTTGCTAATGTGGCTTACCGAGGTGTAATTGACTCCTACTGATACCAGTAGTGCGATCAATAACAACAGAAAACCACCTATAATTCGTTGTACTAATGTGAAAGACATATCCAGTATCCTTTTATCTCGAATTATTTGTCTTGCAACTGTTGATAGTTATCCGGGGTGATTAATTTAAATGGAACCCAATAAACCGGTGCGGGACGTTCTTTATTGATCAATTGGTAAGCCATTTCTACAGAAGCCGATCCCTGTCGATTGGCATCTTGAAGCACGGTGACATCGAGTAGCCCTTTTTGCATTTCCTGAAGCGCGTCCGGAGTGGCATCAATACCCCCTAACAAATAAGGTTTGGGGTCAATCCCTGAATCCTGAAAGGCGAGGATGGCTCCTAGAATCATTTCGTCATTATTGGCAACTAGAATATTGAAATCTAATTTATCCTGAAGCCATTTTTTGGTGATGGCATATGCTTTACTGCGGGACCAGTCTGCTGTTTCGGAGGCGACGAGTGACATGTCTGGATATTTAGCAATGACTTCTTTGACATCTTGGCTTCGGCTCTGGGCTGCTCTATGAATCTTTTCACCCATAAGCATTGCGACTTTTCCTTTATAGTGAGCTAATCGCGCCAGTTCTTCCATTTCCATGGTGCCGGATTCTTGTTCATTTGACCCCACATAGATGACATTTTTGGGGAGTTTACTCAGATCATGAAGTGGTTCAGCACTGACAAATACCAGCGGTGTTTTTCCCGTGATATCCATAATTTTTGGGGTATATTCGGCGTCATCCCATTTTATGGATGACACAATGATCGCGTCCGCACCAGTTTGTACATATTGACGGATTTGCGCTAACTGTCGATCCGTATCATTGTTGGCATAATCGATATAGATGTCGTCATTATTCGCATCAGCTGTTCGTTCCATACTTAATAACAGCATATTTTGAAAAGTGTCGTTTAAATTTGCGCTGACTGCGATGAATTTAGCACTGACTGGAGAGATTGATAGCAACATAAGGAAGGTTGCTCCAAGCATCCATCGTATCGCGCGTGTAAACTGAACGATATACGGCATAGATTACTCCTAAGGGACTAAAATTGAGGCCTGTGATTTGCTATAGCTATAATATAGTTAAAATGAATTAAGAGTGTTGGTTTGATTTCATATTCTGTGATAACTAGCATTTAATTAATAATAAATAGGGATCAATGTTGGATAATAACGTCGAATATTATTTGAATGAATGATGGATTTGATTGAAATTTATTCACATCGTCAGTTATATATTAAATATCGACATATTTAAAATGTTGTTTTGATTCTATTTAATTGATTAAATTATAATTAAGTGTAATTTTATTGTCAATAAGATTAATAATACATATCTTGAGACACTAATTGAGCTTAAAAATCTATTGGATGTGAATATAGTCATATAAGATAGAGGGATATTAAAAATAATAAATTTTCATGTCCTTATCATGTAATTTCAAGGGTGTAATAGGACTCTAATGAAGGAGTCATCTGTGTTGGAGACGCTGCATCATCGCACATTAATTTATTGATATTTATAACTATAAGATGTTGATTTATGGATAAAATCAATCCTTAATATTTGTGATTTATATTTGGGTTATAAATGAAATGGCATTTTTAATGCGAGTTGAGTCACACTTTTGTGGCCTGTTAGTTGCTCTGCAATGGATTATATCGTTATTCTTAATCTCAGTTAGTTGGATTGTAACTGCTTGATTGCAGGCAAAACCTGGTTAAGTCCCTATGCAAGGCATTGGGTATTTGATCAGGTTTTTTTATGCGTGCATGTAAAAATTTGTGTGAGATTTATGGTTTAAATCTCTTTTAAAACAAATAGATACAGTTTTTAATAGCAGTGCAAAATGGCAGGATTGTAACCGTCTATCGGGCAAAACCTGGATGATTGTATGGGTCATTGTTATGACCGGTGCAAAATCCAGGTTTTTTTATGTCCGAAATCTAGGGTTGACAGCCCCTAAGGGAAACTCCTGTTTCATGTTGTATTTATTCATTAGGACGTTGAATTATGGCATATGAGCAGTTAGCTTCAGAAATTATCAAAGGTGTTGGGGGACGGGAAAATGTTGCGAGTTTAATCCACTGCGCAACGCGTCTTCGTTTTAAACTGCATGATCATGATAAAACCGATCGGGAATCATTAAAGAGCAACCCTGAT
Organism: Celerinatantimonas marina; assembly: GCF_046054165.1. Lineage (NCBI taxonomy): Bacteria > Pseudomonadati > Pseudomonadota > Gammaproteobacteria > Celerinatantimonadaceae > Celerinatantimonas > Celerinatantimonas marina. Next base: position 107,446 of record NZ_JBFNXK010000009.1, on the reverse strand, counting down.
ATTATCGCTGTGGTTGAAAGTGGAGGCCAGTTTCAGGTTGTGATCGGTAACCACGTTAATCAGGTCTTTGAGGCCATTAATGGATTAGACGGTTCCGTGGCGGCCACAGTATCTAAATCGGCTGAGAATAGCCAAAGCGATGATAAAAAAGAGAATCTGTTCGCTAAGTTTATTGATATTATTTCGGGGATTTTTACTCCCTTGTTAGGGGTTATGGCAGCTTCAGGGATCATGAAGGGGTTGCTGGCCTTAGCTATTGCCTGCCATGTTCTGGCTCCGGATGATGGTTGTTATCGAATTTTATATGCGGCCAGTGATAGCCTGTTTTACTTCTTCCCAATTATTTTAGGATATACCGCCGGCGTTAAATTTGGTGGCAATCCATTTGTGTCTATGGTGATTGGTGCGGCTTTGGTTTATCCCGATATGGTCAGCGCTTATCAGGCATCGCAAGTGGCGAATGCCGTACCATTACATTTTTTGGGGATCCCAGTCATTTTAATGAATTATACCTCATCGGTGATTCCCGTTATTTGTGCCAGTTGGGTCAGTTCTAAGCTGGAGTACTTCTTTAACAAGTGGTTACCGAGTGCGGTTAAAAATTTCTTTGCTCCCTTGTTTGCCATCATTATTGTGGTCCCTCTGACTTTCTTGGTGATTGGTCCAATCGCAACATGGTTAAGCCAGATTATTGCACATGGTTATGAATGGCTTTATCTGGTGAGCCCAGTGATCGCCGGTATGATTATGGGAGCCTGTTGGCAGATCTTCGTTATCTTTGGGCTGCACTGGGGATTTGTTCCGATCATTATCAATAACCTGACTGTATTTGGTTCAGATAGCATGATGCCGCTGGTTTTACCGGCTGTGTTGGCTCAGGCAGGTGCTGCGTTAGGGATTTTCCTCAGAACTAAAGATGCCAAAGTTCGGACATTAGCCGGATCCTGTTTTACTTCGGGAATCTTTGGTATTACCGAACCTGCGATCTATGGCTTAAACCTGCCACGTCGCAGACCGTTCATTTTTGGTTGCTTTAGTGGGGCGATCGGCTCTGGTATTTTGGGGTTATATCACGCCCATATCTACTCATTTGGATTGCCGAGTATCTTATCGATCCCTCAACTGATTCCGAATAGCGGTATCAATGCCAGTTTTTGGGCTGCTATTGTTGGCTCGGTGGTTGCGATTGTTTTGGGTGCCGCTTTGACTTATCTATTTGGTTGCAAAGATGAAGGCAAAGTGGCTCGGTCTAAAAAAGCGGATCATTCAGCTAAAGAGCTACAACAGTCTGTTAAATAAATGAATAAGTTTTGGATTCAGACCTTGATTCTGGATACCACCCATTGAATGTTATTGATTGAAGTATCGAAGGAGAAAAGAGTATGAGTTTTCGTTTTCCTGACTCGTTTTTGTGGGGTGGAGCTATTGCAGCCAACCAGGTTGAAGGAAGCCATGTCGCTGATGGTAAAGGATTATCAACATCGGATGTTCAGCCTAAAGGGGCCTTTGGTGAACTCGTCAAACGAGTCCCCGGTGATTTTAATATTAAAGATATAGCGATCGATTTTTATCATCGTTATCCGGAAGATATCGCGTTATTCAATGAAATGGGATTTAGCTGTTTACGCTTATCGATTGCCTGGAGTCGGATTTTTCCAAATGGGAATGATGCGCAGCCTAATGAGGCCGGTTTAGCTTATTACGACAAAGTTTTCGATGAATTAAAACAATATGGAATTACGCCATTAGTCACTTTGTCCCATTACGAAATGCCTTTGCATTTAGCCGAACACTATCAGGGGTGGGCCAGCCGGGATGTGATTGGTTTCTTTGAAAAATATGCGCGTGTTGTCTTTGAACGTTTTGGCTCTAGAGTGAAACATTGGCTGACATTTAATGAAATTAACGTGACATTAGATGAACCGTTTACAGGCTCCGGTTTACCGCGGGACTGTAGTGAACAAACACGTTATCAAGCGATTCATCATCAGCTGGTGGCGAGTGCTAAGGCTGTAAAAGCCTGCCATGAGATTATCCCGGATGCCCAAATTGGTAATATGATGTTAGGTGCTGTTTTGTATCCACTTACCAGTCATCCAGCTGATGTATTGAAAGCGCAGCGGCAGAATCATGATTGGCTATTTTTTGGGGATGTGCAGGCTCGTGGTTATTACCCCAGCTATATGAAACGTAAACTTGCCCAGTTGGGCGTTACGATTGATATCACGGCCGAAGATGAACAAGCACTGAAAGAAACCGTTGATTTTATTTCGTTTAGTTATTACATGACCGGTTGTGCCAGTGCTGATCCGAAAGAGCAGCAGAAAGCCAAAGGCAATATGCTGGAGATGATTGCCAATCCATATTTGGATAAATCAGAATGGGGATGGCAGATCGATCCCATCGGTTTACGTTACTTATTGAATTTATTATGGGATCGCTATCAGAAACCGATATTTGTCGTTGAAAATGGTTTGGGTGCGAAAGATCAGATGAATGCCCAAGGTGAGATTGAAGACGATTATCGGATTGATTATCTCAACTCGCATCTGTATGAAGTGGGCGAAGCCATTCAAGATGGCGTTGAGGTGATGGGATATACCTCTTGGGGGCCCATTGATCTGGTGAGTGCATCAACCGCCCAGATGTCAAAACGCTATGGTTTTATTTATGTTGATCGGGACGATGAAGGTCATGGGTCCTTGGAACGGAAACGGAAAAAAAGCTTTTTCTGGTATCAAAAAGTAATTGCGTCTAAAGGTGAAGCATTAACAAAACCTATATATACGCGTTCGTAATTTGAAAATTAGGATTGTGAATCTGCTTATCTGAATGATCTGTTATTTTAGCATCATGATGAAGAGCAGTTTCCTTTCTCATAAAATTTATGAGGTCGATTTTTTATAAAACGATCTACATAATAGATATAATTTATCCGGGTGGTGATATTGTTACAGGTACTGCTTTTTGATTATTGCTAAGTCGTATGGAAAATATGAGTAAAAAGCATACTAAAATATAATCCCATTGCATATGATAATGGGATACAAGGGAAGTTTAGTTAAAATAGAATTGCAAAATAATAATTATATTAATAACGGATTTTAATGAATTTATGGATAGTTTATAACGATCCATATTGATGAGTAATATCACTATTTTTTACAGTTTTTTATCTAAAAAACAGTATTCGGTTTATCAGTTTTCCTCCACGTCAGGGACGACAGTGTGGAGCAGCATGGAGATGCATCAAGCTGATGCAAGGCGATATTTAAGTTAATCGTTTTGCCGTAGCTGCATATGATTTAGGCCTTTTTTATACCTCACCTTGGTGAGGTGCTTTTGGTTATTACGAGTAATTCCTGTCTTTAAGCGCTTGATCAGAACTAGCCTTTTTGTGATTCCTTTCATAGTGATATGTGATCAAAAACACATTTTTAATATCAATTGACTCATTTATTGTTTCATATCACAGATCCGAAACGTTTCGGTTTTAATCCAAAACGTTTCGGATATTTTTATAAAAAACTTAATATTTGAGATTCAACATGCAATTGCCCAGTATTCCATCACCGACGATTGATCGGCGATTTATTTCTTCGATGACATTTTATCGGGAGTCACTGCATCGAGATCGAAAGGCCGAGGAAAATTCTACGCACGTCATCCAACAAGAACGACGAGACAAGTTAAGCAGTCATTTATGGGGAGCGATTCACGCCTCATCGATGCTGATTGAGAGCCATTGGCTCAGTTTATCGGTTAGGGGATTAACCGGTTGAGTGAGCAACACTTCATTTAATCAATAAATATCCACATCAACGCCAAGTGGTCTTGGTTAAGGCCCTGCTGTGTCTGGCGATCGACTAAAGAGGAACTTAACATGAAAGCAATTTTTAACGGCCTGTGTCTGACACTGCTACTTTCGACGAACGTGTCTGCAACAGTCTGGAATACTTCTCACGGACAGCTAACTGGCTATGGTGATGTTGAATTTAACGTCGATGCGATGAATTCTCCGGGCGAACTATCATCGTTGGGGCTTAACACGGATCAAACCCGTCGACAAGATATTAATGGCCGGATCCTGCTAGGGCTGGATGGGATACAACACCGGGATAATCGTGCTTTTGTCGGATTTTCAGCTCAGCCTTTGGCTTCACTGCAAGATGGTATGACTTTAGATGATGCTAAATTTTTCTTTGGTAAAACATCACAGTGGAAAATACAGCTAGGGCGCTATGAGGCATGGGATATGTTCCCGATCCATCAAGATACCTTCGTTGAATATGCAGGAAACAGCGCTAATGATTTGTACAAAGACGGCAGTGGCTATGTGTATATGATGAAAGAAGGGCGAGGCCGGACCCATCATGGAGGTGGTTTTCAGCTTTCTCGCTATGTGGGGCATATGACTTTGGAATTGAATACGTTGATTGAAGATGGAACCTGTTTATATGCTGATGGCCAATATCATGGCAACAAACTTACCAATAAAAAGAATGTGATCTACTTGCGCCCTGTGGTCAATTGGACTTCGGGGCATTTCAGCCTGTCATTGGGGCTGGAAACGAATGTGATCCACGATGCCTATGGTTATTATGGTGCGCGCCATCAATGGCTGGACCAATCTCGACGTACCGGGTTCGGGGGATCTTTGGGCTGGAATAGTCTCGGGCAAGGGAATGAGAGCGAAGAAGCCGTCATCATTAATTTAAATTTAGCCGGGATGAATGCAACGGATGAAACCGATCAGAGTGTAGCCGTTAATGTCGGCTGGCATAATATCGAACTGGGTTATGTTTATGCCCATAATAAAATCGATCACTTTAATACTTCGGGTACGGATAGCTCCGGGGAATATCATATTCACACGCTTCATACCTCCTATCGATGGAAAAATATTCTGGGTTTCGAGAACTTTGATCTTTACACCGCTGCTTACTATTCGCTGTTAGAGCAGCAATGGGATGCGATGCCTTCCGCCCCTTCGCATCATGAGGGACGTTATGGAGTGAGAGCCCGCTTTAAGTATTATTTTTAGTAGGAACGGTGTGGATATTCTCAAGCTTTCATCAGATAGGATGACTTTAAATAGAGAATGTTAATCACAATGCCATTATTGCCTAAAATGATTGAACACAAGATATATAGGGCGCTAATGGTAAAGATGCTTCTAGTGAGCAATTTTAGAGAAGATGGGCCTTCATTTCGGAAATCCTCCGTGATGTATTCTGTGATTTAATTCAAAAAAAGCGTGAAATGAGAGTACTGCATGGGATGAGTATCACATTTTTGTAGAACAATGATTGTTCCTACGATGTTTTTCAGCCATATTTCACTACAGAAAATTTGGATTGTAACTGCTTTAGGGCAGGCAAAACCTGATCAGATAGTGTGCGAAAGTCTCTGTCGGTCAGGTTTTTTTTTGATAAAAGAATGTATTAATCAGGATTGTGACCGAGTATCGGGCAAAACCTAGATCTTCAATCGCGTGAGCGGTGGGTCTGGGTTTTTTTATGCCTACAATTTGGTGTAGGCATGTTTGACAGACTATGTGAAAAATAGGTGGATGTTGGATATGGCATATGAACAGTTAGCCCAAGATATTATCCAAGGAGTGGGCGGTCCGGATAACGTCAATAGCCTCGTGCATTGTGCGACACGTTTACGCTTTAAGCTGAATGATCCAGCTAAGGCGGATCGGGAGGCTTTAAAAGCAAATTCAGAAATCATAGCCGTGGTCGAAAGCGGTGGACAGTTTCAGGTCGTGATCGGCAATCATGTTGGGCCGGTTTTTGACGCGATCCAATCCAATCAGGCCGCGCCGTCAGCAGCGACATCGTCAGCAAGCAGCGATAAGAGTCGTTCTAAAGACTCATTGTTTGCTCGTTGTATTGATGCTATTTCCGGGATTTTTACCCCGTTATTAGGCGTCCTGGCTGCATCGGGGATCCTAAAAGGGCTATTAGCCTTGAGCATCGCTTGTGGACTATTGACCACTCAGAGTGGGACCTATCGGATCTTATTCGCGGCCAGTGATAGTTTATTTTACTTTTTCCCTATTATCTTAGGGTATACCTCCGGTGTTAAATTCGGTGGCAATCCTTTTGTGTCAATGGTCATTGGCGCCTCGTTAGTTTATCCCGATATGGTCAGTGCATTTCATGCTTCGCAGGTTGCCGGCAGTGACGCAATTCGCTTTTTAGGGATCCCCGTGGTGATGATGAACTATACCGCATCGGTGATTCCCGTGATTTGTGCCAGTTGGGTGAGTTCTAAGTTGGAACGCTTATTTAACCAATGGCTTCCCAGCGCGGTTAAGAATTTCTTTAGTCCACTTTTCGCCATCATTATTGTGGCTCCTCTGACCTTTTTAGTGATTGGTCCAATTGCGACTCTGCTCAGTCAGTGGCTGGCCTATGGTTACGAATGGATTTACTCCATAAGCCCAGTGATTGCAGGATTGTTGATGGGGGCCGGCTGGCAGGTCTTCGTTATCTTTGGGCTGCATTGGGGATTAGCGCCAATCATGATCAATAATTTGTCCGTATTGGGTTCTGATACGATGGCACCGTTATTGATCCCGGCGGTATTAGCCCAGGCCGGTGCTGCATTAGGTATTTTCTTGAGAGCCCGAGATGCAAAAGTGAAAACTTTGGCTGGATCATGCTTTACCTCTGGGATCTTTGGGGTCACCGAACCCGCCATTTATGGTTTGAATCTGCCTCGTCGTCGTCCCTTTATCTTTGGCTGTGTCGGTGGCGCTATCGGGGGAGCAATCATTGGCTTTTATCATACCCACATCTTCTCGTTTGGTTTACCTAGTGTTCTGACTTTCCCTCAGTTAATTCCAGCAACAGGGGTGGATAGCAGCGTATGGGCAGCCATTATCGCTTCTGCCATTGCGGTATTGGTGAGCATGTTCTTAACCATGTTCTTTGGTGGTAACGACAACCATGTAAAACAGAAATAAAAATTGGCTTAGTTATAAGGAGGTAGCTGTAAGTACGTAACCGTAAGTGCGTTTTGCTCAATAAGTATTGGTAACGACCCTACAATATAAGAAAGGACAATTTATATGAACAAGTCAATTAAAGCATCATTACTGTTATTAGGATTTTTTTCAGTCGGTGCTTCAGCGCAAGTGAATCCTCATCGCTGGCAATCACCTGTCGTGGGAAATTATTTAAATGACAAAGTCGGAAGCACCGTAAATCAAATTACGGATGTTTCGAAAAAAGATCGATGGTATTCCACTTATCGGTTTAAGGCCGGCTATCGTACTTATAAAGATTTCGATGGGGGTTATGTTCAATTTAATGCGCGTCTTCGCGGTAAAACTTATTTAACGGATCGCATTGGGTTTATTGGTGATTTGTGGTTCCGCGCAGCTGAAAACTACAACAAACGCGATGGTCAAGTTGTTAATAAATTTGATGATTTTAGTGAAAATACTAAATGGGAACAGCTTCGTATAGGGTTTGAAGATGATACCTTCGGCGCTCTGATGTTTGGTACTCATACCGCAACTTGGTCGTTCTTTGCTGTGGATATGGGCTCTCAGGCACTGTTTGATACCCAAGGGGAAGCTGGTGGGAAAAACCCGGGCAAAATTTTATATAAAAACTTCTTAGATAACGGCATTTTCTTAGCGGCTAGTTACGATACCAACTCGGATATTTGGGGGGCGGATATTGGTTATCAGGAAGCTGATATTTATCACTTCCAGCCTGATACTAAAGGGATCTATGCTGCTGTGCATAACGGCCAGCCGATGGTCCTCGTCGGAAGTCAATATATCTTCGGGAATGTCGATATTAATAAAACCCGTGCCGGTGATACCGACAATAGTGATACTAATTTCGCTCGTGATGATACCAGTTTATATACCTACTCACTCGCAGGTTTTTATAACTATGGTATGAAATATCGCTTCTCCAGTGTGTTCGCTTATTCCAAACGCGATAAAAGTGAAAGCTTAAAAGATATTCGCTCACAAGGTTTTGCGAAAGGAGGGTTAGGTTTCTCTGGAACAGTAGCTATTGAGAAGTACCCACAAAATCATAATGGCTTCGCTTATATTCTGTACAACACCTACGATGAAATCGGCAAATTTAGCGTGACTCCGCAATTGGAATACTGGTTTGGGGCACCTAATCTGCGCGCATGGGTTTCGTATACCTGGGAAGAAAGAGCAGATGACTCAGTTCGATTAGAAACGCAGTGGGATTTCTAAACGATTGTTAACGATTGATTGGGCACAAATATGAAGAGTTTATCATTATTAGCATGTGCGACCGCAACAGCATTAGCAATAACCTATTCGGGGATGAGTCAGGCGACTATATCGCCTGAGCTTAAAAAGCCTAATATTGTTTTTGTATTAACAGAGGACATGAATACCCGTTTAGGTGTTTATGGCGATACTGTTGCTCGGACACCTAATTTAGATAAATTAGCCCAATCATCGGTCACTTTCACCAACGCGTTTACGATGGCTGGTGTCAGTGCGCCTTCTCGGACCGGCTTAATTACTGGGGTTTTCCCTCAGTTTTTAGGGTTGCAAAATATGCGGACGGCCACCTTCCCCGAAGGTGGCTATGTCGGAGTTCCTCCGGCGTATATTAAAGCTTATCCAGAGCTGTTACGTCGCAATGGTTACTTTACTTACAATGATCTAAAAACTGATTATCAATTTACGAAAGGTGCGTTGGATGTGGGTCCTTTTACGATATGGACGAAGCATGGGACACCGAAAAACTTTGATGATTTCGTGGTTGGTCGGCATGTCCCGTGGCGCACCTATAAAGTGAATAAAAGTCAACCCATGTTTATCGAGTTGAATCCGATGATTACGCATGAATCGGGGTTATTCACCAAAGAAACCTGTCCGAAAGGTTTTGAAATGTTGATGAACGTTTGGGACAAAGTACGCTCACAAACCCAATACACACCGACTGATCCAGCCAGCGTAAAAGTTGATCCATTCTGGGTTGATAATGCCAAAGTACGCCAAGAATTGGCACTTTTCTATGACAATATCCATATCATGGATAAAGAAGTCGGGGATGTCATTCGCAAGTTAAAAGCGGATGGTCGTTGGGATAACACCATCTTTATTTTTTCTGCCGACAATGGTGATGGACTGCCTCGTCATAAACGTGAAGGTTATGATAGTGGCACTCATGTGCCGTTGATTATTCACATTCCCGATCAGTACAAACCCAAGTGGTGGCCAAAAGATGGCTCGAAGTTGGATCGTCTGGTTTCTTTTGAAGATTTGGCTCCGACTATTTTAGGTTTTGCGGGATTACCCAAACCAGCCTATATGCAGGGTGTTGATCTATCGAAAGATGCTCCTGCAAGTCGCAAGTACGTTTATGGTGATCGCGCGCGAATGGATACGGCCGCGATGCGCTCCTATTTTATCCGCAGTGATCAATACCAATATGTTCGCAATATGGACTCAACCCCAGGGGGAACCCATATCGCATTCCGTGATCAGTTGCATACCACGAGTTCTTTATATGAAGGAGAAAAGGCCGGCACGCTGAATAAAGCACAGTTGAAGTGGTTACAACCCCGGCCGGCTGAAGAACTTTACGATCTGAGTAAAGACCCATATCAACTTCATAATATTGCAACCGATCCTCATTACGCGAGAGTTAAACATGAGCTTAGAGATCAGCTCTATCACTGGCGTAATCGCGGTAATGATATGAGTTTAGTGGCCGAAGGCGTTATGAAAAAAGATCTACTTGATGCCAATGGTCAACAGAAAGTGACGTTGCCACCGGTTGTCGAGCAAGATTCTTTGACTGGCGAAATATTTATAGCAAACCGGAGTGATGGGGCCTCTATTGCCTATAGCTACGATCAGCAAAATTGGACCCTTTATAACGGTAGTTTTAATCCTAAATCTCATAAACAGGTCTTTGTTAAAGCGGTTCGGTATGGTTGGAAACCAAGCGCTGTAACAGAGTTTAACATGACGAAGTAGAACGTCTGTCTTGAGCCTTTGTATGCATTCATATCAAGGCTTTTATAAAAATATCAACGAGGGAATACACATGAAGTTGATGTCACGTTTTTTTAATCGCAAATTTAGCGGGGGTGGGGAAGTCAATAACCCACAGGAACTTCGTTGCAATGTCATATCACAGCGACGATTTTTGAAAATGGTCGGGGTCTCTGTTTTAGCCTCATCACTTGCATTACCAGCGGTTGCAAAAGATTCTAATAAACAGAGTGATACCTCAAAACAGCCTAACATTGTCATGATTGTGATCGATGATGCCGGTTTCGCGTCTTTAGGGGCTTATGGTTCTGAAATCGAAACGCCTAATATTGACCAACTGGCTTATAACGGACTTCGTTATAATCGGTTTGATTCTGCCGCTATCAGTGCGCCGACACGTGCAGCATTGGTGACCGGGCGGAATCCTCAGACTGTGAATATGGCTGATTTGCCACCTAAAATTACCATCACTAAAGAAGGTAAAATTGTTAGAACAAAAGCGCCTGCCGCGAGTGTTCCATTAGGTGCAGGTCCAGCCACTAGTGGTGAAATTCCACCGAATGCTCAGAACGTGGCTCAGGCACTACAGACTGCCGGTTATTCAACTTATGCTTTAGGTAAATGGCATATGGCGCCGGAATATGTGGATAACGAGAAACGCAACCACGCATTCTGGCCATTGCAACGAGGTTTTGATTATTACTATGGCTTTATCAGTGGCCATACTGATCAATATCATCCTGAGCTGATTGAAAACAATAAGGAACTGCCGACACCGCAGGATCCGAAGTACAATTTATCGGAAGACTTGATTGATCATGCGATCAATGTCATGAAACCGGGCGGTGATAAGCCGAAATTCCTGTATTTGGCTTTAGGGGCCACGCATGCGCCGTTACAGGTTTCTAAAACTTATATCGATGAATATAAAGGTAAATATGACATCGGTTGGGATCAATTGCGAGAAGAACGTTTTACCCGTCAAAAACAGTTGGGGATCATTCCGGCGAATACAGTCTTAACGCCACGTCAAAATGGGGATGCAGCCTGGAGTTCTTTGGATGAGCAGCATAAACGTGTATATGCTCGTTTCATGGAAACTTATGCGGGCTTCATGACTCAAACTGATGATGAAATCGGTCGTTTGATCAAATACCTGAAACAGACCAAACAGTATGACAACACGTTGATCATGTTGATTACAGATAATGGTGCGGCTTCTGAAGGTGGACCAACAGGTGGTTTCTTCCATGCGTATGGAGATAGAACAACCGTAGCTCAGATGGATGAACATCTGGATGAAGCGGGTGGTCCACAAACGTATATGCTGTATCAGCGTCCATGGGCCTATGCCGATGATACCCCGTTCCGCCGTTATAAATTATGGCCATTCTTGGGTGGGGTTCGTACACCGTTAATTGTTTCCTGGCCGAAACATATTAAACACCCTGGCTCCGTTCGTGATCAGTATGTCAACGTTGTTGACTTAGCACCAACGATGTTGGCTGCGGCAGGAACGAAGTTCGCTAAAGAAGTCGATGGTGTTAAACAGCTTCCGGTTGCAGGTCGTTCATTTATGAAGACTTTTGAACATCAGGATGCGAAAACTCGCACCGTACAGTTCTTCTCTTTGCGTGGTCAACGGGCGATTACCGATGGTAAATGGCGTGCTGTAGCAATGCATCGATTAGGGGATGAACCGTCGAAAGATGTTTGGCAACTCTTTGATACTGAAAAAGATTTTTCAGAATCAACTGACTTGGCTGATAAATATCCAGCTAAAGTGGAAGAGCTGAAAAAATTGTGGTGGAAAGAAGCTAAAAAACATAGCAACCCCGCATTTATCAAACCAGATCCATTCCTGTATAAATTTAATCATATGTCAGATGCATTTAATGATTAATTTGGCATAGAATTTAGTTCAGTGTTAAGGCCAGATAGTTATCTATCTGGCCTTTTTTATAGGTGATCTAGGTTGGCTGATATTCGAGCAATTTTTTCATAGATCTAGGCTAAATCAGCATTTACTTACTTCCCTTAACACCGTTCCTCATATCGCTATTATTTCATGATTTAGTACCGCCCTGTTGTCACGGCGGTCGCTCCATCCGGTGGAGCTTGAAACGTTGCGTATAAAAAGCTCTTTACATTCTGAACGCTGTTCATTATATTTTATTGAACAGTGTTTAATTAAAGAGGTTGAAAAGTTATGGCTCGCCGGAATGATCACAGTCGGGAAGAGTTGAAAGAACTGGCGTTAAACGCTGGGGAACGCATCATTGATGAACAAGGCATTCATGCTTTATCGGCACGGAAAATTGCCCAGCACATCGGTTATTCCGCCGGGACGCTGTATTTGGTGTTTACCAATCTGGATGATCTGTGCTGGCATATTAATGGCCGGACAATGGCGAAGCTGAATCAACAGTTGTCTTCGCATGTGGCCCGGTTAGCCATACCGCATTCGCCTACTGAAGAATTACGAACCATCGCTATGGCCTATCTGGAGTTTTCTGCCCAATGGCCGAATCGGTGGGCATTGATGTTTGAACATCACACGCCCGATACGATGAGTTGCCCGGATTGGCTCACCGATGCCGTGAATCGACTTTTTGCTTTTGTTCAACAGCCGCTGCGCCAGCTCGCGCCGGATGCGGATGATGCAGCGGTACAACTGGCGGTACGCTCGCTCTGGTGTGGGGTTCATGGCATTGCTGCGCTCAATTCTCGCGGGAAGTTATTCTTAACCGGAGCGCAAAGTGATGTGCTCATTGACGACCTACTGATGCGTTATTTAACCCATTGGTCCACAGGAGCATGATCATGAAAGGACTATTTCAGGTTCGCGGTTTCGCAGCTTTTTTGGCGGTGGCATTTATCAATGCCTTTGTCGATTTAGGCCATAAAATCATCATTCAAAATACCCTGTTTAAAAGTTACGACGGCAGCCAGCAAGTGTTGCTCACTGCGATTGTAAATGGGTTGATCCTCTTGCCGTTTATTCTCATGTTTACACCTGCCGGTTTTCTATCTGATCGCTATGCAAAAAATCGAGTGATGCGCGTGGCTGCGGCATTGGCGGTGGGGGTCACGCTACTGATTACCTGGTGCTACTACCAAGGATTTTTCATAGCCGCGTTTGTTTTAACCTTTATCTTAGCGCTGCAAAGTGCCATTTATTCCCCGGCTAAATATGGTTACATCCGCGACATTATGGGCGTCAATCGACTCGCTGAAGGCAATGGTTGGGTACAAGCCGCCTCTATGATCGCGATTTTGAGTGGTATTGTTGTGTTTTCAGCTTTGTTTGAGACGCTATTACCGGATCAGGCGAGTTATACGCCCCATGAGGTGCTGCAAATCATTGCACCGTTGGGCTGGTTGCTGGTGGCGAGTGCTATTCTGGAATTTGTCCTGACCCTGCGATTACCAAAAGGCCATGCACCGGCTATGGCACAGTCGTTTCAATGGGGCAATTATGTCACAGGGCGGACTCTCAAACAAAACCTGACGCTGCTCGCGAAGCATCGAGGCATCTGGCAGTCGATTCTCGGGTTAACGTTGTTCTGGTCCTTAAGCCAAGTGATGTTGGCGGTCTTCCCGGCGTATAGCAAAGATTATTTGGGCGCAACGAATACCTTCTGGATCCAAGCGACGATGGCGATGTCCGGGATTGGGATTATGTTCGGCTCCATCTGGGCCAATCGCTTGTCACGGCGTCAAATCAATCTCGCTTTGATCCCGGTTGGGATCGCCGGGGTTGCCGTTGGATTATTGCTGTTGCCACAAACCCACTCATTTATGCTATTAGGCGCATTGTTCTTCTTAATTGGAACAAGTGGCGCGTTATTTTGCATTCCGCTTAACGCCTTAATTCAGTTCCATGCCAATGAGGATGAACTGGGTCGCACACTGGCAGGCAATAACTTTATCCAGAACATTGGGATGCTGGCTTTTCTGGCGCTCACCGTGGTGTTTTCAACGACCCGGCTGGATGTGATCTATCTCCTCTGGGCCTTAGGATTAATTGCGCTGGCCGGGACCTTAACCGCGATTCGAATTCTTCCAGAGGCCCTGCTTCGTGGCGTCGTGGCAACCATTTTAAAACGGAAGTATCGGCTCAATGTGTTAGGCCTTGAACATCTGCAACAAGCAGAAAAAGGGGTCTTGTTATTAGGCAACCACATCAGTTGGTTAGACTGGGCGATGATCCAGATGGCTTGTCCGCGGCATGTACATTTTGTCATGGATCGCACTATTTACCAGCGTTGGTATCTTAAATGGTTCTTTGATCGCTATCGCGTGATCCCGATTTCTGGTGGGCAGAGTCGTCAGGCGCTTGGCCAAGTGAGTGAATTACTGAATCAGGGCGAAGTGGTTTGTTTATTTCCGGAAGGCGCGATTAGCCATCTGGGACAGTTAGGTGAGTTTAAGCGGGGCTATGAAAAAGCCTGTGCCGATGCGCAAGGCGTGATCGTCCCATTTTATCTACGGGGAATGTGGGGAAGTTTCTTTTCACGCTCATCTCAAAAACTGTCGCAACTCAGACGCGGTGGCCTTAAACGGGATGTCACCATTGCATTCGGCCAGCCTTTAGATCTACAAACCTCGGCTGATATTGTGAAGCAGCGTGTCTTTGAAATGTCGGTGACGAGCTGGAACGACTATACCGATACGCTGGAGCCGTTATCCTATGCATGGCTGAAGACAGCCAAGAGTAAACCGACACCGTGGGCGTTGGTCGATAGTAAAGGAGCGCCGCTGAGCCATCACAAACTTCTTACCATGACGGCACTACTCAGACGACGGATCAAGCGTCTGCCCGGCCAGAATTTGGGATTGTTAGTGCCTACGTCATCGCCTGGGATCGCAGCCAATATGGCAGCACTGATGGCGGGGAAAACGATTGTCAACATCAACTACACCGCAAGTATCGAGGCCCAACTGCATGGCGTGCAACAGGCTGACATCCAAAGCTTTGTCACCTCGCGGCGTTTTATCAATCAACTGGAAAAACGTGGCGTAGATTGTCAGGTGTTACTCAGCGATAAAGACGTATTTTATCTGGAAGATTTCCGAGAGCAGTTGGGGAAAATTGAGGCAGTGGCGACCGCAGTGATGGCCAAAGTGTTACCGACACGATGCTTGCAATGGTTGTGGTGTCAACCGCGAGATTTAGACGATACGGCAGCGATTCTATTCTCATCCGGAAGTGAGGGCACGCCTAAAGGCGTTATGTTGAGCCACCGTAATATCATGGCGAATATTCGTCAGGTTTCTGATGTGTTAAATGTCCGTGAGGATGATCGCATCATGGCCACCTTACCGTTGTTTCATGCCTTTGGGTTGACGGTGACCGGATTGCTCCCTCTGCTGGAAGGGATCCCCGCTATTTGCCATCCCGATCCAACCGATGGACTGAATATTGCGCGTGCCGTGGCGAAATATGAGGCCACGCTGATGTGTGCTACATCGACATTTCTACGCCTTTATACTCGGAATCGGCGCGTGCATCCGCTGATGTTCAGTAGTTTACGAGCGGTCGTCAGTGGTGCTGAAAAACTGGATCCACAGGTGCGGGATGCCTTTGCTAATCGATTTGGCAAAATGGTGTTAGAAGGGTATGGCACGACCGAAACAACCCCGGTGGCCAGTGTGAATCTTCCTGGATATATCGATCGGGATACGGCGCAAGTTCAGGAAGCGGCACGTCCGGGAACCGTGGGGATGGCTTTGCCGGGCACGACCTTCCGGATTGTCGATCCGGACACATTGCAAACCTTACCGATCAGAGAAGATGGGCTGATTTTGATCGGAGGCGCCCAGATCATGAAAGGCTATTTGAATGATCCGGAAAAAACAGCAGAGGTGATTGTCGAGATCGATGGTTTGCGGTGGTACAAAACAGGCGATAAAGGTCATTTGGATGAAGATGGTTACCTGACTGTCGTTGATCGCTACTCTCGCTTTGCCAAACTCGGGGGCGAGATGGTGAGCCTGGGGGCCGTTGAGCGGCAAATCCTTTCGATAATGCCATCTGCTGATTTATCGCTGGTGGCGGTGAATGTTCCCGATGAGAAAAAAGGCGAAAAAGTGATTGTGTTAGTCGCTGGTGAAACGGAACCTGAAACCATTCGTCAGTCTCTGCTTGAAGCGAAGATGCCCGCTTTGATGATGCCAAGCGAGATTATTGTCGTTGAGGAATTACCTGTGTTAGGGAGCGGAAAAGTTGACTTTAAGGCAGCTAAACAGCTTGCTTTAGAGAGGTTAGCTTCCGTTTGAGGATGTTGCTAACTAATCCCGTGATGTGAAGTAGCTTGGAATGAGAAATATGGTTTTTTAAAGGGGGGATGGTTGGCAACCGCGATTGAAATAAACATCAAAAGAGCCGAGTCATCCCGATATATCATTGAGGTTGAGTGAGAGATATGTTTATACCGAGAAATATGGAAATGACCGATGATCAAGCGATTATCGATTTTATCAATGAATTCGGATTTGGATTGATGGTCTCTCCGCTATTGGATGCGACCCATGTGCCGATGCAATATCAAGAAGATCCACAAAATGGGATGCGCTATTTGTATGGCCATTTAGCGAAAATTAATCCGCAGTGGAAAGACTCTGTGGGTGAGCGAGTTTTAGCCGTGTTTTCGGGCCCTCATGCCTACATTTCCCCAACGTGGTATGCGGGTCAACCGGCTGTACCGACCTGGAACTATACGGCGGTTCATTGCTATGGAACACTTGAGTTACTGAACGCAGAGCAGATGGCTGTATCCATGGATGAGCTGGTCACGCAATATGAACCGGCACTGCATCAAAATAGTGAACTGATGCCTGCCGAATATAAACAAAAATTAGCCAAAGCCGTGGTTGGTTTTCGAATTGAAATCGATACGATTCAAGCTCAGGAAAAACTGGATCAACAGCGCAGACCCGCGGATCAGCAGGGCGTTTATGAGGCCTTAAGTACGAGCGCTCATAGTGGTGCGGTGGAATTGGCGAATTATATGAAAAAACGGAATCTGGGAACGGGAAGAGGCGCCTGAGTGCACCTCTTAGCGCCCGGCTACCGCTAATGGCCCCGGTAAATTGAAACAATTAGGGGGCCTTAATCCAGTCGATTCCAGAGATGAGTGTTAGGTCACTCGGTGGTATTTAAAAGATATGAGTGAGTTAGCCCCTATTTTAAATCGATTCTCAGAATTGGCGGATACGCATACCGCGATTGTGAAATCGACACCGGTCAAGCGTCGGCTGCCTAACATGCGTTAGTCTGTTGAGTTAGGAGATAACTATCGTCATGGTATGTCGGAGTTCACATTTTTGATGTTCTTAGGTTGTGTGTGGGTCTTATCCTCTTTACGATAAAACTGCATAGGATTGTAACTACTGAACGGTAGGCGAAACCTGTATCGTCAATAGCTCGGATGATCGAACTATTGACGATACAGGTTTTTTTATGTCTTGAAAAAGAGTCAGCAACAGGCTTGGAAGGTTCGTTGTTGAATTTTATGCAAAACCCGTTTAAATGAATACTAGGGTCTGAGCCTGTGGATACGGTGACAGACATCGCGGCGAAAGTTTTGACATGATGCTCTGGGGTTTATTGAGCTTAGAGCATGGGCCGAATATCAACCAAGATCAAAGGCCTCTGGATAGGAGTATATCGTGAGAAATATTGATAATTTCCAAGTGATTGCAAAGCCGAGCGGCTCCGTATGTAATATTGACTGCACCTACTGTTTTTATCTGGAAAAAGAAAAATTATATCCGGAACGGAAAAGTCACTGGAAAATGGATGATTCAACATTGGAACAATATGTTGAGCAGCAGATCCGGTCTCAGCATGGGAATGTCGTTGATTTCATATGGCAGGGAGGTGAACCCACCCTGCTGGGGATCGATTTCTTCGAACGTGCGCTTGAATTACAACGAAAATACTGTGGAATGAAAAAGGTTCAGAATTTCTTTCAGACGAACGGGACTCGCATCGATGATGATTGGGCTCGGTTTCTGAAACTGAATAACTTTTTAGTCGGATTATCGATTGATGGAGATCGTTTGATGAACGATCGCTATCGTTTAACACGATCAGGTAAAAGTACCTTTGATGAAGTCATGAAAGGGCTGGAGCACTTGAAACAGCATCATGTCGAATTTAACACGCTGACAGTGGTGAATGCCGAAAACGTGAAGCGACCCTTAGATACCTATAAATTTTTAAAACGTATCGGTAGTCGTTACATACAGTTTATTCCATTGGTCGAACGGCAAGCCAATCAACCCGATGAAAATGGTTTAACGTTGATACAACCTTCGTTTTCAGATCAATGTGCAGTCACGGATTGGTCGGTTCCTGCGGCTCAATATGGCGTTTTTCTCAATCAAATCTTTGATTATTGGTGTTTAAATGATTTGGGTGACGTGTTTGTGATGAATTTTGAACAAACCATGAGTCAGATGCTGGGGCGTCCCGGTGCTTGTGTTTTTGGTGAAACGTGTGGTAACGAGTTGGTTGTTGAAGCCAATGGGGATGTCTATTCATGCGATCACTTCGTGTACCCAGAGCATAAACTGGGTAATATTCATCAGGATAAGCTAACAACACTGGTTAATTTGCCACAAAATTTGCAATTTGGTGAAGATAAACTGACCCATATTAGTCATGATTGTGAGGGCTGTTCGGTTCGTCAGGTTTGCAACGGGGGGTGTCCGAAACATCGCTTTGATCTTTCCAGTGATGGCAAACCGAATAAAAATTATCTCTGTAGTAGTTTTAAAACGCATTTTTCACATGTTGTGCCGCGAATGGTTGGGATCTTAGAGTTTCTGGAACGAGAACAGTCTCCAAAACAAATCCGAAAAATGATGAAACAACGCTTTTATTGAGTTTTAAACTTTTAAATAAAAGGTAGATAATAGCTTACTATTGAGCAAGGTCATTGGCTCAATGAGTTGTGATTCTGAAGGTCGTGTGAGGGAAGAGAGGTGCTGCGTTGTCTCAGATTTTTCAGTGCGGTGTTTTGCATTCGCTCGATGCAACTTAAGGGTCATTCGAACTATTCATTTAAGCAAAGTTTGAACAAAAGCCAACCGAGTTAATCGCCGAAAGACTGGTTTTGTGCGAATTAACGTCGTTATTATTCATTTAATACAACTTGGAGATTGATGGATGAGCGCATCGATCTTTGAGCCAGATTTTAAGTTGTTAATCGGATTATTCTAATTTTAAATTATCAATAGGACGCTTTATGAAAGCCAGATGGTTAGTGCTTACTCTCGCGTTAATCTCTCAATTATCGTGGGCGGCTGCGACCGTGCAGATTCAATCCGGCCGTATTGAGGGCACCGTTCAAAATGGTGTTGAATCTTTTCTGGGGATCCCTTATGCCCGGCCTCCTCTGGGGAACCTGCGTTGGCAAAGGGCTTTATCTGCCAAATCTTGGTCAGGGGTGAAAAAAACGATTCAGTTTGGTCCTAGCTGTATGCAGGCCATTTTTAAATATGATCGTGACCCGCTCCCGGACCATTATAGTGAGGATTGTCTGACGATTAATGTATTGCGTCCTGCTCACTTGCAGCCCCGGATGCCAGTGATGGTGTGGATCCACGGTGGTGGATTTGTCAATGGCGGAAGTGCTTCACCGGTATATAACGGTGAGTCGTTTGCCAAGCAGGGGATTATTTTTGTCAGCTTTAACTATCGATTAGGTCGTTTTGGATTTTTTGCCCATCCGGCGCTAAGTAGCAATATGTTTCATGGCAATTATGGACTCATGGACCAAATTAGTGCCCTGCGCTGGGTTCAGGATAATATTGCATCGTTTGGTGGGGATCCGAAGAATGTGACGTTATTTGGTGAATCGGCGGGTGGCTATTCCATCCATGCCTTGTTGACCAGTCACTATAGTCGGGATCTATTTAATCGGGTCATTATTCAGTCCGGGGGTGGGCGATTGAGTTTAACTGACCATAATCCATGGTCGAAAGCGATTCAATCAGGGATCCAATTTGCTAAAAATAATGGGATTACCGATACCTCTGAAAAAGGATTAGCGCAGCTGCGTCAGCTACCGGCAAAAGTGCTGCAAGGAGATTTGAATCTTGGCAATATGGCTCAAGAGCAATCGACGTATTCCGGTACCGTTATCGATGGCAAAATTATTGCGCATGAACCTGAAACTAATTATCAGGACCGTGATTTTTCACATGTTCCGATCCTTGTGGGGGCGAATCAATATGATTTGGGCATTGTGACGCAGAATTATTCTTCTCGGGAACAGGTTTTAAAACAGTTTGGAGATTTGTCCAAACAGGCGGAGCAAGCTTATGCTCCGAGTTTGACACCGGAAGATCTGGCTTATCGGATTTCGATGCAGCAAATGATGGTCGAGCCGGCTCGCTTTATTGCTCGGCAATTTGCGAGTGCGGGGCAGCCCGTTTGGGAATATCGGTTTGCTTATGTGGCTAAAACCAATCAAGACAAATGGCTAGGGGCATTTCATGCTACTGAAATTCCATATGTCTTCAATACGCTGCCGTCGACCTATGGTACCGATCTTTCAGCTCAGGATCAGGCCATGGCTGATTTAATGCACCAGTATTGGGTGAATTTTGCGAAAACTGGGAACCCAAATGGTAAAGGGCTTCCTCGATGGCCTCAGTATGATCGTCAGCATGATCAATTGATGATGTTCTCTGCCAAAGGTGCGGCTCAGTCGAAAGCTCAGCCCGATCCAATGCGTGCCCAATTGGATCTGGTTGAGCAGATCCAATAAACGCTCGTCACAAGCCCAGTTGTTGGGCTTCTACGCTCATTTTTATATGACCTAAAGAGCCACCTCCCGGTGGCTCTTTACCGTCCCTACCGGTGTTGTGCTCTGTTTACTTAACTCATGAAGCTACACAAGCCGAGTCTGATTCAAAGTGCGGCTCTTGAACATCATTCAACCATGAAAGATCCACAGCTCCTACGGGACATGATGTTTATAGAGTGATAAGTGATCCATAACCGGGTTAGATCAATAAGATATACTGCAGCCGTGGCAGGATATATTAAAGGTCATTGTTTGGGGTCGTTGGATCTGACCAATCGAGTTTGGCAGCCTATTAAAAATATGTGATGACCACATGATTAACGGTTAATGGCAGCTGCTTTAGGCGGCTGTCGTGTTGAGCGAACATTCACCGAGACATAGACAGGGAAGCGATCTCGGTCATTCCTTTTAGCCATTGTTACGAGGAGTTTTGACATGAGTAAAATTATATTTTCTTCACCCGGTAAGTATGTGCAAGGATTCGGTATTATCCACGAACTTGGAGAACTACTGAAGCCGATGGGGGATCATGGTTTATTGATCGCTGATGAAATTGTCTGGGGGATTGTTGCTGAAAATTGTGATCAAGCGTTAAAAAAAGCCGGATTGACTTATGCCTATGAAAGTTTTCATGGGGAAGCTTCCGATTTGGAAATTAAGCGGATTGTTGAAGCCGCCGTTCGAGAACAAACCCAGTTTGTCGTGGGGATTGGCGGTGGAAAAACGTTGGATACCGCCAAAGCGGTTGCCGATGATCTGCGCCAGCCGATTGCCATTGTACCAACTGTGGCCTCAACCGATGCCCCCTGTAGTGCATTGTCAGTGATTTATACGGAACAAGGCGTCTTTGATAGCTATCGTTTTTACAATAAAAATCCGGATCTGGTGTTTGTCGATACTCAGATTTGCGTGCAGGCGCCACTGCGTTTGTTCGCCTCCGGGATTGCCGATGGTCTGGCAACCTATGTGGAAGCATTGGCAGTGGCTCGCACTCAGAGTGATTCCATGGTGGGGGCCAATCCTTCGATTGCCGGGATGGCGATTGCCAAGGCCTGTGCCGATACTTTGTTGACCTATGGGTTAAGTGCGTATCATGCTGTGGCTAAACGCATTGTTACTCCGGCGGTCGAAGCGGTGATTGAAGCGAATACCTTATTATCTGGATTGGGATTTGAAAATGCCGGATTGGCCGGGGCCCACGCAATCCATAATGGATTTACCGCGATTAAAGGGGACATTCATAAGTTGACGCATGGTGAAAAAGTCGCTTATGGCACATTGGTGCAGATGGTGCTGGAGAACCGTCCGGATGCAGAGTTAAGACAGTATTTACAGCTGTATCAATCGATTGGAATGCCGACAACGTTAAAAGCCTTGCACCTTGAAAATGAACCTTATGAAAATCTAGTTAAAATCGGTGAATTGGCTGGTTCTCCAGGCGATACTTTAGGAAATCTGAATCCAAAATTATCGGCTGATGAGGTCGCCCAGGCCATTTTAGCCGTGGATCAGTTAAGTCATGCCTTAAGTTAAGTGGGGCTTAGCCAAAGATTGGCGACTTGAAAGGAATGAAGCGCATCCCGGATTGCATCGGGTCGATTATGAAGATCGTATAAGATGCAAGACAGGTTGCGTTTCATCAGTGTGGATCTTTTTTGCAGTGATGTTGAAAGGCATCGCCAGTGTTAAGTTAAGGTTGTTTTTTGAGTTTTATGAAGGGGTTTGATATCATCTTGTCATACTTAAGCGGATCCGTTTAAGTTTCTTATTGTGTGCATGAGTCTATATTTCTGGCGAGTCTTTATGCAATTCTCGGCGCAGTTTGAGGATTGATGAGCATGACCTGTGCAGTGATCCTGTGTTAGCCGATGATTTGGGCATAGAGAATCAACCCTGATAATAGGCCCACGAATAGATTCTGGAAAATAGTTTCTGGGTTCCGTTTCCCCCCAATGCAACGAACCCCTTTACGGATGTGATTCATATGATTATTTTTGCCTGTAATCAATCGGCAAAATGATTCATGGTTGAAGTAAGGTAGTTGTTATCAAGGCAACGTGTTGCTTTTAAGATGGCTAGCACGGCCCAAAACAGCTATTGATAAGATGTTATTCGTTGAAATACTACATAGAGCTGGGATCATTCATGGAACCGTCTTCTGATTTAACACGCTCCGCCGTGCATCAGGAACAGATCATCGTGTGTGAGTGTTGCAATACGGTGAATATTGTTCCGGCACTGGAACCTGGACAGCGAGTTCGTTGTGAACGCTGTCAGCATGTTTTGCTAAGTTATCATCCCCAATTAGTGTCAAGGTTACAGGCCTTTTCCATCGCCGCTCTGATCATGTTGGTGATGGTGTTTAGTTTTCCGCTGTTGGGCGTTTCCAGTAATGGGATTGAACGACAGATGAGCTTGATCGACACCTTGACGGTATTGCTTGGGCAACACTTTATTGCATTTGGGATCTTGGTTGTCCTGTTGTTGTTTGTATTCCCTATCAGCTATCTTTTAGCTCTGAGTTATCTGGCGTTTGGCTGGAAGTTTCAGCGAAGGTTGATGGGGCGGCATTTGCTGGCGTATTGGTGCACGGTGTGTCATCCCTGGTTGATGGTGGATGTATTTTTGGTTGGGTTACTGGTGTCGTTAGTAAAACTGCATAGTTTGGCGCATATCCAACTGGGACTGTCTTTTTGGGCCTATTCGCTGTTTGTGTTGTTGTATGTCCGAGTGGTGAGTTTGATTGACAAACGAGTCCTCTGGCAGCTGAACGTGCCTGATTTTCAATTGATGACGGCCAAAACACTGGATCCTTCTGCTAAAAATTGTTCTTTTTGCGGGGCTGCCGTAGCTGGCAAGCACCTGCATTGTTCTCGTTGCCATCATCGGGTTACTCGGACCCGGCGATATAGTGTCCGGATCACGCTGGCGTTGTTGGCGGCGGCAGTCATTATGTATATCCCAGCGAATGTGTTGCCGATTATGATGACGGAATTTTTAGGTCAGAAAACGTACTCGACTATTTTAGGTGGGGTGCTGTTGCTGTGGAGTTTGAAATCATATCCGGTGGCTATGGTTATTTTTATTGCCAGTGTGGTTGTGCCTCTGGCTAAGATCTTCTCTCTGGGCTGGTTATGTTGGCAAGTGAAACGGCCGAATCATCAATGTTTGAATCGGCATAAACAGTGCCTATACCATATCACTGAATTTGTAGGGCGCTGGTCCATGATTGATATCTTTGTTGTCGCTATTTTAACAGCGCTGGTGCAAATGGGAAATTTAATGCGGGTTGTTCCCGGTCCTGCGGTGTTATCGTTTGCTGGGGTCGTTGTTTTAACCATGTTGGCGGCCCGATGTTTTGATCCCCGGTTGTTGTGGCAGGAGTCTGAGCCTGAATCATCATCCCAGTCACATGAGGAGTTATCCTTTTGATTAAAAAAGTAGCGAAAGTGGAATGGCTTCGTCGTGGCCGTTTTAACTCTATCTGGTTGATCCCGTTGGTGGCGCTCGTGGTTGCAGCCTGGATGCTTTATCAGAACTGGTCCAGTCAGGGGCCAACGATTGAGATTGTGGCCGCCAATGCCGAAGGGTTAGAAGTGGGTCGCACCAAAGTGAAGGCTCGCAATGTGGATGTGGGAGAGGTGACCAATATCCGCTTAAGTTCCGATTATAATCAGGCGATTATTACGGTGTTACTGCATAGCGGTAGTCGGGAAATGCTGCACGAAGATGCCAAGTTCTGGGTGATTAAACCTCGGGTTGGCCGTGAAGGGGTCAGTGGTTTGGGAACCTTGTTATCCGGGGCTTATATTGATATGGAACCCGGAACCAAAGGCCCATTGACCGATCATTTTGATATGCTTCCTCAGCCGCCGTTATCGACATCTCAGGATGAAGGGATTCGAATTCGGTTATCCAGTCGTAATATTGCCAAAATGTCGGTGGGAACACCGGTGCATTTTCGGGGATATGACGTGGGTTATATCGAGAAGGTCGGCTTTGATCTGAAAAATGGTGATATCACCTATCGGCTCTTTATCCATGCGCCTTATGATTCATTGGTTACCAGTGCGGTACAATTTTGGCTGACGCCGGGATTATCTGTGAAAAGTTCTGCCCGGGGATTTGAATTTCGAATGGATTCACTGGAAACACTGATGAGCGGCGGAATCAGCTTCGGCCAGACGAAAAATGATGAGGCGGGACATCCTGTGTCTGATTTTACGCATTTCCGACTGTTTGCTTCAAAAGAGGAAGCGGAAAATAACCGTTATGACCAGTTTATCCATTACGTATTTTTATTTAATAGCAATATTAGCGGTTTGGAGGTCGGTGCGCCGGTTCAATATCGAGGGATCCGAATCGGGACTGTGGAACAGGTGCCGTTACGCGGGGTTTCATTTAAACGCTGGGGCGAGCAGAAAAATCCGGCGATTCCGGTATTGGCTCGAATTGAGCCACAGCGGTTAAATACCGAATTTAATTCGGAACATGTGTCTATGAAAATGTGGGAAGACACCATCGATAAAAGTATCCGCAATGGACTTCGGGCGACCCTGAGTACCAGTAGTTTTCTGACGGGAGCCAAAGTAATTAATATGGATTTTCTAGCCAAGCCGGTGAAATCTTTCCCAATGACGACGATGGTGGGGTATCCGACATTTCCGACCGTGGGCTCTGGCGTCGATCAGTTGGAGCAGAAGGTTAATAAAATTCTGGATCAAGTGGCTAAGATCCCATTTAAACAAACGGCTCTGCAATTGCAGCAGACGTTGGCACAAGCCGATAACGCCATGGCCAGTATGAAAAAAACCAGTGATAGTATTGGACAATTTTTACAGCGTTCTGATACGCAGCAACTTCCTAAACAGGCTCAACAGGCGATTACTGAGTTTAATCAGACCTTGCAGTTGTATCAGAAAAATGGTGTTGTCGGTCAGCAAGTCCAGTCGAATCTGGATACATTGCAACGGACTCTGAACGATCTACAGCCATTGGTTCGGCAGTTACGTCAGCAGCCCAGTTCCTTGATTTTTGATCGGAAGTTACCTGCCGATCGGCAGCCGAAAGCCGCTATATCAAACCGGAGAGAACCTTAAATGATGAAACCGTGGTTATGGATAAGTGTGATCTCATTGCTGTGGCTGAGTGGATGTAGCCAGAATCCTTCCCCTCTTCCTCGGCAATACCTATTGACGGATGTAGAGGCGGTGTCGGCATTACCAGAGTCATCGACATCAGCGGTTGAACGACCGGTACAGATTACGGTGCTGCCGATCCAGCTGCCCGGTTATCTAACCTCTGATTCAATGGTGTTGATTTCACCACAAGGTGAAGTTTTTTCATCTCAGAATAATCTTTGGGCTGAGCCCTTAGCCATACAATTGCAGCGGCTATTAAAAGCTCGGTTGCAGCAACGATTGCCAACGGTAAACTGGTATATCGATAACAATGTAAGCCAATATAAACTGTTGGTGCAGTTATCTCAGTTTGCAGCGGATACTGAGGGATGGGTTCATATTTCGGGGATCTGGCAGCTTCGGGATCCGAATGGAAAATTGATCCGACAGCAGTTGTTTACCCTGAAGCAGGCGATGGTGCAGAATGGTTATTTGGCGATGAGTCAGGCATTGACTAAAGCCTGGCTGACAGCAGTGGATCAAATGGCTCAGAAGATGGATCTGTAGGTCCATGATAACGAGTCGCCTGCAGACGATAGTCTTTTGGCGTGATATGCAACTGTTTTTGGAATACCGCGTAGAGATATTGGAGCGAAGGATAGCCGCAGTCATCGGCGATTTGTGAAATAGCCAGATCGGTGGTGGTGAGTAATTGGCAGGCCTGACGTAGCTTAAAGGCATGAATGGCCTGATGAATCGAACATTGATTCTCGTTTTTAAAGCGGTTTTCCAGATTGGATCGAGAGATCCCAACATAATCGAGTACCTGTTCGACTTTTATGCCGCGACAGGCATTTTGCCGAATATAGTGCATGGCTTGGATCACGAGCGGATCGCGCAGCGCTTTAAAGTCACTGCTTTGCCTAGCATGGATGCCGACGGGCGCGATCAGCCGCGGTGGTGGTGCGGCTTGATCTGGATAGTCCATCAGTTGATGCAGTAATTTGGCGGCGTAGTAGCCCATTTGCAAGCATCCTTGTTCGACGGAACTGAGCGAGGTTCGGGTTAAGTAACGAGCCACCTCTTCGTTATCGATCCCCACGATAGCGATTTGCTCTGGGACCATCAGTTCCATCAGCTCGCAGCCTTGAAGTAGATGTCGGGCCCGGGAATCGGTCACGGCGATAATGCCGACTGGTTTGGGCAGGTGATGTAGCCAGGCCGATAAGTTGCGCATATCAGATTGCCAGGTTTTGGAATCGGTGTGGTTGCCCTGAAAAACGTGTGCCTGAAATCCCTGCTGCTGGATTAACTGTCGAAAGGCTGTTTCTCGTTCAGCAGCCCAGCGAGCAAAAGGGTTGGGCGGGAGTCCATAAAAAGCAAAATTTTCCAACCCTTTGCTTTTCAGATGATGGAATGCACACTGAATGAGCTGAGCATTGTCGGTGGCAATATATGGATATTGAGGATAATCCACAGGGTTATGATAAGAGCCACCCACCCCGACAATCGGCAGTGATAAGGATTGCAGCAGCTCTTCAATTTTAGGGTTGTCGAAATCTGCAATCACCCCATCCCCCTGCCAGTGGGTCAATTGTGGCCAGTGAACTCGAAAATCTTCCTCTAAAAAAATATCCCAGTCACATTGGGCCGCATTCAGGTATTGTCCTATGCCTTCAATGACTTGTCGGTCATAGACTTTGTTAGCATTAAATAATAGTCGGATATGGCGGCTATGATTCAAGCGAATTCCCCCTATTTTATGGCTGTGACTCAGCTTAAAGAAAGATATTCGTTCAGTTTGTGAGCTATCGCCCGTTGACGAAATCACGAAAATTCATTATGAAAAAACGTAATTGAGTTATCGATGTTTTCCCCTCACGATAAATACAATTCGATTGATGCGGGAGTTTCAAGATGTATATGGGAATTGACTTAGGCACATCGGCGGTCAAGGTGATCACAATTGATGAGGCCGGTGTTCTTATCGCTAGCGCCAGTGCGCCGTTGCAAGTTGATCGGCCCCATCCACTCTGGAGTGAACAGTCACCACAGCAGTGGTGGCAGGCGACCGGGCAGGCGATTGCAGCATTATCGGAGCAGGTCGATCTAAAACGCGTTCAGGCGATTGGTTTATCCGGGCAGATGCATGGTGCAACGCTGCTGGATCGGCAGGGACAGGTGCTTCGTCCGGCGATTTTATGGAATGATGGCCGCAGCGCCGAGCAGTGTCGGTTACTAGAGCAGAGCGTTCCGGATAGTCGGGAACGGACCGGTAATATGATGATGCCGGGATTTACGGCCCCGAAACTGAAATGGCTGCAACAGCATGAAGCGGATGTTTTCAGGCAGATTGATCAGGTGTTGCTACCTAAAGATTACTTGCGATATCGAATGACCGGTGATTATGCCAGTGATATGTCCGATTCTGCCGGAACCTTATGGCTTAATTTAGCCCGCCGGGATTGGGATGACACCTTACTCGGTGCAACGGGGCTGACGCGGGAGCAAATGCCCACTTTATATGAAGGGCCGGAAATTACCGGCTACCTGCGCGATGATATTGCTCAGCAGTGGGGGATGAACCGGGTGCCCGTGGTTGCGGGAGGGGGAGATAATGCAGCCGGTGCGTTGGGAGTTGGGATCCATTCACCGGGGCAAGCCATGCTATCACTGGGAACGTCTGGTGTTTATTTTGCCGTGAGTGACGGTGTACGTAGCAATCCGGGAGCGGCCTTACATTGCTTTTGTCATGCGATCCCCAAAACCTGGCACATGATGTCTGTGATTTTAAGTGCGGCTTCATGTCTGGATTGGGCGTGTCGGTTAACCGGCACAGAGAGCGTAGCGACATTACTACAACTTGTGGAGGCTAAGTCTGAGCGATTACAGCAGAATTCAGTGATCTTTTTGCCTTATTTATCCGGTGAGCGGACGCCTCATAACAACCCGAATGCTCAAGGTGTGTTTTTTGGGTTGACGCATCAAACCGGCCCCGAAGAATTAGTGCAAGCTGTGTTAGAAGGGGTCGCTTTTGCGTTTGCCGATGGGGTGGATGCTGTTCATCAAACCGGGTTTGTGCCCAATGAAGTGACTCTTATCGGGGGCGGAGCCCAAAGTGCTTATTGGCGCGCATTACTGGCCGATGTGTTAGGTATGGAAATGACCTATCGGGCTGGTGGTGAAGTCGGCCCGGGGCTGGGCGCGGCGCGACTGGCCATGTTGGGCGTGAACCCTGATCTACAGATTGCCGATGGCTGCCCTCAACCCCCACTGTTGGCGCGTCATGTTGTGCATCTGGAGCATCATCAGCGCTTGCAAGCTCGGCGTGAGAAATTTAAGGCACTCTATCCGGCGATCCAATCACTTTACTCATAAGTGCTAGTCATCTGGCCTATTACTCTGGCAAGTTGAACTTGCCAGAGTATCCGAACCATTCACTGCTGAGCTGTCCTGTCTCTTTTTTGTAGCAATGACGTAAAAATCCTCCTTGGTTATCTTGCTTTCTTAAAATATTTCCTTACTAAACAATAAGATATTTAACATTGTTAATTCCATAATCTTTATCGATGGTTATTGAAACGTGAAAAATTTGTAATAGCTCACATTAACCAAATCCCGTAAAGCGGTTGTCGATAAACATAATTTCGCCCCTTCAGGCGGACTTTTAAGATGAACAGGTAACCATTAATTCATGGAGAATAAACATGAAAACCCCTACACATGTACTTGGTCTGACATTAGTGGTTGCACTTGGTGGTTTGTTGTTTGGCTATGATACGGCCGTGATCTCGGGTGCAACAGAAGCATTACAGTTTTACTTTCAGCTGACGCCGGCACAGCTGGGATTTGCAGCCTCGTCGGCATTGATTGGCTGTGTTTTCGGGGCGTTGCTGGCCGGAATGCTCAGTAGTCGTTACGGTCGGCGAGGCGCACTGATCATCGCGGCGATTTTATTTTTGGTTTCGGCCATCGGTTCGGCAGTAGCTGGCAGTGACTGGAGCTTTGTGATCTACCGGATCATCGGTGGTTTAGGTGTCGGCATCGCCTCGATGGTTTCACCGATGTATATCGCTGAAATTGCGCCACCGGGAAAACGAGGTGGACTGGTGGCCTGTAACCAGTTTGCGATTATCTTCGGCATGCTGGTGGTCTATTTTGTCAACTATGGCATTGCTTTGTTGGGCCCTGACAGCTGGCTGAATCAGGTGGGCTGGCGCTATATGTTCGGCTCTGAAATTATCCCGGCCGGGTTGTTCTTAGGGTTGCTGTTTATCGTGCCCGAAACTCCTCGTTGGTTGGCGCTTCAGCATCGAGACCAACAGGCACAGGCCCTGCTGAATCGTCTGAATTCACCGGAACAGGCTAAACAACAGTGGACAGAGATCCAAAATTCCATGCAACAGTCTCAAGGCAGCATTGTGGCACAGGGACTGATCGGATTACTGGTGATCGGTATTCTGCTCAGCGTGTTTCAGCAGATCACCGGGATTAACGTCTTTTTATATTATGCTCCGGTGATTTTAAAAGGATTCAGTCACTCATCGATTGATGTGGCACTACTACAGACGGTGCTGGTGGGGGCCGTTAATCTCTCATTCACTGTGATCGCTATTTTAACCGTGGATAAATTCGGCCGCCGCCCTCTGATGATGGTCGGGGCTGCGGTGATGGCGGTCAGTATCATTGTGATTGGCACCGCGGCTTACCTGAATGCTATCGGGGGTTATCTGCTGATTTTCGTGCTGTCTTATATTGCCGCGTTTGCACTATCGCTGGGGCCGGTGACTTGGGTGCTACTGGCCGAGATCTTCCCGAATAATGTCCGCTCCAAAGCGCTGTCTATCGCTGTATTTGCCCAGTGGCTGGCGAATTTTGCTGTCTCACAAACCTTCCCGATGATGAACGCCAAAAGTAGTTGGATCTATCAGGCGTTTAATGGCGGATTTCCATTCTGGCTATACGGTGTCATGGGCCTATTTACCGTGTTTTTCATCTACAAATGGGTGCCTGAAACCAAAGGCCGCTCACTGGAACAGCTCGAAAGTCTCTGGCACAAAAAATCAACACGGGAGTCGGAATCGTCCCATGCATCCCATCATTCCCATGCTCTTTAACTCTGTTCCCGCCACAGTATTGGCGGGGCGTTAAGAATCAATCATGACGAGGTAAATAAAATGAGTGAATTTTTTAAAAACGTCGATCAAATTAAATATGAAGGCCCGGAAAGTCAGAATCCATTCGCATTTCGCTACTATGATCCTCAGCGTCAGGTGCTGGGAAAATCAATGCAGGAACAGTTGCGATTCTCGGTGTGTTACTGGCATACCTTTGCCTGGGTTGGTGCGGATATGTTTGGGAGCGGATCTTTTAAACGCCCCTGGCAGCAACCGGGCGATCCAATGGCTATGGCGCTTATGAAAGCGGATGTTGCCTTTGAATTCTTTAAAAAACTGAACACGCCTTACTATTGTTTTCATGATGTGGATGTGGCACCGGAAGGTGCCGGGATTAAAGAGTTTACCGAAAATATGGCGCGTATGGTGGATGTGCTGGGCGAAAAACAGCAGCAGACTGGAGTAAAACTGTTGTGGGGAACCGCCAATGCCTTTACGAACCCGCGTTATACCAATGGTGCAGCGACTAATCCCGATCCAGAAGTCTTCGCGTTTGCAGCGACTCAGATCGCCAATGCGATGAATGCCACCATGAAATTGGGCGGACAAAATTATGTGTTATGGGGCGGGCGTGAAGGCTATGAAACATTGTTGAATACTGATTTGCGTCATGAACGGGAACAGTTAGGTCGATTGATGCAGATGGTGGTCGAACATAAACATAAAATTGGCTTTAAAGGTACCATTTTGATCGAACCTAAACCGCAGGAGCCCACCAAACATCAGTATGATTTTGACGTGGCCACGGTGTATGGATTTTTAAAACAATTCCATTTGGAAGATGAAGTGAAAGTCAATATTGAAGCGAACCATGCCACTTTGGCCGGGCATACTTTCCAGCATGAAGTGGCGATGGCCAATGCCCTCGGGATCATGGGGTCGATTGATGCGAACCGAGGCGATCCTCAATCCGGATGGGATACCGACCAGTTCCCAAATAGCGTCGAAGAAAATACGTTGATGATGTACGAATTGCTCCGACACGGTGGGTTTACCACCGGAGGATTGAATTTTGATGCAAAAGTCAGACGGCCTTCTATTGATCCGGATGATCTATTCTATGGGCATATCGGTGGTATGGACACCATGGCGCTGGCACTTTTGAAAGCGGCAGAATTAATTGAATCCGGAAAACTAGCACAGCATGTGCAAGCGCGTTATGCCGGGTGGGAGCGGCCGCTGGGTCAGCGAATTATGCAGGGGGACTTTTCATTGGCTGCATTAGCTGATTATTCGTTGTCACATGCAATCGCACCGGAGCCGGTATCGGGTCAGCAGGAATATTTAGAAAATGTAGTGAATCGGGTGATTTATCACGCTAAGTTGTAATTGAAATAAATGAGGGCGTCGGTGATGGCTGGCGTCCACAGCCTGTTTATCTTAATGAGATTGGGATAAAACATGCAGGTCAGTGAAAGTGAAGATTAAATTGGCGGAGAGGGAGGGATTCGAACCCTCGGTGAAATTGCTTCCACAACGGTTTTCGAGACCGTCCCATTCGGCCACTCTGGCACCTCTCCGCAATGGGGAGGTATTCTACGCTTTTTAGTGTGCAATACAATGAGTTAAGTGAGGTTAATCATTTAAAAATTTATCTTTCAGAATTGGCCCTCAATGGTGCTCTCAACGCTGAGAAACGGCCATAAATTCAGTATTTTTTATTTTTAAAAATATATAAAAAACAATAAATTATAAAAAACATACTAAAAAAATAGTTATCTTAAGTCTTTCTTAAGTTTGACTTTTTAAGCTATCTCCAACGTTTGTAGGAGAGCGCTTATGACGAGTCAGTTTCAGGCACCACTTCAGTTGCTCACAATTTCTCAAGAGCATCCCTATCGATCGATGATCGAAGCTTATGTTACCCAGCGTTATCAATGTGCTTTTGACGCACAACTTGAAACTTTTATGCCGGTCTATCTAGCCCTTTTTCAACAGCAGCAGTTGGTTTCGGTGTGTGGGATCCGCTGTGCGGCCGATGAACCTTTGTTTCTTGAACAGTATCTGGATGCTCCGGCGGAGACCTTGATTGCCTCGGCTTTAGGCGAAACAGTTGCTCGTGAACAGTTGATTGAATTCGGTCAGCTTGCCTCTTTTTCATCCGGTTTTTCCCGGGCTCATTTTTATCTGATGGCACGTCAATTACTGACGATGGGATACCGGAGTTGCATTTTTACCGCGACCGGACCGCTATTAGCCCTGATGCAACGGATGCGATTAAAACCACAGATTTTAGCTGCTGCTCATGCGGATGCCGTTGCGAATCCTCAGCAGTGGGGCGATTACTACCAGCATCGACCTCAGGTGATGGGAGGATTGCTGGCTCAAGGCGTTCAATATCTGTATCCCGAGTCTCCCATCGCTTCGTTACGGGAGGTTCAATAATGTGCCTTTTAATCACTCGACTAGCTGCACATGCGATGAATCGTGGCGATTATCCGGCGGTGATTTGTGAGCAACAGGGACAGTTGATTTCAGTTTCTTACTCGCAGTTGTATCAGCGCGTTTTAGATCAGGTGGCTTATCTGCAGGAACAGGCTCCCCATTGTATTGCACTGCGCAGTGAAAACAATCTGGATTGGGTGGTGACGGATCTGGCTGCCATGGTCGCTGGGATCCCGATTGTGCCTATTCCTATGTTTTTCTCAAACAATCAGATTCGGCATATTTTGGCTCAAAGTGGTTGTGATCTGCTTATCGGTGATTGGGATAGTGAGGTGACCGAAGATTATCATCCTTCTGCAGAGAGTCAGGAACAATGGCTGCCGGGAACGGCTAAATTGACCTTTACCTCCGGTTCCAGTGGGATGCCTAAAGGGGTTTGCTTAAGTGCAACCCATTTAGATGAAGTGTGCATGCAATTGGCATCGGTCATTGAGCATCAGACTACCGTGACCAAGCATCTGGTGATGTTGCCGTTATCGACGTTGCTCGAAAATATTACCGGGATTTATGTGCCGTTGTGGCTTGGAAAAACCACGGTGGTACTCAGCGGTGAATCGGTGGGACTGATTGGTTCCAGCCAGTTGGATCCAGCGCGGTTTGCGCAGGCATTGCAACAACATCAACCGCATTCTCTGGTCTTGACGCCTGCGATTTTACAGTTGTTGTTACATCTGGTCGCAAAGCAGCCGCAGTTGGCTTATTCACTGGACTTTGTGGCGGTCGGTGGTGCCCGGGTTTCGGCTAAGTTAATCGATCAGGCGCGTTATTTAGGCATTCCGGTTTATGAAGGTTATGGACTGTCGGAATGCGGTTCGGTCGTGACATTGAATACGCCGTTACATCACAAAGCCGGAACCAGTGGTCAGGTGTTATCTCATTTACAAGTCCGGGTGAATGAACAGCGAGAGCTGGAAGTTTGTGGACCTAAAGCACTGGGATATTTAGGGCAACCGTTTACTGAACCATGGTTAGCCACCGGTGATCTGGCACAGATTGATGCGCAGGGATTCATCACCATTCTGGGACGGCGTAAAAATATTTTGATTACCAGCTTTGGCCGCAATATTTCACCGGAATGGATTGAATCTGAAGCTCAAATTTATCCTGAGCTGAGCCGAATGATTGTCGTTGGGGAAGGTCAGCCGCATTTAAGCGCTTGGGTTTGTCATGCGGATCCGGGTCGGGTTCAGGATGCGATTGCCGAGCTCAACACGAATTTACCCGATTACGCACAGATTAAAGAAATTGGAGTACTGAACCAGTGGCCTGTTCAGGAAGGCTGGTTTACGGCAAATGGACGTCCGGTTCGTCATCGGATCCCTGCAGTGGGTCAGCAACCTTGCCAACACCTACATCAATTATTAGCCGATCATTTAATGATTGGATCTACAACGCCTTTTTATGAGGAAACACTGCGATGAGCTTATTTTTTACTATCCTTAAACAGGAAACCCAAAAAGCACGCGAGCAAATGCTACAGGCTCCGATTTTGGCGGCCTGTCAGCAAGGTCTCATTAATAAGGAAAGTTATCGTCAGTTTCTGACTCAGGCTTATCACCATGTTAAACATACGGTGCCACTGTTAATGGCCTGTGGTGGACGATTGTCTGAAGAATATGAATGGTTGCGACAGGCTATCGGTGAATATATTGAAGAAGAAAGCGGCCATCATGAATGGATTTTAGATGATATCGCGGCTCTGGGCGCTAATGCGCAGATGGTCCGGGATAACCAGGGAGAAGGCCGGGTGGGTTGGCCGATTGAATTGATGGTGGCTTATCTCTATCACCAAATTGACCGACATAATCCTCTGGCGTTATTTGGAATGGTCTGGGTTCTGGAAGGAACCAGCGTCAGCATCGGAGGCAATATGGCTGAGTTGATCCGCCATCGGCTTGATTTACCAGAAGCCGCAATGAGCTATCTGACCTCGCACAGTACGCTTGATCAGGAACATATTCAGCTTTTTGAACGATTGATGAATCGTGTTGAATCGCCTTTGGACCAACAGGTCATCATTGATTCAGCCAACCGGGTTTTTCACCTGTATGGTGAAATGCTTCGTCAGTTACCGGTAGCGTCATCATCTTTGAACGAACCAGTAGGAATTTCCCATGCAGTTAGCGCATAAGACGATTATTTTGACCGGTGCCAGTGGTGGGATCGGTTCTGCCATTGCACATCAATTTGCCTTACAAGAGGTCAATCTGGTTTTAGTCGGGCGCTCACTGGCAAAATTATATGCATTGCAGCGCGATCTTCCCGGTGGACCTCATTATTTAATCGAAGCTGATTTGGCAACGACTGAGGGGCGGCGTCAATTTGATACCCAGTTGACTGAACTTAAAACGCAGGGCGTGAGTATCGATGGCCTCATCAATAATGCTGGTCATTATGAATTTAACTGGTTTGAACGTCGTGGACTCTCCGACATCGAACAGGAGTTACAACTGAATTTAATTACGCCGATTGAAGTGTGCCATATGGTGCTCCCTAACATGAATCGCCCTGGAATTATTTTAAATGTCGGTTCTACTTTTGGGTCTATCGGTTATCCCGGATATAGCTGTTATTGTGCCGCGAAGTCGGGGTTACATCGATTTAGTGAGGCGCTGGATCGGGAATTATCCGGTTTAGGCGTTCGGGTGTTGTATGTGGCTCCCCGGGCGACCCGGACCCCACTGAATCAGCCGTTGATTGTGCAGATGAATGCCTCTCTCGGAAATCGTGAGGATGCACCGGAAACGGTGGCTGAAATTATCGCGCAGATGTTTGTGTCGGAAACTTCAAGTCGTTGGATCGGTTGGCCGGAGAAACTGTTCGCCAAAATTAACCAGTTGTTGCCGGATGTGGTTTCCAGACAGATCCGCCGCCAGTTTCCTACGTTGTCGTTGTATATGGATGAAGTGGGCCATAAAGAGCCGTTACATCTTAATAAATCCGCTCATCACAAGGAGTTATTCCGATGAAAAAATATTGGGTGATTTTCTTAGGTTTATTCACTCTGAGTTATGGGGTGCAGGCACAGTCGCTTTCACCTGAGGCGGAACTTACATATTTGCAGCACCAGTGGGCGGTTTGTCAGTATCAGGTGCATAAAGATAAAGCTCAGCAGAGTTGTTTAACGGATTTGGTGGCCCGGAATCGGCAAGATCTCCAGAACATGCCGGAACATCCGGAAATTCAAGTCTGGCTGGCGATTAATTTGAGTTCGCTGGCGGGGAGTAAAGGCGGTATTGGGGCTTTATCACTGGTCAAAGAAGCTAAAAAACTGCTAGAGCAGGTGATCGATACAGCCCCTTCAACTTTATCCGGTTCGGCTTATACCAGCTTAGGTGCGTTGTATTATCAGGTTCCGGGTTGGCCGATTGGCTTTGGCAGCGATAAAAAAGCCAAACAATTACTCAAACAAGCCTTAAAAATGAATCCGGATGGATTGGATAGTAATTTTTTCTATGCTGATTTTTTACTGGATCAAGGGGATAAAAAACAGGCTAAGCGCTATTTCTTAAAAGCCTTACAGGCTGCTCCTCGTGCCAATCGACCACTTGCTGATCAAGGACGCCGGGCCGAAATCCAGAAAAAATTACAGGGATTGTCATAAGTTATGCGACTACTTTTGGTTGAGGATGACCAGCTTTTAGGCCAGTCGATGGAAACTTCATTAAGCCGCTGTGGCTATACCGTAGATTGGCTCCAAAATGGCGCCGGGGTTCTCTCGGCGCTTAAGATGGAATCATTTAGTTGTATTATTTTGGATTTAACGTTACCGGATATCGATGGGCTGGAGGTGTTGGCTCAATTACGAAAAGCGAAGTTTCAGCTTCCGGTCCTGATCTTAACTGCTCGGGATGACATCGATGATCGAGTGAAAGGGCTGGATGCTGGTGCGGATGATTATCTGGTGAAGCCCTTTGCTCTGGAAGAGTTGATGGCGCGGTTGCGGGTATTGATCCGACGCCAGTCGGGATATAGTGATCCGCTGGTTTCAATTGGTGATTTGACGCTTTCGATGACCGAACAATCGGTCACTTATCAGGGGGAAGTTGTTCGGCTGACTCATCATGAATTTAAATTACTCTCTAGTCTGGTGATGCAGGCTGGGCGGGTTCAAAGTAAAGAGCAGTTACAACAGGTGTTGTACGGTTGGGATGAAGGAGCCGGAGAAAACGCCATCGAAGTGCATATCCATAATCTACGTAAAAAACTGAATGGTTTTCCGATTAAGAATATTCGGGGAGTCGGCTATCTTATTGAAAAATCACCCCAGTAAAATCTATTCTATCAAACGGCGGCTGATTATTTCAGTCGTTGCGGTGACAACTTCATTGCTGATGATTTCATTGGTCTTTAGCTACTTCGAAGCGCGCCATGAAATTATGGAAGTTTATGATGCGCGTTTGGGGCGTTCGGCGAAGCAATTATTGCTGACATTACCGGATATGACCGAAGAACAGCGCCAAAAATTACAGGGCCGTTTGAATCACTGGATGGATGAGCTGACACAGCAGTCCCGAGTGAGTGATGATCGTCTGACTGGGCTGGGTCACCCCTATGAACTCAACTTGCTGGTTCAGTTTTACCGGAACGGGCAACTGATGTGGAACTCTCACTATCAGATTAAACCGGTTTTGGATCATATTCATCAGTCTGGATTTGGCTACTTTAAGCTAAATGGAGAGCGGTGGCGTTATTTCCTTTATCATGCTCCCTTGGTGACATTGGCCCAGAATGACACCATTATTGTGGCTGAAAAGCAGGAGATCCGTCAGGACATGATGCATAAGCTGGCGATTTCCACAACATTACCGATGTTTTTGTTGATCCCGCTATTAGCGCTATTTTTTATCGTTTTAATTAATCGTTATTTTCGTCCGATCAGTGAATTGCAGCAGCGGATTGGGGGATTGAATATCAATCAGCTCAATGAGGTCACGGTCCGTGAATCGACACTTGAACTGGCACCGTTAGTCGATACTTTAAATCAACTGCTGAATCGTTTAAACGAAGCTTGGCAGCGAGAGCGCCGTTTCACTCGGATGGCGGCACATGAACTGAAAACGCCATTGACGATTCTTCGGGTCAATGCCGAAAATGCTTTGTCCAGTCGTACCCCGGAAGAACTGCAACATGATTTACAAAATATTTTGCAAGGAATCGAGCGTTCAGATCGGTTAATTCAACAATTATTGATGTTGGCTAAGGTTGAAGGCATTCGCTCGGTGGATTATCGGTCGCTGGATTTACAGCAGGTTGTCCAACAGGTGATGGCGTATTTGGTTCCGGTGGCATTAAAAAATCAGCAGGAACTGGTTTTACAAAGTGAATCGTCACGGATGGAAGGGGATTTGACGTTACTGGAGGTTTTGTTTTCAAATCTCATTGATAATGCCATTCGTTATTCGGGAATGGGCAGTGAAATCCGGGTTGATATCCGGGATATCGGTGCTGCTTATGAGGTTCGGGTGAGTGATACTGGCCCAGCCATCCCGGAGTCGGTACGACTGCAGATCTTTAACAATTTTTATCGAGCACAACCCAGCCGGGGAGACGGGGCCGGGTTGGGGATGTCCATTACCCGGGATATTGCTAAATTACATCACGGACAGGTTGAACTGTTGCCATTTGATATCGTTCAGCAAAACATGTTCCTAGTGACTCTGAGTAAAAAATCGACTTAAGTTCCAAATTAAAAATAAATCTAATAATTTACTTTCATTTTGGCATCAATCGACTACGGAATCTCTCATATTCCATTTAAACATGTATAAATAACATGTTGTTTAAAAAGCATATTCTTAAAAATTTTTTATCAAATTTATGTCCTGTCATATTTTTTTAAACTATCTTTTATTTAGGGCTGTTTCTTAAGTTTATCTTAAGAGTTGTTTATTACGATATGGGGCTAACTATGGCGGTTGTTATGATGAAGAGAATAATCAACAACTTGCCATCGTTTTATTGAGCCAAGGATCCATAGCTTAAGTTAAGGAGGTAGCTATGCACCAAGCACATACGCGAACTGGCGTGAGCCGAATTATTTATGCAACCCGTTATTCAATTCAGGGATTTCGTTTTGCCTGGAAAAATGAGGCTGCTTTTCGTCAGGAGGTGATGGTCGCTATCCCATTGATTATTATTTCTTTTTTTCTGCCCGTTACTGTGGTGGAACAGATTTTAATGATATCTAGTTTGGTGGGCGTCATCATTTGTGAGCTCCTAAATTCAGCGATTGAGGCTGTGGTGGATCGCATCGGTCCGGATTGGCATGAGTTAAGCGGTTTAGCGAAAGATTTAGGGTCAGCAGCGGTGTTGGTTGCGATCTGTCTGGCTATTCTTACCTGGGTTTTGATTCTGGTCGTACGATGAAATTATTAGCACGATTTCGGTTATCTAATGCCAATATGACATTGGTGTTAGCCACATTTTTCTCTTTAATTTTGAATGTCCCGGTCTATAGTGATCTCCATAAAATATTATCCAGCCTGGATAATTTTAGTATTGGGTTTGCTATTTCCGTTCCGATATTCTTTATATTGGCACTCAATATATTATTTAATGTGTTGAGCTGGCCTTATTTAATTAAACCGTTTTTTATTCTGATCCTGATTGTTTCTAGTTTGCTGAGTTACGCTGAGTTTAACTATGGCATCATCTTTGATAAGTCGATGATCCGTAACCTGTTTGAAACTAACAGCAGCGAAGCTTCGTCTTATTTTAGCGCCTATTCGTTTATCTGGTTCTTGCTGCTGGGGATCCTTCCGGCTTATCTATTGGCGGTGTGGCCGATCAAGCGGGAATCGATCATTATTTTCTGTCTGAAAAAAATCATTTATGTTGCGGCTTCTGTCGTAGGTATTCTGGTGATTGCTTTCTTCTTTTATCAGGATTACGCCTCGGTTGTGCGTAATAATCGCTTTATTGCGGATCGGATTGTACCCACAGCGTTTATTCACAATAGCTATCGTTATCTGAGAAAAGAATATTTTTCGGCGCCGATTCCTTATCAATTTTTGGGAGAAGACGCGCATCAATCTACCGCAGCATTGCAACTGGCACAGCAAAAACCAACCGTATTGATTTTTATGGTGGGGGAAACTGCGCGGGCTCAGAATTTTTCGTTTAATGGTTATGCACGGAATACCACGCCTTATTCGCAGGGCCAGTCGACCTATAACTTTAAAAATGTAGCGAGTTGCGGAACGGCGACGGCTATTTCGGTTCCGTGTATGTTCTCACATATGAATCGTACGAAGTTTGATCGAGATTTGGCCGATCATCAGGATAATGCGATCGATATTATGAAGCGTGCTGGCATCGATCTCCTCTGGAAAGAAAATGACGGGGGGGATAAACATGTGGCCCAAGGGATCCAGAAAGTTGAATTAACGGTGGATAAGAGTAACCCTCTGTGTAATGGACGTACCTGTTATGATATGGCACTGTTGACGGATTTGGATCAGGAAATTAATGCCATGAAGGGAAACCGGGCTATTTTTCTACATTTAATCGGCAGTCATGGTCCCACTTATTTCCAGCGT
This sequence comes from Celerinatantimonas marina, assembly GCF_046054165.1. Classification (NCBI taxonomy): domain Bacteria; kingdom Pseudomonadati; phylum Pseudomonadota; class Gammaproteobacteria; family Celerinatantimonadaceae; genus Celerinatantimonas; species Celerinatantimonas marina. The sequence continues at coordinate 66,319 of NZ_JBFNXK010000009.1, read as the reverse complement.
TATCCGAAGTCAATGGCGCATTTCCAGCCGGATTGTCAGCGAGCCGATATTGAAAACTGTTCGGTTCAAGAGATCGTGAATACTTATGATAATACGCTGCGCTATACCGATTATGTGTTTAATCAGGTGATTGAAAAGCTTAAATCGCTGCAAGATCACTATAATGTTGGCGTGATTTATATATCCGATCATGGCGAGTCATTAGGCGAAGATGGGTTATTCCTGCATGGCGCACCTTACCGGTTTGCGCCGAAGTATCAAACTCATGTTCCTTTAATGATGTGGTTTTCTGATGGCTTGATCCAAGCGAAGCAATTAAATCGTAGTTGTCTTAAATCAGTTGCAGATGAAGGTGGACAGAGCCAAGACAACATCTTTGATTCGTTACTGGGGATTATGGATGTGCAAACATCGGTATATCGACCAGCGCAGGACATCTTCTCTCGGTGTCGGAAGAACTAAATAGCTGTTCTTCGTCTTGATAATGTTCAGTATTCATCTATTCATGAGGCTCCATCGCGGCAAAATGTTGCGATGGAGCTATTGATTGGAATGGACGCCGCCTTCCTCGATAGCGTATTGTCTTTACAAGAGAATGATAAAAGACTGGGTGATCTTGATCCGCAGTCTTGAGAGGCGTTATGAGGGGAGGGAGGTTTGATGCAGATTGATCTTTCTAAAATTGATCACTGGCAACCCAGCCAGTTTGAAGGCATTTTTTTCAGTGTGATCCATCGGCAGGATATTGCTCAAGCGGTCTATGTTGTCAAAATGGCTAAAGCGTGTGCTTTACCGGCACACTCGCATCCGGGATGGGAAAAAATAGAAGTCTTACAGGGAACATTAGCGATTAATCGCAAGCAACTACAGGCCGGACAAAAATTAAAAATTCCTCAGGATAAGGTGCATACGATTGCCGCATTGGAAGATTCTGTTTATGTCGCCCATGCTGAAAAAGAGGGGACCACAATGGCCTGAGCTAAAGGCCGCATCTATCCTGCTTGCAATGCGGGTATCTATCAAAGAAAAGAGCCGCAACAGCGGCTCTTTTGATCGGTGAATCATTTAGGAGCATTAGAATGGAGCATCGATATCAACGACGTCGATCAGTTTGTGGTTTACAAACTCTTTCAGGCCTAAGCCCAGTAACTCCCGGCCATAACCGGAGCGGCGAATACCACCAAATGGCAAATCGGCTTTCACCATGGTTGGGTGGTTGACGAAAACCATCCCGGTTGAAATTTGCTGTGCGACTTCTTTACCATGTTTCAGATCCTGAGTGAAAACGGACCCCCCCAGACCAAATGGAGAATCATTCGCTATGGCAATGGCTTCTGCTTCATCTTTGGCTTTAAAGATTAAGGATACTGGACCGAAGAATTCCCAGTAGTAGGCTGGATTATCTGGTGTTAAGCCAGTCAGAATAGTTGGCTGAACGAACGCGGTATCTTCAGGAACTTTCGGGCCAACTTCAGTTGCGGTTGCACCATGGGCGACCGCTTCTTGAATCTGATGACGCACTTCATCAGCAGCCCCTTTGGATGAAAGTGGCGCCAGAGTAGTGGCTGGATCCATCGGATCGCCGATTTTCAAAGCCGCTACACCTTCTTGATAACCTTTTAAAAATTCATCATAAACATCGTCTACGACAATCATTCGTTTTGAGGAAACGCAGACCTGTCCGCCGTTCCAGTGACGACCAAAAACAGCCCACTGGGTCGTTTTGGGAAGATCGGCATCTTTTAGGATCACAAATGCATCGGCGCCACCCAGTTCCATAGTGGATTTTTTCAGCGCTTTGGCGGCTTGCGATGCGACAATCGCCCCAGCGCCTTCTGAACCGGTCAGGGCCACACCGTGTACCCGGCGGTCATTCAGGATCATTTCGATTTGAGAACGAGTCGCGTACAGATTTTTAAAGCAACCTTTCGGTAACCCGGCATCTAGCATTAGTTGTTCAAATGCATGGGCACATTGGGGAACGTTCGAAGCGTGTTTAAGGAGCAATACGTTTCCGGCCGATAGTTGGGGCGCCAGAATACGGGCGATTTGATAAAATGGGAAGTTCCAAGGTTCAATGGCCAGAATGATCCCTAACGGTTCATGGACGAGTTCGGCTTGGCCTTCGGCTGGATCTTCAACAGGAAGGGGTTCCGGTGCTAAAAGTTTTTCGGCATTCTGGACGTAGTATTCGAGAATTTTAGCGGAGAGTTCAACTTCACCTTCGGCTTCAGCTAAGAGTTTACCCATTTCGAGAGTGAGTAATTTTGCGTATTTGGTGGAATCCTGACGAAGCAAGTCGGCGGCTTTTTGAAGAATTGTCCGACGGGTTTCAAAACTAGTCGTTTTCCATTCGAGAAAAGCGGCATGCCCGGTTTCCAATGCCTGACTGACTTCTTCATCAGTTGCATCCGGAAACGTTTTAATGAGTTCCCCTGTATAAGGATTGGTAGTGGCGTAAGCCATGGCATTCTCCTTTATCTATCTCGTTATTGTTAGGATGCGGTGATTACCTGAGATAATCTTTCATCCATCGTTATAAACAGCAGTCAGACAGAAAGTGAAAGGGGAGAAGCAGCTATAACATGTCGGCCATGTGCAGATAAATGTGGCCAAACACTGCAATTCTATCGGATTCACCACCGCTAACTTTCAGCTTTACTCCTAAGGCCTATTCAGACAGTTGAGATCATGCTTTCAGGCCGTAATTGGGATGAAAACATAGTTCAGAATCAGATGCTCAACCACTGAACATAGAGCACATACAAGAAGTCTTTAAATATATGTGATTATCTTATAAATAACTTGTTAAATACTTGAGCTGGCTCTCGCTTCCGTCATCTTCGCGCGTTAGCGTTATATGGATCATTAAGGCGATGAGGTAGCTTGCGATAGCTTAAACCCACCTATATTAACTGTAACGGTTGTATTTTGTATGACGATGTTTGCAACAGGTTATTATTTGTAGAATAAATGTTTTATTTAAAGTAATGCAACGGAATGAGTTGTAATAAAAAGTTATGAATTATAGCGAGAACTCATGAGTCCCAATGGTAGCTCCAGAAAGATGACGACGCTGCATCGATGCTGCGTGATCACGATTTTCAGGGGTGGCCCGCAGCCGGTAATTTTGTATCGAGAGCTATGGCTTTTCGCATCCCAAAGACGCTGGGTGCTCCGGATAAATGGCATCGGATATGACCTTTGCTTGATCCTATCAGGATGGTTTTTAAGGCTTATCACATTCTGTGATCTTGCCGCTCATTTCTTACAAATAACTTCATCAAATAGCGATCAGTCGCACACCTCTATTTGAAACCGGTTGCAAAGCGATGGGTTCAAATTCATGTTTGAAATCGGTTTCATAAACTTATTCGAATAAAGAGGGCATCATGGCGAAAATAAGAGATTATTCGAAGTTAGCACAGGATATTCTCCAGGAGGTAGGAGGAGAAGCTAATTTAGTCAGTATTAACCGTTGTGCGACCCGGCTTCGGTTAGAGCTTAAAACGTGCCCGGACACGGCTGTTGAACGGATTAAAAAATTGCCGGGCGTGATTACAGTTATTTTGGCAGGTGGACAATTTCAGGTTGTTATTGGAACTCATGTCGGTGATGTTTATGAGGCCATATCTGGATTGGTCAATGTGAGTTTGATGGCCAGTGCCAATGTCGCAAAAAAAGGGATTCTGGATTCATTGATTGCGGCGATGGCAGGCATTTTTGCGCCGGTCATTTATATTTTGGCGGCCGCTGGGATCCTACAGGGGATTTTAATTCTGTCGAAACTGGCTTTCCCGGAATTTATACATACCGGGGCCTTTAATGTTCTTAATTTTATTTCATGGACCCCCTTTAGTTTCCTCCCGGTATTTATCGGGATTACCGCAGCCAAACATTTTAAATGTAATCCATTTATTTCGGTTTTTTGCTGTTGTGCACTGATTAATCCAGAGTGGGCCAAGATGGCGGCTGAGATTGCACAGGGACAATCGATCACCTTTGCTGGATTACCGTTATCTAAAGTGGTTTATACCTCATCGGTATTACCACCGATATTTTTAGTTTGGGGGTTATCTTGGGTTGAACGCTGGGTTGAACGAATTTTACCGGATGTCGTTAAAGCTTTATTTACCCCGTTGATCTGTGTGGCCATTATGGTGCCGTTGACACTGGTCGTGATTGGTCCGGTAACTACAGAAATTGCTACCTGGATTGCGCAAGGATACAACTGGCTGTATGCCTTATTTCCGCCATTGGCGGCTGCGGTTATTGGCGGCGTTTGGCAAATTATCGTGATTTTTGGCGTTCACTGGGGGATCACGCCAGTGGTGTTTGCCAATTTCCAGGTTTACGGTCATGATTCGTTTCAGGCTTTTCAGACTGTTGCGGTTATCGGACAAATGGCGGCGGCCTTTGCCTGTGGATTTCGCAGTCGGAACAAGCTCTTTAAAACCACTTGTTTTTCTGCCGGGCTAACCGGGGTCTTCGGAATTACTGAACCGGCCATCTATGGGGTGACCTTACGACTGAAAAAACCATTTGTCTGCGGTTGTATCGGTGGGGCGGTCGGTGCGGTCGTCGTGAGTTTATTTGGCAGCTATTATTATGTGTATGCCGGGCTTCCGAGTATTTTAACAACGGTGAATGCGATTAGTGCTGAAAATCCCAGTTCATTTATCGGTGAAATAGCAGGCTCGATCGTGGCGATTGTGGTGACCATCATTCTGGTGTATTGGGTGGGATTTGATGATCCGCAACCCGAAGAAGATAGCGTTGAATCTGCGGCGACACCTGAGTCACAAGGTTCTCATGCAACGGCGGTATTAACTTTAGTCAGTCCGGTCAATGGTTCATTAATGGCGTTAGATCAGGTCCATGATGAGATGTTTTCTCAGAAAATGCTGGGGGATGGTGTTGCTTTTACACCAAACGATGGGGTCGTGAAATCCCCTTGCGATGCGGTTGTTTCTTCGGTTATTGATTCACAGCATGCCGTTGGATTAACCAGTGATAATGGGGCCGAACTTTTGATCCATGTCGGATTAGATACGGTAAATTTGAAAGGTCAATATTTTAACACTGTTGTTCACGAAGGCGATCGCGTGAAAACAGGTGATCCATTGATTTATTTTGAAAAAGATAAAATTCAGCAGTCAGGATATGACTTAACGACCCCATTTTTAGTGGTCAATAGTGATGAATTTACGCTCAATCCGATGACGGATGCGCAGAACATCACATTGGGTCAACCTGTTTTACAACTTTCACATTAACAAAGAGGAAATTAAATGAGCAGTTCATTTCCTGAGAATTTTCTATGGGGGGGCGCTGTTGCCGCCCACCAGCTGGAAGGTGGCTGGGATAAAGAGGGAAAAGGTATCAGTGTCGTCGATGTGGTAACGGCAGGGGCTCATGGTCAGCAACGAACCATCACGGACGGGATCCAACCGGATGCTTTTTACCCGAACCATGAGGCCATTGATTTTTATAGCCGCTATAAAGAAGATATTCGACTGATGGCGGAAATGGGATTTAAATGTTTTCGCACCAGTATTGCCTGGACTCGTATTTTCCCGAATGGCGATGAAGATCAGCCCAACGAAGCGGGCTTGAAATACTATGACGATCTGTTCGATGAACTTCTAAAGTATGGCATTGAGCCGGTGATTACACTGAGCCATTTTGAAATGCCACTGCATCTGGCTACAGCCTACAATGGCTGGATGGATCGAAAACTCATTGATTTTTTTGTGAAATTTTCAATGACAGTGATAGCCCGCTATCGACATAAAGTTAAATACTGGATGACCTTTAACGAAATTAATAATCAGAAAAATGTTGCCACCGATATTTTTGGTTGGTTGTGTTCTGGTGTGAAATTTTCTCAACAGCCGCATCCGGAAGAAGCCATGTATCAGGCGGTTCATCATCAGTTTGTGGCGAGTGCGCAGGTGGTGCAACAGGCGCATGCACTGGATCCGGAACTTAAAATAGGTTGTATGTGCGCAATGGTGCCGGTATATCCTTATTCGTCCAATCCAGATGATATTATGTTGGCACAGATGGCCATGCGTGATCGTTACTACTTTTCAGATGTGATGGTCAAAGGGCATTATCCGAGTTATGCCAAAAAAGAGTGGGCGCTTAAGGGGTATCATATAAAAATGGAGGCCGATGACGAGCTGATCTTGGCCGCCGGGAAAGCTGATTACATGGGCTTGAGTTATTATATGTCAAATACCGTGAAGGCTGACGCTCATCACTCGAATGCAAATCTGATGGATGGTAGCAGTGAATTTTCAGTGAAAAATCCACATGTGCCGGCATCGGATTGGGGATGGCAAATTGATCCGGTAGGATTGCGTTATTCTCTGGCAACATTATGGGAACGTTACGAAGTTCCTCTGTTTATTGTTGAAAATGGCTTGGGTGCTTTGGATAAAGTCGATGAAAACGGGTATTGTGAAGATGATTACCGGATTGACTATCTGAAGGCTCATATTGAGCAGATGAAACAGGCGGTGACGGTTGATGGCGTCGATTTAATCGGGTATACCCCGTGGGGATGTATCGATTTGGTGTCATTTACAACCGGAGAGATGCGTAAGCGCTATGGATTCATCTATGTTGATAAACATGATGATGGCAGCGGGACTCTGCGTCGTTCCCGGAAGAAATCCTTTTACTGGTATAAAAATGTAATCGCCTCAAATGGCGAACAGCTTGAATAAATAATATCAGAGCCGGATTTTAATCCGGCTCTGTGATTGATAGGAATGATAAGGTCAGATGACAACCATGATCACAATGCTTGATGTGGCAAAAAAAGCGGGCGTTTCAAAGGCAACGGTATCACGAGTGCTCAACGGTAAAAATATCGTCAGTGATGCAGTGAAAGAGCTGGTTTATCGAGCGATTGAAGAAACCGGTTATCGACCTAATTTATTGGCTCGGCAGATGGCCACTCAGAAAACGAATCTGCTGGGACTCATTATGACCAACGGTTTATATAATGGCCCTTATTTTTCATCATTTGTGTATGCGGCGGCGTCTTTCAGTGAAACGTATCAGCATCAGTTAATGTTAGCCGATGGCAAGCATAGTGCTGATGATGAGCGTCGAGCCATCGATTTTTTGCTGGATATGCGTTGTGCCGGGATTTTAATTTATCCCGAATATCTCTCTGGTGATGAGCTCGCAGAAATCATTGCCAAGAATCAAACCCCGATTGTGGTGATTAATCGGCAACTTCCCGGGAACGACTCCGACTATGTGGTGATGGATCATTATCAAAGTGCTCAGGCGATGATGGACTATATCTTGAGTCAAGGGCATCGGCGCATTGCCTTTATCCAGGGGCGAGCGCATTCGCCCAGTGGCCAAGCTCGATTTAGTGCTTATCTGGATAAATTAAAGGAATATGGTATTGAACCGGATGAACAGTTGATTGTGCCCGGAGACTGGTCAACCGAAAGTGGTTATTTGGCTGGCAAGACGCTACTCTCCCGAAACGTACCTTTTACAGTCATTTTAGCGGGTAATGATGATATGGCGACCGGAGCGATGAGGGCACTGCGTGAAGCCAAGCTGCGGATCCCGGAAGATGTCTCCATTGCTGGTTTTGATAACAGTACCATGAGCCGATATAGCTATCCGTCATTGACGACAGTGAATGTGCCGATTCGGGCGATGGTCGAACAGGCTATATTACATCTGCTAGGGGAGCCACCGGCTGCAACTACGCAGGCGATTGAAGGTGAATTGATTGTGCGAGATTCGGTGGGTGTCCCGCAAATGAATGCCTGAATTTATCGTTCCCCTTTCTGCTCAGCAAGATGAAAGGGGAAGGAAACTATTCATGATGACGCAAGGCTTCCAGCAGTAGCAAAAAGGCCGTATTGTGCTGGCGACGGCTGGGATAATAGAGATAATAGCCTGGGAAATAGGGGCTCCAATCTTCGAGAACGTGGACTAATTTCCCAGTTTGAATATCGTCCATGATTAAATCTTCCGGAACATAAGCGAGCCCCACACCATTGAGGGCCGCATTAATAATCAGCTGTGAGGTGTTGGCTGTAAAAGCGCCGTTGACCGGAACACTGAATTCATGGTTATCTTTTTTAAATTCCCAATTATACAAACTGCCAGTCGACATCAATCGCAGGTTGATACAGGAATGTTCCGAGAGATCATAAGGGGTTTTAGGTTCCGGTTGATGTTTAAAATATTCAGGTGATCCGACCAGTGCCATGCGCATGTCACCGGTGAGTTTGACCGCAACCATATCTTGAGCAATATCATCACCAAAGCGGATCCCGGCATCAAAACGTTCTGAAACAATATCGATAAAACGGTTCTGCACATTGATTTCAATGTGAATATCCGGATATTTGCGCATAAACGGAGCCAGTCTGGGCAATAGTACGGTATTGGCGGCATGATCGGTGGTACTGAGCCGAATTAATCCTCGAGGGCTGTTCTGATTCGCACCGATTTGTTGGATCGTATTTTCAATTTCAGCCAGATGGGGATCTAAAGTTTTTAATAGCTGCTCCCCGGCCAACGTGAGAGAAACCCGACGAGTGGTTCGATTTAGTAGACGGACTCCGATCCGTTCCTCTAGGGCTCGAATCGAGTGACTCAGAGCTGACTGAGAGAGCCGGAGTTGAGCGGCAGCTCGAGTAAAATTCTTTTCACGAGCGACGACTTGAAAGGATAATAAGTCGGCGAAATTTTTACGCAGCATCATTGATGAGTTATCCATCCCGATTATTCTGTTGAATGAGCGCCAAGTTATCACAGCAGGCAATATTCTTAAAATGATAAAATTGCGATATAGAAGCAAGTGATTTTATTCATAAATTGGCGATTATGAAGGCTTCGGAGCTTTGAGCCTCTGCGTTTGGCGTGGCGCATGAGCGAGCGTATTCTGACTGGTGAATCCCTGTGAACCCGGGACAGAGAAGTCGATCGAGGCATCAAGAGGATTAGTAATAGTGTATTATGCTATAAATAATTGGTATTTATAGTGTTTCCCCCCAAATTTGTTTTTTCGGTGCATCTTGATTCAGATCAACCGAACTTTAAAATGTCACATAAGATAAGCGACAACCCCTCTTTTCTATGTCATGTTGATGGCGTAATTCATGAAAGGTATGTTGTATATATCATTTCAAAGCGATTGCAACTACCTAATAAATAACAATAAATAAGATAATTCTTCATTATTAAGACAAAACTCATCTCGATCTATTGTATCGGCACTGTGCCTCTTGTGTTGATATGATTTCGATGATCTGTTGGGAGCTTGTCTCGGCTTAGAAAAAAGACTCAATATGAATCAATTTATAATTGTAAATCCAAAGCAATGTTTGGGGTGTCATGCCTGTGAAGTTGCCTGTGTCATGGCACATAACGATGGTCAACATGTATTAACTGCGGATCAGTTTTTTCCTCGTATTCATGTGATTAAATCTGAGCAAATTAATACGGCGATTACATGTCACCATTGTGAGGATGCTCCTTGTTTACAGGGGTGTCCAAATGGTGCCATCCAACGGCTGGATGATGGGATCCATATTGATCAGCAGCGATGTATCGGGTGTAAAGCATGTGAGGTCAACTGTCCCTTCGGGGCAATTGAAGTGGTGACTCGGCCGATTGCTGAGCATCAGGTGAAGGCGATGGCGCTCAAATGTGATTTATGCGTGGATCGTGAGGGTGGCCCGGCTTGTGTTGAAAACTGCCCTAATCAGGCCTTGTCACTGATGACCGAGCAGATGCTGTCGGATAGCGCTGCTGAAAAACGTCGCAATAATGCCTTGCAGTCGGCGTTGCCTTGGCATACCCAGAGTGAACCGGTTGTTGATACTGCGGCGCCAAGCGCACATCGAATTAATAAAGTGACTTTACTGGAACACTCTTCATCCCGTCAGGATCCGGATAAGATTGATCTGGAGCTTCGTAAAAAAGGTTTTGATGAACTGTATATCACCTTCGATGAAAAACGAGCCGATAGCCAGAGTGGGCGTTGTTTAACCTGTGGTGAGCACAGTATTTGTGAGTGGAAATGTCCACTGCACAACCATATTCCACAATGGATCCGTTTAGTTCAGGAAGGGCGGATTGATGAGGCGGTTGAATTATCACACCAGACCAACTGTATGCCTGAAATTACCGGGCGGATTTGTCCTCAAGATCGGTTATGTGAAAGCGGATGTACCTTAAAAGAAAAATCAGGTTCCGTGACCATTGGAAATATTGAACGTTTTATTTCAGAGCAGGCTTTTGCTAAAGGTTGGAAACCTGATCTGAGTGGGGTCATGATGACGGATCGACGGGTCGCCATTATTGGTGCCGGTCCAGCTGGATTAGCTTGTGCCGATGTCTTGATCCGACATGGTGTGAAACCGGTGGTGTTTGATCGCCATGCTGAAATCGGTGGCTTGCTGACATTTGGGATCCCATCCTTCAAGTTGGATAAATCGGTTCTGGCTCGGCGCCGGGAGATTTTCACCGAGATGGGGATCGAATTCCGTCTGGGGTGTGACGTCGGAACAGACGTTCAGTTATCTGATTTGTTGTCAGAATATGATGCGGTATTTGTCGGGGTTGGAACATATAAACCAATGGCGGCCGGTCTGGCGAATGAAGATGCTCCGGGGGTATTTGAAGCGCTGCCTTATTTGATGGCCAATACGCGTTCTCTGATGAACCTGCCGGAAGATCCGAAAGAGCCTTATATTAATTTATCGGGTCAACAGGTGGTGGTTCTGGGCGGTGGTGATACCGCGATGGATTGTGTGCGTACCGCGATTCGTCAGGGAGCCACCCGAGTTACTTGTGCTTATCGCCGGGATGAAGCCAATATGCCGGGCTCTCGCAAAGAAGTTAAGAATGCGAAAGAGGAAGGGGTTGAATTTGAATTTTATGTACAACCTATCAATATTGAGCTGGATGAAACCGGGGCTGTCAGTGGGATCCGGATGTTACGGACGCAGTTAGGTGAACCGGGTGCTGATGGTCGGCGTCGACCAGAACCGATTGAAGGTTCGGAGTTTGTAATGCCTGCCGATGCGGTGATTGTTGCCTTTGGTTTCTTAAACCATGAAATGCCTTGGCTGGTGGAACAGGGGGTTCAACTGGGGCGTTGGCATAACATTGATGCCCGAGTGGATAGCCGATACAGTTATCAGACTTCTAATCCGAAAATTTTTGCCGGTGGTGATGCGGTGCGCGGGGCTGATTTAGTGGTAACGGCCTTAGCGGATGGCCGTCATGCGGCAGAAGGGATCCTGAATTATATTCAGGCATAACTGATCCCGCTTAAGGTAAATCACCCCTCACTCGAGGGGCTGAGCATCGTGGGAGAGTAACAAAGTCTCATACTGAGTGTTAAAGTATCATCCTAAAATGGCAGCGATCGCATCGGTACGCTGCCGTTTCTAAGACGGTTTTGCCCCATTGTGTTTTAGTTAAATCTATCAATATGGCGGTTAAAGTGGTGTAAAAACTTACTTTTTGTAATCCTACTGTATCGATAAATTTCAGGCCTTACCAGATTTATATGTAATTATTTCTTTGATTTGGCGCTCTATCTGATACCTTGCATGACTTTTTGAACTTGGGTTTATGTTATTAATCTCGTAAAATTTAACTTAGAAAATATGATAGGTGATGTATTTAATCAGCGCTGGTAAGTAGATACGCCTATTTTTAAATAGTTTTTGGTGTAAAGGTGTCGTGTGCTACTGCTGGATTCAGTTTTGATCAATATGAAATGGTAACATATATTGAGTTTATCATGGGTTACTTAACAGTACGTAGATAATGTAAGGGTAATACTTTGAATAAAATAGTTTTCTCTTGTTCTTGTAAGCAGGATATCTAGTGATGGCTATGCCTGCTTATACTCTAGAATATGATGTCAGTACACCTCCAGTTGTTGCTTATGGCATTTCCTATACAGCTCATCAACTAGACCTGATTCTTTCTGGTCCAGTGAAAACTATTTTGCGGGATACGACTGGTCAAGAAGAACTCCAAGGATTACTTGCTGGTCTTATTACTACAGATTTTGAACATGCCGAATTAGCGCAAGTACTTGCTGAAGATTATGAGTTTGAAGACTGGTTGGTTGGAGAAGCAATTGCAGAAGCTTTTGTCTCAGAACGCGGAGGATGTGAATATCCATGGCCAACATCCAGAGATCTAAAAAATTCTAATGCAAGCCCTGCGGGATGCGACTTAACAGGACTTCAACGAGTTAATGATCAAGAGCTACCTTATCGTTTTAGTTTTGGCGAAGTTAAGACATCTTATTCTCAAAGCTCACCGCCAAGTGTTATGACTAGTCTAGGAAACCAATTGTTTGGTTTACGTGATGATAAGAGAGTAAAGATAGATCTAGTGAAATATTTAGGACGGCATGCCATAGGTAAACCTTGGCAATGCAAATTTCAAAGTGCAGCTAAACGTTATTTTCAGTCAAGTGGTACGGATATAGCTGTGTATGGTGTACTTATTCGTGATACTACGCCTCAAGAGACAGATCTTCGTGGAAAAGCCAGTGCTCTTGCCAACAACTGTCCCGTAGCAACGAATATAGAGCTGCATGCGATACATATTCCTACTGGTAATATCTTAAATTTGCCGACACTAGCACAATCAGCAATGAATGGTGAGGACAATGTATGACCTTATCATTTGAACAGTTGCAGTCAGTAGATACTCACTGGGCAGTACAGTCTATCAATGGCGAAACTCGTAAAGCGGCGTTTGATGCAGCAAAAGATAGTCTGGTAAATAGTGCTTTGGGTAGTTTGTTTACTAGTGAACCTGTAAATATTGATTATGTATCTATTGAGGAAGTCGCCTCTGCATATGAGCTGGCGGCTATTGAAGGACTACCTATGCTGCTTAGTCCTTCGTCTGTAGAGAAAAATATCAAAAATATAGCGATAGCTGGTGCCAATAAAGCTTTTAGTTTAATGAGAGCACTTCCTATTCCGGAAGATACTGATCAGCGTATATTTCATGTCCTTCACATGGCTGGGTTGGCATATGCAGGTGACCGATGGACAGATCTGAGACGTTGGTTTGAAAAGCATGAGCAAGAAGTTCAGAGTCCATCTGTTGTTGATGTTGAATGGAACAAGCGAGTAGTTTATCGTTTGTTTGATGCATGGATTCGCTTGCTTCGAAAACGCTCTTGGGACGATTTAGATCAAATTTCGGAAATTATTGTAGGTCTTCGTAATGATCAATCTAGTCATGAAAGAGCTTTCTTAGAAAGCTCCCAAGGTACAACCAAACAAAGTGAGGCGGTTCGTTTGATCTCCCTATATCATTGGGCTAAAGCAACTGAACGACTTGCAACATATATGCTTCAGGGAGAACCATTAGCAATTGAATCAGAGTTAGATCTGCATTTCGAAGCAGCTCTAAAAGCCGCACAAATATCTTCTGATACAAAGTTAGAAATGTTGTTGCGTTGGCTACATGTATCTAGTCATAAAATGGTCGAAGGTTCTCTTTGGTGGGTTGCTCATAGTGTGAACTCTAGAGTGACTAGGTTTGTTGACCATGTTATTCGTCATAAAAGTATGTTTGAGTTATTACCACCTCAGAGAGCTGCATTGCAAGAGCAAAATCTGCTTGATCCTGCAAGTCGGGCTGTTGTGATAGATATGCCTACATCTGGAGGTAAAACCCAATTAGCTCAATTTAGAATGCTTCAGGCACTAAATCAGTTTGCTGATGATGGAGGATGGATTGCATATGTTGCACCTACACGGGCACTTGTTTCGCAGATCACTAGGAGATTGCGTTCTGACTTTGGGCCAATTGGCATCAAGGTTGAACAACTTACAGGAGCGATTGAAGTAGATGCTTTTGAAAATGCACTTTTAAGTGAAGATGATGCTTTTCAGGTATTAGTTGCAACGCCAGAGAAGTTGCAACTGGTTATGCGCAATAGGAAGGTTCAGCGTCCATTAGCACTATTAGTAATGGATGAGGCACACAACATAGAAGATAGAGAGCGTGGCCTTCGTATTGAGCTTCTGTTGGCAACCATTAAGCAAGAAGCTTCAAAAGCAAACTTCTTGTTGCTAATGCCTTTTGTGCCAAATGCTAATGAACTTGCACAGTGGCTTGGTTCCGGTAGAGGAAAGAGTATTAGTCTTAGTACTTCAGCTTGGCAACCAAACGAAAGAATTGTTGGTTTGTTTAATAGGGAACGCGCAGAAGGAAATGGTAATTGGAAGTTAACATTTGAGACTTTAACAACCACTCAAAGGACAATTCATCTTCGTGGACAACACTATGTGGATGGTATTAGACCTATTCGAAGTTTGAATTATAGCTCTGCCCAGTCTTTATCAAAGCAGGCCGCTGCTATGGCCAAAGTCTTTTCTAAACGAGGAACAAGTATTGCTGTTGCGCAAAAGATTCCTGATGTGTGGAGTATTGCTAGATTAATAGCAAATGATCTTGAGCCTCTAGATAGGATTCCAGAGGAAATTGCTTTGGTTCAACGATTCCTAAGTACAGAAATTAGTCCGGATTTTGAGCTTATAGGAATGCTAGAAAAAGGAGTTGTAGTGCATCATGCTGGTTTGCCTGCGGAAGCTCTAGCACTTATTGAATGGCTAACCGAAGAAGGTCATGTCAGAGTCATGTGTGCAACGACAACGATTGCTCAAGGATTAAATTTCCCAGTTTCATCAGTTTTTCTTGCAAGTCCTAAGTATCCTTATGGCGTTAAAATGTCGTCTCGTGAGTTTTGGAATCTTGCTGGGCGAGCTGGAAGAATTGACCACGATAGCGTTGGTGTGGTTGGAATAGCAGCAGGAACTAATCCTCATGAAATAAGACAGTTTGTTCGTGATGCTACTGGTGATCTCCTTTCGCGTCTAGTAAGTATGCTTGAAGAAATTGATTCTCTTGGAGATTTAAATGATCTCTCAGCGGTAATTCACCAAGAGCAATGGGCCGATTTTCGTAGTTATATAGCACACTTATGGAATGAGAAACGTAATCTTGACGAGGTTATTGCTGAAGCGGAACAACTTTTGAGGAATACCTATGGATTTAGCTCACTGCGAGCTAAATCAGATGCGAATTCTCAGCAGCGAGCAGATGCTCTACTTGAAGCTACCCGAGGTTATGTTAGACAAATTGCTGAGCATCCTGAAAATGCCGCTTTGGCGGACTCAACTGGTTTTTCTCCGGAGGGGGTTCGAACTGCGTTGTTAGAACTCAATAATCTTGAAAACAAATTAACAATCGAAGATTGGCAACCAAGTAGCTTGTTTGGAAATGAAGGAAGGCGATCTGCGTTACCTGATTTGATGGGAATAATGATGCGAGTACCACAACTCCAAAAAAGTTTAACTGAAATCGGTGGTGATGGTATTGGTCATCAACGATTAGCTGATATAACTCAAGCTTGGGTTGACGGGGCTTCTCTTCAAGAGATTGCAGCTCGATTTTTTAATGAAGGTGATCTAACAAATAATTTGTCTAAAGCTTGTAAAGCTGTTTATCGGGACCTTGCGAATAATGGTGCTTGGGGTCTATCAGCATTAAGTAAGCTGCCAACAGCTGGTATTGATTTCGATAGTTTGTCAGAGGCTGATCTTAGAGTTCTGAACAACCTTCCAGCAATGCTTTATCATGGTGTCAGAACAGATGAAGGTGTCCTGATGAGAATGAATTCCGTTCCCCGTAGTATTGCTGAAAATTTAGGGGCTGATTTTAAGCAACAGTACAGAGACTCAAATATAGCGTTGTCTTCATCGGTTGCTACTAGCTATGTCAGGACTCTGAGTTCTGATGATTGGTCAAGACTTAGACCTAATGGTGCAGTAATGTCAGGTGATGACTATCGGAAAGTTTGGAAGCAGTTATCTGGAGAATAGTATCTATAAATTATCTCGTGGATTCTTGAAGATCACGATTGTATGCGGACTAGGTTATATAGTTACGACGCAATGATACGGGGAGCCATTAGGCTCCCCGTATCATTTTCGCTGGTATAGTCACATCGTTTGCCTTTTCTAACAAACTATACTCCATTTGTGTACAAACATCACTATTTCACAGGCTTTTACTAATATGAAAATGCTTTGTCAGTAAAAAATGCTAAATGGTTTCTGTCCAGAAACGTGTTTCAGCAGTAATGAACAAAGCAACCAGTATGATACTTTAATACTCATTTGTAGCGCGATTCACGTTTCTCAAGTGAAGTTAAAAAGTTCACAAAACTCGGCTTATAGCAACGAGTCTGATGAAGGGAGTTCAGGACCTTGCGGAATATAAACGCGTGCGACAAATTCTTGATCAGTTGAATGCTTCAGATCAAACTGATAACCGTTTTGCCGACAAATGTTACTGACAATGGAGAGACCCAGTCCATGGCGATCACTGCGGGTTCGGGAGGTATCCAGCTGAAACAGCGGCTGTACAATATGTTCCAGATCTTGTGGGCTTAAAGGTGTTGCTGTTTGATTGCGGACTTCCAGTTGTCGCTGATGATCGGCATTCCAGCGAATGGTGATGAGGGTCTGTTCAGGGCTATAAAATAGCGCATTATCCAACAGATTGACCAGCAACGTTTCGATGCTGAATCGATCGGCAACAATTTCATCCTGACCGTCTAAATCAATTGATAATCGATCGCCAATATCCGGATATTTAAATGATAAATCGCGGGTGATCTGTTCCAGTACCGATTCCAGAGACAGGGATTCCAACTGTTTGTTCATGGAGAGGGATGACGTTCGTTGCAGTAATAGCAAATTCTCAACAATCCCTTTCATACGATTGGCGATGGAGAGCATATCGTGCTGGTAGGTTTTGCTAATCCGTTCATCTTGTGGGTACTGAATATAGATCTCAGTCAGAGCAATAAGTTCTGCGATGGGCGTTTTGAGTTCGTGAGCAATATCACCGGTGATCCGTTTTTCATTCTCGATGAGTTGCCGGTTACTGTGAATAAATGCGTTGAGCTCTTTACGAATCGGTTCGATTTCTTCTACTTTGCGTTTGGGCTCACTGAGTTGTCTGGAGAGTTGACTGGTATCTGAGGTCTCAGCAATCTCTTTAATCTCTTGGTTTAACTGTTGCAGAGGGGATAGGCCGCGTTTAATGAGCGAAACGGTAATATAGCGCATGATCAGAGTGGCCAGAATAAAAGCGCTGATCAGTAGAATATCGACCATAATTTTTAACCGATCTAAGCCAACGGTGGCTTGATATACGGTTAAATAGACCGGAGCAGGTTGTTCATCGGGTTGATCAATGTGGCTTGGGATAAAATAAGAGAGTGAAGCGCGTCCGGTTTCCCCATTAGGCAAAAGAACCGTGATCACTCGGGTACTTCTTAAGGGAATGTCATATAGGATCAGATTCTGAGCTGGGTATTGTTCGAGTGACGGGGAGCGGGCAATGGTTTTTCCGTTTTGCCATAGTTGGTAAAAATAGGCATCTTTTTTAGATGAAAATTGAGGCAAAAATTGCTGATTAAAGTTAAAAACAACCGAGTGGTCGACTACTTTAATCTGTCCTTTCAAATAATTAGCCCGGTTAATCATGGTTTGATCAAACTGTTGTTCTACCCAGTCATCCAAACTTTGATCTACCGAAATAAATACGGCTAAGAGGATCAAACCGAATACCATGGATACTGAATTGATGAGATTCCGTTGAATCGAGGCCTGATGTCGAAAATGCAGCATTACTGACTCACCATATAGCCGAATCCTCGTTTATGTTTAATGGGTAAGTTACCATCGACTGCGCGCACTTTACGGCGAATTGAAGATAAATGAGCTTCAATCGCATTTTTAGATAAATGATCAAAATTACCGACCACGGCTTCACTGATCATTTCGGTACTGACCACTCGACCCTGAGATTTAAAAATGTATTCAACGATTTTAAATTCATTGGGTGTTAGTTCCAGCACCTGATCCTGAAACAGAAAGGTTTTGTGTTCCAGATTAATACAAAAGTCGCCAATGCGAATGCTATTATCGATAGAATTGAGCTCCCCTCGACGCATAATTGTTAAGAGTCTGGCGTGTAATTCCTGAAACGAAAACGGTTTGGTCAGATAATCATCAGCGCCGCGCAGCAAACCATCGACGCGATCCTGCGTATGATTTTTGGCCGATAAAATGATGACGCGGGTTTGATTCGATTGAGCCCGGAGGGTCTTCAAAATTTCCATACCATCCATATGCGGAAGCATCAAATCGAGGATGATGACATCGTATTGTCCGTTTAAAGCCATGCTGAGCCCTTCGGCACCATCCCCGGTATCATCTAACGTAAATCCCAGGTGGCTTAATCCGACGACAATACTACGACGTAAAGGTTCGGAATCTTCAATGACTAATAATTTCATATTTTTTAAGAGATTAAGAAGTAACTAAATAACCATTGGACTCAAGAATAATCGATTAAGTTCATCTTAATATTGAGCTCGATGGGCTGATTTCTTAAAAAATAGACAAAATATCTATTGTATTATCCCATTATATGAATAAATTGAGGCGAATGATACCCAGTAGCGTGAAAGAGCCTGGGCCGTGAGGACGATCCAGACTCTTCTCGATGGGGGATAGCGAGGTTGGTCCCCGCGCTCTGAACGTGCTAACCCAGAACGTACTTGATCATCACCCCTGCGGCCACAGCCGAGCCAATCACACCCGCGACATTGGGCCCCATGGCATGCATCAGCAGAAAGTTTTGAGGATTGGCTTCCAGCCCTACTTTGTTGGAAACCCTCGCGGCCATCGGGACTGCAGAAACCCCAGCCGAGCCGATCAGTGGATTCATTTTTTGTTTGGAAAAACGGTTGAGCAGTTTCGCCATTAACACGCCGGCGGCTGTGCCGACGCAGAATGCAATCACACCTAAAATCAGGATCCCAATGGTTTGGGGTTGCAGAAACCGCTCTGCAATTAGTTTTGAGCCCACGGCTAATCCTAAAAAGATGGTGACAATGTTAATCAGCGCATTTTGGGTGGTATTGGATAAGCGTTCCACCACGCCACATTCGCGCATCAGATTGCCAAAGCAAAACATCCCGATCAGTGGGGTTGCTGAAGGTAACAGCATGGCTACTAAAATCAACAGCATCAGCGGAAAACAGATTTTTTCCAGTTTGGAGACTTTTCGCAGTTGCTGCATTTTGATTTCTCGTTCGGCGCGCGTGGTGAGGGCTCTCATAATTGGAGGTTGGATCAGCGGGACCAGTGCCATGTATGAGTATGCTGCTACTGCAATTGCACCCAGTAATTCTGGCGAGAGCATACTAGAGACATAAATAGCCGTTGGACCATCGGCACCACCAATGATCCCAATGGAAGCCGCTTGCGCCAGATTGAACTGAATAATCCCCAGACTGTTCAGCGCCAGTGCCCCCAGTACCGTAGTAAAGATGCCAAATTGAGCTGCCGCTCCTAGCAGCAAGGTCTTAGGATTGGCCAGCAGAGGACCAAAGTCAGTGAGTGCTCCAACCCCCATAAAGATAATTAAAGGGCCGGATCCTGAAGCAATTGCCAGTTCATAGAACTGATAGAGCATCCCGTTGCTGTAGCGGAATTGCTCGGCAACCAGTTCTAATGCCGCCATTTGCTGAGGGGATGCCGAGATCAGCGCCTGCCTGATGGCACTGGCTGAAAACTGATCCAGATGTAAAATGGCGGCAAATTGTTGCAGAACTTGTGGATCGGCTGCATGCAGCGCATTTTCAATCGCGGAGAGAGCTAACCCAGCCTCTGGAAGATTCGATAAAATTCCACCGAAGCCGATGGGAACTAACAGCAAGGGTTCGAAACGTTTGACGATGGCCAAATAGAGCAATACCAGGCCAATCACAATCATCATCGCTTGCCCCAAACTGAGATGTAAGATCCCGAAGTTACGGATTAAACCTATGACACTGTCCATATCATTCTCCGTTAAGCGATCAATAACAATGGGGAACCCGCTTCGACGGCATCGCCTTCATGAATATCTATCCGTTGAATGGTTCCGCTCCGATCAGCTCGAATTTCCGTTTCCATCTTCATCGCTTCAAGAATGAGAAGGACATCGCCAGATTCCACATGTTGGCCAATTTGGGTTTCAATTTTCCAAATATTGCCGGCAAGTGGTGCTGACATCATGGCCCCCTGAACATCACCCATCGGGGCTTGTTCTACCGGTGCTTGCGGTTGTGAAGCGACGGGATTGGGTTCTACTTTCTGGTATTGCGTGATATCCCCTCCTTCTTCAACTTCAACGACATACTGATGATTGTTGACGGTTACGGTATAAATTTCATGACCATTGGGTTGAACCGGTGCTTCTTGCGGCGCTTCTTTTTCAGGTGCAACTGCGGCGGCTTCTGGTTTGGGTTCGAAGGCTTCGGGATTATGTCGGTTGGTCAGATATTTCCAACCTACCTGATTAAATAGGGCGACAATTAATACATCCTCAATCACAGAGGAAGAAAGAATAATGCCTTTTTCTTTGGCTTGTTCCTGAACTTCTGTTGTCAATCGGTCCATTTCCGGAGCGAGAAAATCTGCCGGACGATCCGTAATGGCTGGATGTTCGGTCGTGACTCTGGCTTGTAAATCTGGATCGACCGGAAGCGGGGTTTTCCCATATTCACCACGTAATACAGCAGCGGTTTCTTTCGTGATATTTTTATAACGTTCCCCCATCATGATATTGAAAACGGCCTGAGTGCCGACAATTTGAGAGGTGGGCGTGACCAGCGGCGGATAGCCTAAATCTTTACGGACACGGGGGATCTCTTCGAGCACGGCATCTAGTTTATCCAGTGCATTTTGTTGTTTTAGCTGGTTTTCCATGTTGGTGAGCATTCCTCCCGGGACCTGCGCGACTAAGATCCGAGAATCACTTCCATGTAGCTGGCCTTCGAATACAGCATATTTTTTCCGCACATCTCTAAAGTAGGCCGCAATTTTTTCCAGCTTCATAATATCTAAACCGGTATCGTAAGGCGTTTCTTTGAGCGCTGCGACAATCGATTCAGTGGCTGGGTGGCCGTAGGTCCCGCTCATGGATGAAATCGCGGTATCTACGCGGTCAATCCCCGCTTCGATGGCTTTGAGCATGGTCATATCCGCTAAACCAGCGGTCGAGTGGCAATGAAGTTGCAGCGGCACATCGACTTGTTTTTTCAGAGTACTGACGAGTTCATAGGCTTTGGAAGGCGTTAAGATCCCGGCCATATCTTTAATGGCAATCGAATTTACGCCAGCTTCAGCGAGTTGTTGGGCGGTATCGATCCAGGTTTGTAGGTTATGTACCGGGCTGGTGGTATAGGAGAGTGTCCCCTGAGCATGGGCTCCCATTTTTTTTACGGACTGAATGGCCTGACGCATATTTCGGACATCATTGAGGGCATCGAATACCCGGAAGATATCCATCCCGTTTGAGACGGCCGTTTCAACAAAGGCATCGACGACATCATCGGCATAATGACGATAGCCTAATAAGTTTTGGCCGCGTAATAACATCTGCAACGGTGTTTTGGGCATCGCTTTTTTCAGTTCTCTTAACCGTTCCCAAGGATTTTCGCCTAGAAAACGGATGCAGCTGTCAAACGTTGCTCCTCCCCAGCATTCCAGGGACCAAAAACCAATGTCATCTAAGTCAGCCGCAATCGGGAGCATATCATCAAGGCGCATCCGGGTTGCAAATAGGGACTGGTGAGCATCTCTTAATACCACATCGGTGATACCGATGCTTTTTGGGTTTGTACTCATATTAAATCAACCTCTTGAATGATGTTGCGCATGGGTATTTCGATATTGATGAACCGCCGCTGTTAAAACGGCAACAAGCTCTTGCGATTCAGGTTCGGGATGGGGGGATGACGACGTTGAACTTACAGCATGCGGCTTGGGCGATGGGCTAGGGTGGCGCGCTTCATAACGCATGACGAGGCTAGACATCAGTCGGGTGACAAAGACTAGGAAAAATAAAAAGATAAAGACAAATCCCATTCCAAGACCCATCAAGGTAAGACCTTCAGAAAATAGTTGTTCTTTCATCGTATTATTCCATTTTTATCGTAAAATGAGGCATCGCCTTATTCGGGGTTCGAGTGGAGTGATCCTGCGGATAGATTAAGAGGATCGGTCAAAGAGCCTGAACGGATGTTGACCCCATGAGGCATGAGGTTGGATGTAAATAGGGTGTGACAGAAGAGACCATAAACTGGGGCTTGGTACGACAGATAATTTCCCGAGCCTGAGATGGGAAATAGCAGCGTCCATAATCTCTCCTAACTGCGTATCAATGATTCAACTGTATATTAGAAGCATAACTGATCCTAGACCGGACGAAGTTCAGAAAGTGAAATATTTGATCTACTTTTGAATTACTTGCTCTATATGTGGAAATAAGATACATAAAACAAACAATAAATTAACATGTTATTAACAAATTAATTCATAGTATGAGTTTCTAAAAATGAATCGGTTTTATTCCTTTCCAAGATCGGTGCTGGTCTGTTGGTGAGCCGTACCAACACTTCTTATTTTTCACGGTAGACTGAGTGGCCCTTTTTGGATTTTCCCCTCTAATTTTTTAAAGTTCGATCGTCTGTATAAATTTATTGACTATATTATAAATTAAAGTACAACTGCTCACGCTAGTGATCAGCCTATTTGTCGGTTAAATCGTCTGATCAAACCTTCCGTTCGTATGAGCTCCTCGGTCTCAATTGAGAATAATCAAATGAATTAAAAGGAGTTTTAATAATGTTTAACTGTTTAAAGTCCACGATTAAATATGGACTCATCACGCTATCGCTGCTGTTATCGTCAGCTTATACCCATGCCGTATGTGTTTATGGGCAATGGCAGGCTCCCGGGGCGACGGGAGAAAATGGTGCGCCACTACGTTTAGAAAGTGACCATTTTGCAATTTATTGGAAAGATGGCACCAATATTAGTATGTCACAAGCCCAACAGGCGGCGAGTACCTTAGAATCGATCTGGAATGTGTATTTTGGGTCCCAAGTGAATTTTCAGGAACCATACTGCAATAGTTCCCAGAAATGGAAAGCGGCGATCCATTTTGACAATGATTTCCCCTTATACGGTGGGGGATGGAGTCGAAATGGCCATCAATTTATGGGGATGTGGGTCGGTCCGGGAGCTGCTTTGGACCAATGGGGGCTCGCTCATGAATTTACGCATGGGATCCAGTCGCTCACCCCAGCGTTTCCTGATTGTGGAGGGACCGGCTGCTGGATTTATGAAAGTCATGCTAATTTTATGGCGCATCAGGTGTTCCCGGATAATCTGCACTGTTCAGTGATGCTCGCGAATGCGCCGCACTTATATTATGGCAGTACCCGAGATCGATATTGTAACTGGCAGTTCTTTGAATATCTTAAAGATAACTATGGCATGGATGTCGTCAATCAGATGTGGACGGCTCAAAGTCCGGGACAAGGACTCGGGGATCCGTGGCATAAGTTGATGAATAATCAAGGTTGGTCTATTTCTCAACTCAATGATGTCTTTGGCCTCTGGGCGATGCATAACGTCACTTGGGATTACGTCGATCCGAACGGGACCGATGAGGGGCCGCTTTATCGTCAGACGTATGGCCGCATCAATGAAGATCCGGGAAATCATACTCAACGCCGGTTGCGGTTAACTCAATTAGAATCACTGAACTCACAATGGCAGCAGAACCATCGCTTTGTTTCGCCGTATCACTGGGCACCACAGCGTTGGGGATACAACATTGTCCGTC
Source organism: Celerinatantimonas marina (assembly GCF_046054165.1). Lineage (NCBI taxonomy): Bacteria > Pseudomonadati > Pseudomonadota > Gammaproteobacteria > Celerinatantimonadaceae > Celerinatantimonas > Celerinatantimonas marina. Next base: position 42,517 of record NZ_JBFNXK010000009.1, on the reverse strand, counting down.
TGTATCCGACTCAAAGTAGTGGCAACGTAGCGATCACTTTCCGAGGCGTGATCCAATCTGAAGCTCATTCCGGTTGGCGTTGGGGGGTGGTTGCAACCAGTCATGACCTGACTCAGACTCGTTATAGCGCGTTACAAAGTGGCTCTGATGGCAGTCTGAATTTTGCCTATCATAATGGTGAAGAGTTGTATCTGGTGGTGCTGGCGGCACCGACCCAATTCCAGAAAATCACCTGGGATACTCCGGCCGATGGTCGAGCTTATCCATCGATCTATCGTTATCCGTACATGGTTGAGATCAGCGGTGCCTGGCCGGAAGGATTCCGCGATGGCAATTTGGATGCTTGCCCAAGTGGTACCGTGCGTCACACAAATGGCGGTGGGTGTGCGACCTCCTCAACCCCAAGTAGTGTATATGTCGGGCCGTATGCGAAAGTGTTGGGGGGATCCGTCTCTGGCAATGCTCGTATTGAAGATCATGCCACGATTATCAGTGGAACCGTCAATGGTGGAACAGTCGGAGGAATGAGTTTGATTGGTGTCGCAGGCGATTTGTATCACGGACCGGCCTCGTTCAATGTGGGGAGCAATGCACACGTTGAAGCTACCTTCTATCCGCTGGGATGGTTTGTGAATAACGCAACCGTCGATGGGAGTGCTCACTTACTCGGTGATTTGGAATATTATTCTGCACATAAATCGGCCAATACCTTCTATGGGCTGGTGGATGATAACTGGAATGGTGTGGCATCCGCTCAGGAGGTGACAGTGGCTCCGCCGTACCAATGGCGTTAGTTCACCTTGGGTGATTCGTTTGTAGCATCTGAGCCTTGACTGGCTCAGATGTTGTAGATCCATAACGTGTGAGATATTGGAGAAGAATTAATTTAAAGGATTCAATAATGGCCTATTATTGTGCTCTATCCCAGAAATGGCCTCTGTGACCTTGTATTAGGAACACTTATTTAATAATCCATCTGGAATTCAAGCTGGGTGCTTTCTTCACCGTGAGACGTGAAGACATAGCCAATCCAAGTTCGGACCTGAGGTTTGAACCAGTAGTAAATTTGTGGCGTGAATTGGTCACTGAAATCATCGTGTGATATCGACATCGCAGGTCCCCAACCGTGTACATTTTTAGGAAAGTACTGATAAGTCGCTGAAGCCGAGAAACCTAAGCCCCCGGTGGTATACCCTCGATCACGGACGTCTTGTCTGGTTTCATGATTGGCTCGATCCGAATAGGCTAACACAGCCCCCAGACGACCACTGCCCCCGAATTGTTTATAACCTGAAAGAGAGTAGGTGAGTAAATGTTCACTGTGACGATGAAAGTCGGTATCTGACTTGATATCTTTGGATAGATCAACGTTACCGATAATGGTTTTATTAAAGCCGTTATTCAGTGAGGGTTGACCATTATGGACCGAGGCATAAATTCCATATGAATCGGGAACAAAAGGATAAATATTTGCCGTTTGATAACCGATATCTAAGCCCATAATATGGGAGTTTCGGTCCCAGCTGGCATGTACAAACAGATCATTTGCAAAGAAGTTTTTGTAAATAAATTTACCACTGTTTTTACCTCCTGCATCGCCTTGAATATTCGATTGGCCTCGCATGCCAATATCTGTGGTGAATACCGCCCAGTTGGCCGTATGTTTAGCATAAGCCAGTGCCCCATATTTATTGGATTCAATCCCAATAATTAAGTTTTCCCAAGCGGCATCTTCATCCAGATCATCGTAATGGTCGATGGTGGTTCCATTTTCTTTGTTATAACTTTCTCGGGCTTTTAACCAAAAATCTCCCATGAATCCCAAGTCATCGGTGAACATGGTTTTACCCCGTAATCGTAAACTTGCTTCTGCTTTACTGGCATTATCATGAATGGATTCGCCAACGGCGGAGGTCAATTGTAGCCGTAAGCTGTAATACCAACGTGAGCCTTTGGATAAATCCGTAAATTGTGGAAGGGTACTGCCATAATTCGGGTTGAGATAACTTTCAATCCAGTTGCCATCATCATGAGGAGAGGCTGCCAATCCGGGTAAACTCAAGCCACTTAAGGCCATGAAAATCGATGTAGAGAGTAATTTATTCATGAGTCGTCATTCCTGAGCGATGTTTTGGGGTCGGTAAAAATAAAAAAACCTGAAGCAACATCACCGGAGTCATGTTGCTTCAGGTTTTGCCCTATTCGGTCACAATCCTGATTTTTGTGCAGATCATAAAAAAGACCCAACCCTTACGATTCATGAAAATCATGAATGTTAGAGTCAGGTCTTGCCCACCAGGGTGGTTACAATCCTATGCGAAATCAAGCTTACTAATTAAGTGATTTCTCAACAATGCACATGTATTCAGTTTGTGACGTAGATGCTTGATTATTTCTTATTTTTCTTTATGGAAAGGGGAATTATCACATTTATTGATTGAAATAATAATATAAAGATTTTTTATCGCCGGTGACCGTCGATCGCAAGCAATGAGACGATGCCGGTGTTGGGCTATGGGGGAATGGCGTCTTTGGGCGCCTTTGGGAATGGAGTGTCTAAAAAATGATTCTTCTAGTGTATGTTGGTGGAGCAGTCGATATGCGAGTGAACAGCAACGGGAGCAAGGTCCCATTGCTGTTGGGGATTAAAGGTAAAGGCTGATACCCTGATTGAGATGAGCGATTAATACCGAGAACCCATCACCGTAATATGTGACATGGCATTTTTAATGTCTTCCAGATCTGCAGCCGTGAGCTCAATATCGGCTGCGGCCATATTTTCATCTAAACGAGCCAAGCTCCGGCAACCTGGAATAGGAACGATCCAAGGTTTCTGGGCTAAGAGCCAAGCCAGAGCAATCTGTGCGGGGGTTGCATTTTTTTCATCGCCGATCCGTTTGAGCAGATCGACTACAACCTGATTGGCGCGAATGGCTTCAGGGGTAAAACGAGGGTTATGGCTGCGCAAATCACTTTTATCATAGGTGGTGGTTTCATCGATTTTACCGGTGAGGAAGCCTCGACCCAGCGGGCTATAAGGTACGACTCCGATACCTAGTTCTTCACAGGTTGGCAGAATTTCGGCTTCGATATCGGTAAACCAGATTGAATACTCACTTTGTAACGCGGTGACCGGTTGAACCGCATGTGCCTTACGGATTGTTTCCGCATTGGCTTCAGAAAGGCCAAAATGTTTGACTTTCCCTTCTTTGATCAGATCCTGAACGGTTCCGGCTACATCTTCAATAGGCACATTCGGATCAACACGATGTTGATAAAACAAGTCAATGGCTTCAATGTTCAGTCGTTTTAAGGATGCTTCTGCAACTCGTTTGATTTGTTCCGGGCGACTGTTAAAGCCATCCGCTGGGGTTGGGCCATGCGGACCGTGTTTAAATCCAAATTTGGTTGCGATGACTAATTGATTTTTATAAGCAGACAGGGCTTCACCCACCAACGCTTCATTCGTAAAAGGGCCATACACTTCGGCGGTATCAAAGAATGTGATATCCCGTTCAACGGCTTGTCCGAGTAATTTCAACATTTCATGACGATCGGCCGGTTTGTCTGCAAAACTCATTCGCATACAGCCTAATCCTAATGCTGACACTTCCAGGCCACTGTTCCCGAGAACTCGTCTTTTCATGAGAATTTTCTCCCTTAATGGATTGAGATCTGCTATCCATGCCATCGAGAGGATGGGCGTTATGAATAGCAATCCGAACGCAATAATTGATATGTGATGATAAATTAAATAAATTTAAAAAATGGATGCATCAATAATAAAATAAGTTAGATGGCAGCGGCATCTTTAAATAAAGATGATTGGGGCTGAAACTAAATAATGAATGCCAAATAATGTGAATAACATACACGACTACATGGATATTTAAACGAATTATTAATGAATAAAGATATGCATGAAATTCATCAATAATAAACCAAGAAGACAAATGCTATTCATCGCTGTTATAAATATGAGTATATTTATGAGATTAGAATGTGATTCTTTATTAGAATAAATTGAATAAAACAAAAATCAATTAAAAAATAAATATGATCGCAACGGTTTATAACTGTGAAAAAGATTTATGAATGAAATAACGATGATTTATCATCGGATAATAGTGAGCGGCGCTTTATGCTAAAGTCGCGGGGAAAACAAAGATTTAGGCACAGCGATTTAGGCATAGCTGTGATAGAGTAAGAAATGATTAGATGATGAACAGAGATGAATCCTCTCATTATTAAGATAATCGTGAGCTGTCAACCTGACGTTGAACAGGTCATTCTTTCTGTTGTTGGTCACTCGTTTATTGGGTTATTACGATGTATCTATTTGTGTTCATTGCATTTATTTTAATTGTTGCGGTTGGGGGAACCCGGGTCTATTTGAATCAGCCTCAGTTTGATTCTCCGAAAGATCCGCAGCGCTGGCTTGTTCAAGAATCGGCTCATTCCCGTTATGCCGACGGCCGTTTTTCAAACCCCAATCCGGCTCCGGTCATGACGCAGAAGAATGGTCAATTTAAAGCTTTTTATGATTTTTTGTTTAAAAAGGATCCCAGCGCGATTCCCGAAGGCATGTTACCTTCTGAAAAGACCGATTTACTCCACTTGGATCCACAACAAAATGTGGTTGTTTGGATGGGGCATTCCTCACTATTTATCCAGATGGACGGTCATACCTTTTTGATTGATCCGGTGTTTAGTCATAATGCATCACCGGTTCCACATACCAATGTGGCATTTTCGGGAAGTAATATTTATACGGCAGCCGATATGCCAGAGATCGACTATCTGTTGATTACCCACGATCACTGGGATCATCTGGATTATCCGACCATCCATGCCTTGCAATCAAAAGTCAAAACCATTGTTGTGCCTTTGGGGATCGGTTCCTATTTTCGGCAATGGGGATATGATTCGACGATCATTCATGAGCAAGATTGGTATTCACAACTGAATGGTGCGAATGGGTTGAACATCTACTTGCTTCCAGCCCAACATTTTTCCGGGCGAATGTTCAATAAAAATCAGACCTTGTGGGGATCATTTGCGCTGATCTCAGCGGAGCATCGAATTTATATCAGTGGGGATAGTGGCTACGGGCCTCATTTTAAAGCCATTGGTCAGGAGTTTGGGCCTTTTGATTTGGCGATTCTTGAAAATGGTCAATATAATCGTAGCTGGGCTCATATCCATATGTTTCCGGAACAGACGGCTCAGGCGGGGGTGGATCTGCGGGCGAAGTATGTGATGCCGGAGCATAACAGTAAATTTAAGTTGTCTCATCACCCATGGAATGAGCCGATGGAGCGTTTGGCTCAGGCCAGTGAAGGGAAGCCATATACTTTGTGGACCCCGATGATTGGTCAGACGGTTGATTTAGGGACGGTGAATCCACAACTTAAAGCATGGTGGCGATTGCCATTATTACCGCAAAAGTGATTTGAATCAGTGTAGTAGGATAATCATCAGAAGTTTGTAGAAGCTAAGTGGGCGATAGAATATTACAACAGCGAATACCATATCGCATGAGGTAATGGGTGTCGTAAATTCAAAAGGATGTGAGGTCACTTGGATAAAAAGTAACCCATTTATCGTATCAAGGAAAATTAATGATGAAAAAGCACATCATGAGTTTGTTTATAGGGATAGGTCTGCTGTTATGGCAAAGTGTGAGTTTGGCTGCCAGCCCATCTGAGCCCATTAAAGCGACTTCGTTTCAGTATGCTCCGATTGCGGCATTTGCGGCTGTCGGTGATATTCCTCATCTCAAACAGGCACTGACCAAAGGGCTGGATGAAGGATTGACCATTAATCCGATTAAAGAAATTTTAGTGCAGGTCTATGCTTATGCCGGGTTTCCCCGCAGTTTAAATGCGTTGGCGGCTTTTTCACAGGTATTAGAGGCACGGCGCAGCCAAGGGATTAACGATAAATTAGGGCCAGTCGCTTCACCTTTACCCAAAGATAAATCGATCAAAGAGCTGGGTACCGAGATCCAAACTCAGGTGGCCGGACATCCGGTCACCGGCAAACTGATGGAGTTTTCACCCGCTATCGATGAGTTTCTTAAAGCACATCTGTTCGGTGATATTTTTGCACGTGATAACGTTAGCTTTAAAGAGCGTGAAATTGCAACGTTAGGGATGTTAGCTCATATGAGCGGCGTTACTCCCCAGCTAAAAGCACATTTGCGCATATCGATGAATGTTGGATTAACTCAGCATGACATCGAGCAAGTGATCGCAGTATTAAAAGCGCAAGTCGGTGCATCGGTTGCCACTCACTTACAGACCGTATTGGCACAACATCTTAAAGCACAGTAGTGGCTTCGATAAAAATAAGCTTGTGATAAAAACCATTGATCATTCGGTCAATGGTTTTTTTATAGCAACGTTTTGCTCTGATCCTTTGGCTATTTTTAACCCCGTTTTCTGATTTTATCAGACCCAATGTTGCCCTCAATGCATTAGAAAAATCAGTTATGGTTGCAGTATTCAACGATTTATATGGCAATTGGGAGGACTGACTTCAGTTGCATCCAAAGCATCTATGGCGAAAAGATAATAGCCTACCTTTCTGATTAGCTTGAAAAATTGATGGCTGTTCTATGATTTTGCTTTTTATCTGTTACCGGTGGGTATTTTTTGAAAAATTGCATTTTTGAATGAACCTAACCATATTGAGAGGTACTGCGCAGACGGTCTGATTCATGCGAGTATCTTTTTGAGTTGATAACATTCCAACAATCGGCATTGGATCTCAATTTAAAGTGAGTGCTACTGCTATGGAACCGAAAGAAATTATTCAAAAATGGGTTGATGCTTTTAACCGAGGTAATGCTGAGGAAATAGCCCAATTTTATAGTGAAAACGCTGTAAATCACCAAGTTGCTAATGAACCCGTAGTCGGTCAACAGGCGATTAAGCAGATGTTTGCGCATGAATTCTCGGCTACTCAAATGGAGTGTATCGTGGAAAACATTTTCCAAGATGGTCATTGGGCCATATTGGAATGGAAAGATCCTTTAGGCTTGCGTGGATGTGGTTTTTTTCAATTTGAACAAGATAAAATTATTTTTCAAAGAGGGTATTGGGATAAATTGAGTTTCCTAAAAGCACATCATTTACCTATTCCGAGTTAAGAATATGACCACTCAATATGTAAAATAAGGCCTGTTATCAATCATTAAACAGTGACTCTGCCGTCATACATCAGTACCACAATTTTGTATCGTGTGGCGGGCTCGTTTATCGGGCATTCGGACGTTTCAAAAACCAATTGAAGGATCAAATGGAAAAACTCATCGCCTTAATAATGCTGGTTTTATCAATACAAGCCTTTTCAGATGAAGTGGATTCTCCAGACTATACAGAGCGAGTCAACTTGCTGACAGAGTTGGCCGTAAGCGTAAAGAGTTGTGAGCATGCGGGGATGATTGTGGATTGGGATAAAGTTAAGAAAATACCAGATCAATTACAGGCCGATGCGATACGAGAAGGGATCGATGTAAAGTTTGCGCAATCATTAATGCTTCAAGCCTTGCGTGAAAAAATGAAAAATGAAGCTCACGTTGTTAAATATTACCAAAACCATCCAGATAAGGCCGATGCATTTGTTGAGTATTGGGGAAAGCGTTGTGCTGATTTGGCCACAAATGCCGTAACCAAAGAATATATTCGGGTGAAGTGAAGCGCTAAATCATGGGCTAGCTACTGAATGCTGCGAGATAGCCCGGAAGGATGATTTCAAGCTGAGGTTTCGTTTTGGGGCTGGTTTACTTTGCACAAATGATTTCTTTTAGTTTAAAGACCCACCTACAGGGATAGTCACTTGAATATTTCCCGGGAAAGCTCCCATCCAACTTAGGGTTATATTGATTGGATATGCGCCTGTGTTATTTAGGGGGCCGACTTTTTGAGTATTAGTAATGGTCCCCAATGGCCAAGAGTATTGGGCTGCCTTAATAAACATATGTTCCAGGTCATAGTTTTGACCATCTAAATGAATGGTCAGATGACCGGCGACGTAGCCCGGTGCATTGTTCCAGGCGGGAGGTAGAGCACCGGCTGCCGCAGAGTCTCTATAGCGCATGCTTCCAACAAAGGCGTAGATATCGTGGAGTACGTTTTGGGCAAATCCCAGTTCGTAACAAGCCCCTTGTCTCCCTCTAAATCGGTCTTGAAAACTATGGGTGATACCCATGTAGCGGTTTTCAACAAGATTGTTCTGGTTCAAAATTAAATAAACGCCCGCGGTGTTGGTAAACGCTGCTGGGATAGCCGTCGCGACGCCAGCGGCTGCGGGTAACATTTGCTCCAACGCAATGGGGGCCCCTAATTGATACTCTACATCAGCCATAAATAAGATGCTCATCGAAAATTAAAGATAGAAAAAGTCTATGGGCTGCTGTTTATTATTCCTTGGTGGAACCATCTAAAAAAACGGGTTAATACCGTATAGAACTATTTAAAGCATCGTTTTCCCCGATTAATGAATACCATTTCATTCCATAGTATTCCTATTTTCGATTGCCGATGGTAGGAACGATATGATTTCAAAACAAGAATTACTCACATCCAACATTACTAAGAATCTAGCTAATGGGATGTTGGATAAAATGAAGCTCTCTACAGTGCTACTTAAACACGGTGGATTTTCGGGATCGGGCATTATTTTATATGGTGATGTTGCCTCTCGGCAGGCAATGGTATTAACGGCTGCTCATAATGTATTACTGGCTGCTAAAGGCTCCGCAGATTTTCCCGGCTACCCCATAAATTGGCAGAATAGCGATATATTGAAGCACTCCCAAACGCTTCTTAATTATTTTAAAACGAATGTAAAAATACACTATAGAGCATTGGATGATACACAAGCTCAAAATGAAGCAGAAAAGCAACTACAAAGTTTGAAGATGAAAGGCATCACGAAAAATCAGACCTTTTCTGAACCCAAAGCAAAAAATGGGGTTGCAAACATGGTTGCTGCGAATTTAATCAACACTGGCGACTGGACAACTGATTTATGTTTGCTCCGTTTTAGTTATGCAGAAAATGAGGTGCCTCGCGCTAGTCTGCTTGGTCCAAGAGATAGGACACATCTTCAATCATTACTGCAAAATCAGATGAATTTCATCAGTGAACTGAAAAAGTATGCAACCAGTACAAAACGTGTGAGCGGATTGAGAGATTATCAGTTCTTCCAGTTCGGTTATGGTAAGCCAAGCACCGATACCGGTGATGATTACACCGCAACGCTTGATAACCTCAAATATCGTGTTATAGAGCCAGAGGGTACAGATCACTATCGGGCCATTGTTTGTGAAGATGGCGAAATGGTGAAAGAGTATCAAGATGTTTTGCTGTTTCAATCGGATACACAAAATACGTCCTTACCTGGTGATTCCGGTGGGCCTGTATTTGCGTTTCAACAAGCAACGACAGCGCCTGAAATATTTTTACTCGGTGTGAATCTGGGATCGGATTTTTTTAAACCCCATCAGGCCCCAAGTGACAGTCAAAGCGCACCAACGGGCAAATACAATAATGCGATTACTTCAGCGTATGCTGCTTTTGAACGATTGCATGGATAGAGAACAAATACTGAAACGGTCTCTTCAGGGCCTATCAAGGGAGCACTCTCTTTATTTTTTGCGTGTTATGTTGCGTTGATGCGTGTTATCGAGGAGCCAGCGCTGCATCGGACGATGACATCGCTCAATGGTGTTGCAATTAAACTCTGGGTCTCACTTTACTTGAATTAGAGTCGTTATTATCCATGCAAATCATTTAACATAAGGGACGTGGCTGACGTGCGTCATCCTAACACCGACAGCGAAACGCTAGATTGAGAGAGGAGTATATCGATGAAAGTTGCTCTGGTAGGTTCAGGGAAAATTGTCTTATCCTGCATTGATGCATTAAACCAGTTAGAAGATATTGAAATTGCTGCACTGTGCGTCAGGCCCCAAAGCCGTCAAAAAGGTGAACAGTTACAACACCAGCACCATATTCAGAAATTGTATACTGATTATGCGGCGCTGCTTGCTGATGAAACTATTGATTTTGTGTATCTGGGTATTCCGAACAATCTGCATTTTCAGTATGCCCAAGCAGCGCTTCAGGCGGGCAAACACGTCATTTGTGAAAAACCATTTACATCAACCTACACCGAAACGAGTCAATTGGCTGAATTAGCCAAACAAAACCAGCTATTTCTGTTTGAAGCCATTACATCGATTCACACACCTTGTTTTAAACGTTTTCAAAGTGCACTCGCGCAGTTGGGGGATATCAAACTCATCCAATGTAATTATTCCCAATATTCCAGCCGATATGACGCCTATGTGCAGGGGAATGTTCATCCGGTATTTGACCCAGCCATGTCCGGAGGCGCGTTATATGATATCAATTTATATAATGTGTATTTGGTTATCGCTTTATTTGGTGAACCAGTGGATATCCACTATTACTGTAATCAAGGTTTTAATGGCATCGACACTTCAGGAACTTTGTTCTTACAATATGCGGACTTTATCGCCGTTTGTAGTGGTGCAAAAGATTCAGAAAGCCCAGGCTATGTGACGGTTCAAGGTACCCAAGGATATGCGCGGATTATCAGCCCTCCGAATGTTTGTAACAGCATCGAATTGAACATTCAGGGCAAGGTTGAAACACAGCAGGATAGCCAAGACGTTAATCATATGGTGTATGAATTTGAACAGTTCAAATCGCTCTATGACGCCGGTGACCTAAAAACGTGTTATCAACTGTTAGATATGGCGCTCACCGTTTCAAATACGCTGGAACAGGCCCGTAAAGAAGTGGGAATCGTTTTTCCGGGCGATGCTTAACATCGGGTAGGACGGTTATATTCGCTGGGATGATCGGCAAGGACGATGGCCGTATTGAATGCAACAGTTATTGACCTTTTGCTGACGCTTTGGATCATTTGCGAGCGGGACGGATAAAAAGATATAAAGTGAGTGAATGTCATAATAACCGCGTTTGTAACCGCGGTTATTTCACATCTAGAGAAAATGCGAATTGGCTCTTGATGATCGTTGTCAATGATTCTTTTCTCAATTTATATGAACCAATTCATCAACTATAAAAATTATTCAGATTGAGTTTTTGTGGGTGTCGATTTTCTAGGCACGCCGCAATACCATGGTCCACTCATATGGTCTTTAGTCCAATGTGTCCCCGGAGGACAGGTTTTCCCTTTGGGCGGATAATCTGCCATTGCTACATTTACAGTAAATAAAACTCCCAAAGCGATAGCTGTCTTTACAAAACTTTTGTACATAAAACATTCCTTGTAAATAAATAATAAACACGATATTACCGCGAGGTTTCGAGGGGCTGCCGATCTTTTTGGTTAAATTTTATTCAAAATGGATTTAAATGAACCCGAACCCCAGAGGGCTGCAAAAATAATCACTTAAGATCAACCGCTCCTAGTATAGATGTAAGATACATAATAGCCTAAAAAATAATAGGCAAAATAATAAGTCACCGACAAAATAATAAGTCCCACCGGATAAACGCGGGGATAGTTTGGGAGGATGATTCTGGCGTGATGATGGGGGGAATGGCTGTCCTATGATTGTGTTCTCAATCAGCCGAAATCAGCGTGTTGGATCCTTCGGGTGAGCAGATATCAAGGCGCTCTCCATGGCGATACGAGGGGCTGCGGTAAATATGCAAATTTTGATTATAAAATAGTCAAATATGTGATCGAGGCGAATGAAATAGAAAATACACAATTGATGAGTTAATCATTTATTGATGATTATGTTGACTGTTATATCATCATGATGAATATGAAACATTTTTTTATTTTAAAAAATATGTGTTTCGATTTTAAATGATTAAGGAGAACATTCATGTTCACTCAGGGATTATTGCAAAAGGCGTCCGTGTTATCGCTCGGGGCGCTGCTTTGGGGATCGGTAGCTTATGCTGCTGATACCGGAGGTTTTTCTAATACCAGCGGAGGCGATAATTATTCCGCTACCACCGTTTCTAGTTTGTCTCAGTTACGGGCCGCATTTAATGCCGGTTCACATCATATTATTATACGAGGAACAATTTATGGGGGGGCTCAGTTAACCACACTTACTTTTGCCAATACCAACTGGAATAACACCACGATTGAAGGGGCCCCAGGTGGGCAAGCTGTGCTGGAAAATATTCAGCTGAAGTTTGATGGTGAACAGCTTTCATCCGGTACCAATATCGAAAATATCAAAGTGTCGAATATTACCTTTCATGGCAATATTCGGGATTTGCAAAATCTACCTACTCAGGTTCATGGCTCATCGAATAATGTCGGGATTAACTATGAAGGCGTTTCATTACGACGGATTAGTAATGCCCTGATCACGCATTGTACTTTTTATGATACCAGTGATGATTTGATGAGTGTGGCGTTGTCCTCGGATTATGTCACTATTTCCTATAACCACTTTTATTTTACACATGACTGGACCTATATGAGCCCTGATCCGGTTTGGAACTGGGTTGGATCGTATACCGATCTGGCAGGTGAACGACTGGCGATGGTGATTGGGGCCAATTCATCCGATTCTTATATTGGAACCGGTCGCTTGCATGTTACCGTTCACCATAACTGGTTTGGGCCATATATGCGGGGGCGTCCGCTCTTTCGGGGCTGGGTCCATGTATATAGCAACTACTTTGACAATCATCCAGCGGTAACCGGAAGCCGTACCGGGAGTGATGGTCACAGTTATCCGGTCGCCCAGTATGAAGCGATCCAGATCAACAGCGGTAGTGTCGTCGTGTCAGAAGACAACTATTTTTATTACACCAACAACAGCAATACCATTTCGCAAGATTCCAGTGGCTATAGCTATCGTTTTTATGAACGTAATAATATTTATAATAATACGACTGGCAATTCCGCGACGGGGTCGAGTTTTGGTAATGCAGTCAGTTATAGTTATACCCCAACGGCTGCGGCCAGTGTTCCCAATTATGTTCAGTCCAATGCCGGTCCGCAATAACTGTTTGTAGCCCACCACATGCCCTGTTACGGGGCCAACGCTTCATTATGATGCTTATTAATGAAGCGTTTTTCTATTTTGCTACGGTATTCCCTCAGCGTTATTTTCTTTCACATTCCCTTTTTTGTTGTTAACTGGTTGTAATTAAAGCTATCTCCGTTCACAGCGGGATGAACCAATTTATATTGGTTCGGTTATTGCTTCATGAAAAATCATATCTATTGCATTTAAGCCCGTTAATTAGCGAATAAATTGTTATGAGTAGTGAACCAATTTCTAAAGATCCATTAACTTCGTGCATTTCAGAGAGCGATTCATCGAATTCAGCCCTCGATCAATTGCGGCAAATGTTAAGAGAATTTAACGGTGATGTGCATACGCCTTTGCCGACGGAGCGGGAATTGGCAGAGCGCTTTCATGTCGGGCGGCGGGCGATTCGACGAGCGCTGGATGTACTCGAAGAAGAAGGCCGGATCTGGCGCAAGCAAGGCAAAGGTACTTTTGTGGGGCCCGGTGCTCCGCAACATCCGCTGGATTTGGTCGCTCTTCCCAAACAATCTAATTTGCTGGAAGTGATGGAAACTCGCTTACTGTTTGAGCCCAATTTAGCCCGATTAGCAGCGATTCGGGCCAGTGAAGAACAGATAGCGCTGATGCGGCGTTTATCCGAAAAGATGAAAACAATCCCGGCAGAGGATGCGGATCAGAATGAGTTATGGGACAGTGCATTTCACCGTGCGATTGCCGAGGCCTCCGGTAACCGGTTATTGACGGGATTATTTGACGCGATTGATGCCATTCGTCGGGATCCTATCTGGCGCGACATGCGAGACCGGGCGCGGAACCGACTCAAGATGAATCATTACGATAATGATCATCTGGCGATTGTGGATGCCATTGCCCGGCGTTCTCCTAAAGAAGCCGCTCAGGCGATGCGTCAGCATCTTCTTGATCTGCAATCTAATTTTATGCAGCTGGTCACAGAAGAAGAGGACGAATAGCTTATGGACGCTGAGTCGAATGCTGGTGTAATTCCCGTGTTGACCATTGACGATCTATCGGTGCAATTTGAAAAGTCTCCCGTGACGGTATTGGATCACGTGAGTTTTACCATCGCCCCGGGGAAAACACTGGCGCTGGTGGGGGAATCCGGGTGTGGCAAGAGTGTGACCTCGTTGACTTTACTGGGGCTTGCACCCCGTCAGGCGCGGCAACTTTCAGGGCGGATTGAGTTCGCCGGAGTTGATCTTGGCGCGCTGAGTGATCGACAAAAAGCGGATATTCGGGGACGTGATATGGCCATGATTTTTCAGGAGCCGATGACCTCGTTAAACCCGGCATTTACCATTGGCGATCAGCTTGAAGAAGCCGTGCTTCGTCACCATCAGGTCTCTAAAGCTCAGGCTCGACAAACGGCTTTGGCTATTTTGCAAAAGGTTCAAATCCCGGCCGCTGAAAAACGCTTAAAGGCCTATCCCCACCAGCTTTCCGGAGGAATGCGCCAGCGGGTCATGATTGCCATGGCATTGATTAATCGCCCCAAATTATTGGTTGCAGACGAGCCGACCACAGCGCTCGACGTGACCATTCAGGCGCAGATTTTATCGCTGCTTAATGAGCTGCAGAATGATCTTGGGAGCGCTATTTTACTCATCACTCACGATCTGGGTGTAGTCGCAGAAGCCGCTGATGACGTGATCGTGATGTACGCCGGACAAATTGTCGAGCAGGGCTCGGTGCAGGCGATTTTTAATGATCCTCAACATCCATATACCATCGGCTTGATGGGAGCGATGCCGGTTATGGCCAAACCCGGACAAAAACTGTCAACGATCCCCGGGCTGGTTCCAGCGCCAGAGGCGATGCCCTCCGGATGCCGGTTTGCGACGCGTTGTCCATTCGCTGATGTGCGCTGCCATATCGATAAACCCCCCTTAAAAGCATGGACGTCGCAGCATCGCGCGGCCTGTTTTAAAGCACCGATCGAACTTTATGTGAAGGAGGTTGGATGATGACGACCCCATCTCCGATTTTGGAAAGTATGGCGATAAGTAAACGCTTTGCCGGACCTAAAAAACTGTTCACTCCCCGAACCTCGCTGCTGGCTGTCGATCGGGTGTCTCTTCAAGTGTATCCCGGTGAAACATTGGCTATTGTCGGTGAATCCGGTTCAGGTAAATCGACCTTGGGACGGTTGTTACTGGATCTGTTGGATATTTCCGAGGGGGAAGTCTATTACGACGGTCAGCCGGTGAGTCGTATGTCTAAAAAGCGCAAGCAAGCCCTACGTCAGCAATTGCAGATTATCTTTCAGGATCCGTTTGCCTCGTTAAATCCCCGGATGACGGTGGCAGAGATTGTGGGCGAGCCGATCTGGTTACATGAATCGCTCTCTAAGCTGGAGCGATTGGAACGGGTGCGGGAATTGTTGGCGATGGTCGGTCTACCTGAAACCATGATCAATCGCTATCCCCATGAATTTTCAGGGGGCCAGCGGCAGCGAATAGGGATTGCCCGGGCGTTGGCCAGCCGGCCGAAAGTCATTTTAGGCGATGAGCCAGTGTCCGCTCTGGATGTTTCGGTCCAGGCGCAGGTTGTGAATTTGCTCGTCGACCTGAAAAAACAGCTGGGGTTGACTCTGATTATTGTTGCGCACGGATTATCGATTATTCGGCATATGAGTGACCGTGTGGCGGTGATGTATCTCGGTCAGATTGTTGAAGTCGGGCCGGCGGATGCGATTTTTAATCAGCCCAAGCATCCTTATACCCAAGCGTTGCTGGACAGTGCTCCTTCGCTAACTCCCGGGAACAAACGCCGGCACTCAAGTTTATCCGGCGATCTTCCCAATCCGATGCAGCCCCCACAGGGCTGCCGGTTTCATACGCGTTGTCCTTATGCTCAGGAGTCGTGTCAGCTTCGGGAACCTAAGTTAGAAACCGTGAATGAAGGGCATCAAGTCAGTT
Organism: Celerinatantimonas marina; assembly: GCF_046054165.1. NCBI lineage: Bacteria > Pseudomonadati > Pseudomonadota > Gammaproteobacteria > Celerinatantimonadaceae > Celerinatantimonas > Celerinatantimonas marina. The sequence continues at coordinate 26,509 of NZ_JBFNXK010000009.1, read as the reverse complement.
GTCTGCATTGGCAGACGATGCCGACCCAACTTATTGCGACAGAGACCTATCAGGCTTCTGCTGCATTTCGTCAAAGAAGAGCGCTATTTGAAGCGGCAATCCATCAGACATCTACAGTCAAGGAAATGTAAAATGAAAAATTTAATCAAAGGATTAGGCTCTATTGCCCTCCTGTTAGCGGCGGTGGGCGCATCCAGTGCTCATGCCGCAGATACATTACGGATTGGTTTAGCTAGCGACCCGGATATGCTCGATCCAGATACGGCACGAACTTATTACGGTCGGTTTGTATTTGAAGCCATGTGTGATCGGTTAGTCGATGTGGATCAAAACCTAAAGATCGTGCCGCAACTGGCAACGGATTGGAGCTGGAGTGATCACAATACCACGTTGACTTTGCATCTGCGCCATGATGTCACCTTCCATGATGGGGAAAAATTTGACGCCAGTTCGGTGGTCTACAATCTGAAACGCTCGATGACCATGGTGGGATCGCTGCGTAAGAGTGAGTTGCAGGCGGTAGCCGCGGTGAAACAAACCGGCCCATATACCGTGGTGTTTAAACTGAAAACCCCGGATGCTTCGTTGCTTTCAAAATTAGCGGATCGCGCCGGGACTATGCTCGCGCCGCAAGCTACGGAGAAAGGGCATGTGGCCAGTCATCCGGTTTGTTCCGGCCCCTACCAATTTGTCAGCCGTGTGGCTCAAGACAAAATTGTGTTGAAACGTTTTGAAAACTATTGGAACAAGCCAGCCTATCATTTTGATCAGGTGGTCTTTTTACCCATCCCGGATGCTTCGGTGCGGTTATCGAATTTGCGCGCCGGGGATCTGGATGTGATTACGGCGGTTGCCGCCAGTGATATCAAAACCGTGAACGCAGATGCCTCGGTATTTATTGCTAAAAATATTGGGCTAGGGTATCAAGCGCTCAATTTTAATATCAACAATCATAATCCGACCAGCCCACTAGCTAAAAGTGCTTTGGTCCGTCGGGCCTTTGCCGCCGCCATTGATCGGCATGCAATCAATCAGGTGGTTTTCGAAGGTCAGTATACTCCGGCTAACCAACCCTTTTCTCCTGTGAGTCCTTTCCATGTGGATATTCCTGTGGCCGGACGTGATATCGCTAAAGCCAAACAATGGCTGAGTGAAGCAGGGGTTACTTCACCCATCGATGTGAACTTGATGGTTGAGAATACCCCGGTGGCCAAACAAGTGGGACAAATCATCCAAGCGATGGTCGCTGAAGCAGGATTTAATGTGCATTTGCAGATGACGGAATTTGCCACTTTACTGAATCGCCAGCAAAACGGGCAGTTTGAAGTTTCGTTGTCCGGTTGGTCCGGGCGTCCGGATCCGGATGGCGATATTTATGGCTTTGTGGCTTCGAGCGGCAACCTCAATGATGGGAAATATACCAATGCTTCAGTGGATAAATGGTTGGTACAGGCCCGTCAGCATAGTGACATGGCAACCCGCAAAGCACTGTATCAACATGTGGTCGAGCAGATGCAAGCTGATATGCCGATCCAGTATCTCTATTTTGAACCACGCATCTTTGGTTTAAATAAAAAAGTGCAGCACTTTACGGTGTATCCGGATGGTTTGATCCGGCTCGCAGGTGTTTCGTTCGCTCACTAAGATGGGTAGGCAAGGAGAATACGGATGCTAGAGATCATGGGTAAGCGTATTTTGTTGGCGATCCCGACCTTGTTGTTGGTCTCGATGATGGTGTTTTCGCTGCAAAAAATGCTCCCGGGCGATCCGGTTTTAGCGATGGCCGGGGAAGAGCGCGATCCAGCGGTGATTAGCGCATTGCGTGAAAAATATCACCTCAATGACCCGATTCCAACCCAGTATATTCGATGGTTGGAACGGGCCGTTCATGGGGATTTAGGGATCTCACTGCGCACCGATCAACCGGTCTTAGCTATGATCCAGCAAAAGTTGCCCGTTACGGTGGAACTCGCGCTGTTGTCGATGCTTATTGCACTGCTCATCGGGATTTCGATGGGCATTGTAGCGGCGGTTAAAAAAGGGACCTGGCTGGATTACAGCGCTAATTTTGTGGCGCTTTCGGGAATATCGATCCCCAATTTTTGGTTGGGAGTGTTGTTGATCTTGCTATTTTCCGTGAAGCTCAAATGGCTGCCGGCCTCGGGCTTTGTCCCATTTGGGCAGGAACCGCTGGCCAACATTCGCTCACTGATCTTGCCCGCCATTGTATTGGGAACCGGCTTGTCAGCGACGTTGATGCGCCATACCCGGGCCTCGATGTTATCGGTTTTACAATCCGACTATATCCGTACCGCGCAGGCCAAAGGGCTACTGCCGCATCAGGTGATCCTCAAGCATGCGTTTCGCAATGCGCTGATCCCCATTGTGACGCTGACAGCCTTATTGTTTGGGGAATTGCTGGGCGGGGCGGTATTGACCGAGCAAGTTTTTACCATCCCCGGGTTTGGCAAGATGATCGTCGATGCCGTTTTTAACCGGGATTATGCCGTGGTGCAAGGGGTTGTTCTGGTCGTCGCCAGCGGATTTTTACTGCTCAACATGCTGGCGGATGTTTTATACGTGTTGATTAACCCCCGATTGAGGAATGGCTAATGGCAACTGTGGCAAAATCTGTTTTGGACCCGGATGCGTGGCACTGGTGGCAAAGTCGAGGCGTCAAAAAATTTGTCGCCAATCGTAGTGCGATGGTCGGGGCTGTGATTGTGCTGGTGTTTTTGATGCTCGCTATATTAGCGCCATATCTGGCTCCTTACAGCCCCGTGAAAGCCGATTTCATGGCCGTGCGCCATGCTCCGGATGCCGCGCATTGGCTGGGTACCGATGAGTTGGGGCGTGACATTTTATCAAGGTTGATCTGGGGCGCTCGGGCATCGTTACTGGCTGGCTGCGTGTCGGTTTTGATTGCAATGGCTATCGGGGTCCCACTGGGATTGATGGCTGGCTACTGGCGAGGCATTTGGGATGGCATCATCAGTCGCGTGATTGAAGCGTTGTTGTCGTGTCCCTTTTTAGTATTGGCGATTGCGCTTGGGGCCTTTTTAGGGCCGAGCCTGACGAATGCCATGATTGCGATTGGTGTGTCGGTGATGCCGATCTTTGCCCGCATTACTCGAGCACAGGTATTAAATATTCGAAATGAAGAATATATTCAGGGCGCTCGAGCCATTGGGTTGCCGGATCGCTGGATTATGATCCGCTATGTACTTCCGAACGTGTTGTCGCCGATTGTGGTACAAGCCACGCTGGCCATCGCTTCAGCCATTATTACCGAAGCCAGCTTATCGTTTTTGGGATTGGGACAGCAACCCCCATCGCCCTCTTGGGGCGCCATGCTCAATACGGCTAAAAGCTTTTTAGAGCAAGCGTCCTGGATGTCGATTTTCCCCGGCATCGCCATCTTTTTAACGGTTCAGGGATTTAATTTATTAGGCGATGGGTTGCGCGATGCGTTAGATCCGCGCTCTTCGAACTAAAAGGCTATCACTTCAGCGCTGATGATTACGACAACCAAGCGCTATAGTGGCTAAGGAAAATAATAATATGCAAAATCAATTAAATTATGCGTGCGGTTACGCTTCATTTAGAGCGCCTATTATGGGTAAAAATGCCGTTGCCACATCTCAGCCTTTGGCCGCACAAGCCGGGTTAAAAATGCTGGCGCTGGGTGGAACTGCCGCCGACGCTGCGGTCGCAGCCGCCATGACGTTGACGGTCGTTGAGCCCACCGGTAATGGGATTGGCAGTGATGCGTTTGCGATTATCTGGGATGGCCATCAACTCTCTGCGCTTAATGCCAGTGGCCGTTCACCAGCCGCCTGGACACCGGAGTATTTTAAAGAGTATACGCAGATGCCGGAAACCGGCTGGGACTCCGTAACGGTTCCCGGTGCCGTTTCTGGTTGGATAGCCCTACATCAAAAATATGGGAAACTGCCTTTGTCCACGGTGGCCGAACCTGCTATTCGGTATGCGGAACAAGGGTTTGTGGTCACCCCGTTAATTGCGCGGCTATGGGCTAAGGGCGTGCAAAAACACGGCCATCAACCGGGATTTAAAGAAGCGTTTACCATAGATGGGCATGCCCCGAAAGCGGGAGAGCTGTTTAAACATCCTGAGCAGGCGCGAACATTGCGATTGATCGCTGAAACCGCAGGGAACGCTTTCTATCGGGGCGAACTGGCGCAGCAGATGGTTGCTTGCAGTCATGAGCGCGGTGGCGCATTAACTCTGGAGGATTTAGCCAACCATCAGCCCCAGTGGTTAGAGACTCTTTCGGTGCCATTTGTTGGGGGCAGTGTTCATGAATTACCCCCCAATGGTCAGGGAATTGCCACGCTGATTGCGCTGGGAATTTTAAAACAGTTGCACATCGAGCAATATGCTGTGGATTCGGCGATCAGCCATCATCTTTGCATCGAAGCCATGAAGCTGGCGCTGGCAGATTTAGATCAGCACGTAAGCGATCTGGAACATATGCGGGTGAAACCGGAAGCCTTGCTGGATGATGAATATTTGAAAGCGCGTGCGGCGCTGATCGATCCCAACAAGGCAGGTGATTTTACGTACGGAGAGCCGCAGCCGGGGGGAACCGTTTATATCAGCTGCGCTGATGAGCAAGGGATGATGGTGTCGTTTATTCAATCCAACTATATGGGATTTGGTTCTGGCGTGGTGGTTCCCGGTACCGGGATCAGCCTGCAAAACCGAGGCTGTGGTTTTGTTTTAGAACCCGGGCACGTCAATCAGGTCGGACCGAATAAACGACCACTGCATACCATTATTCCGGCTTTTGCATTAGATGCTCAGGGCCAGCCGTTACTGTCGTTTGGGGTGATGGGCGGCCCGATGCAAGCTCAGGGGCATTTGCAGATGGCGCTACGCATTATGGTGCATCGGCAAAATCCGCAGGCCGCCATTGACGCGCCTCGCTGGAAAGTCGTTAAAGGGCGTCACGTGACAGTCGAGCCGACGATGGATCGCAATGTTATTGCCGCCTTACGGGCCATGGGGCACCAGATTGAAATCAGTGATCCTTTTGATAGCTACGATTACGGCGGAGCGCAGGCGATTTATCGTCATCCGGATGGACATTACATTGCTGCGAGTGAATCGCGCAAAGATGGACAGGCGGTGGCTTTTTAGGTTTTGTATACCCGTCCGCGTCAGCGATGGCGCGGATGAATCCTTCTGGATGAACTATGGCGGTGATATCTCTGAGCGCAATACTCGGGGTCAGCCATGGTTATTCTGTTATTTCCATGAGCCTATCTCTTCTACGCGTGTCATGACGGCTCATTGGGCTGCCGTTTTTTGATGGTATGCCTATCCTCATGATGTGGATGACTATTTATGTCTCAAAAAAAGGGCATGATCCGGCAGTTTTGGCGGGCTCTGCTATAACTAAAGAATATTCGTTGGTCATGATTGCTTTGAGGTAGACAACCATGCTCTCATCTTTTTTTCGGTTGAGTTCGATTCGCACACGTTTGTTCTTGTTGTTAGTTGCAACAATTGCCTTGTTGCTGATCCCTTTTATTTTAATTATTCATGATTATCAGAATGATTTAATGGAAGCAAAAAGGGTTAAGACACAACAGCTGGTTGAAACAAGCTACACCATTTTGGAACATTTTTATCAGATGGAACAACAGGGGGGTGAGTCGCGAGAGAGTGCTCAGCAAAAAGCGATTGCCGCCATCAAAACCCTGCGTTATGGCTCAAATGATTATTTTTGGATCAATGATCAGAGCCCCAAAATGATTATGCATCCGATGAAGCCGAAGCTGGATGGACAGGATCTGTCTCAAGTTAAAGATCCGAACGGGAAACTGTTATTTATGGACATGATCCAAGTGACCCGCCAAAGTGGCGGTGGGTTTGTCAACTATATGTGGCCTAAACCTGGGTTAGACCAACCTGTGGAAAAAGTTTCTTACGTCCAACTGTTTCAACCTTGGGGATGGATTATCGGTACCGGGGTTTATGTGGATGACGTACACGCCATTATTAATAAACGCATCACCAGCATGCTGACCTTTGAGATTGGTGCCGTGATCTTATTGATGCTGTGTTCGATCGTGATTGGGCGCAGTATTACCAAACCGTGCCGGGAAACGTTGCTGGCGCTGAGAGATATCTCTGAGGGGGATAGTGATCTGACACAGCGGTTACCTGAAGAAGGCAATGATGAATTCACTCAGATTGCCCGAGCGTTTAACCGGTTCGCCCATCGCATTAGTGAGGCATTACAGTCGATCGCACCGATTTCGCATAGTGTGTCTGAGTCGGCGAGTGGTTTAAGCCAAGTTTCTAAAATGGCAACCACCAAAGCGATGGAACAAAAAGGTTCGGTTGATAGTGTGGCTTCAGCCGTGACCGAACTTCTGTCTTCGAATCAGGAAGTGGCACAAGCGGCGGAAAATGCCGAACATGCGGCGCAGATTGCGCATGAGAAAAGTGAGCAAGGAGGGCAGGTGATCCGTGAAACATCTGAGTATATGAATTCACTGATCCAGGCCTTATCGACCACCGAAGAGAACACCTTGCAATTAGCCAAAGAAACCGAAGAAGTCGGGGCGGTGCTGGAAGTGATTCGAGGCGTGGCTGAACAAACCAACTTGCTGGCATTGAATGCTGCGATTGAAGCAGCCCGGGCCGGTGAGCAGGGACGCGGATTTGCGGTGGTTGCGGATGAGGTTCGGACCTTAGCTACTCGAACTCAGAGCAGTACCGACGAAATTGAAAGTATTATCTCTCATCTTCAGGAACGTTCTAAAGCATTGTCACAGTCGATGCAGGAAACACAAAAACAATCGGAAATCACCCATAAACAGGCCGATATCGCCCATGAGACCTTAGATGAAATTCGCCATCAGGTGCTGGCCATTCTGGAAATTAACCAGCATATTTCCCATGCCAGCAGTCAGCAGACCGAGGCGACCAGTGAAATTAACCAGCATCTGCATAGTATTGCCGATAACAGTGAGCAACGTGTGGTCCAGGCCCAACGGATTTCAGAAACAAGTGCAGAGCTGATGGCGAACAGTCAGAAACTCATGGATAGCTTTAAAGTGTTTAAAGTGATCTAACACAAGCACTCCATCGTGGGTTTAACGAAGAGCTTGCCGTGGTGGCTCAACACGAATCTAAGCCAGCTGCGTTTGCTGGTTCGGGCCCGTTCTTGGGCCCCTAACAGGGGGGATGCTATGACTCATCATGGGCTGGAAATTGAGCCTGCAGAAATGGCAAAAGCAGTAAACCGATGCCAGCAGCGCATAATGAGATAATCGCAAAAAAAGCATTCCAGTGGAATTTATCCAACACCAGCGCTAACGGGTAGCCTGCAATCGAGGCACCGATATAGGCGAATAATCCGACGAACCCAGTCGCGGCTCCGGCTGCATTTTTGTGGGAGCATTCGACGGCTGCCATGCCGATTAACATTTGAGGTCCGCAGACAAAAAAGCCGAGACAGAAAAACAACGTTGCCTGGAAAATCACATCATTTAGGGGCATTACCCATAACGCCGTGACCGACATAAAAATCCCGATGGAATAGATGAGATTCATGGGTCCTCGGTTTCCTTTAAAAACCACATCAGATCCCCAACCGGCGACCAGACAGCCGATAAACCCGCCTAATTCAAATAGGGTCAATGTGGCATTAGCGGTGGTGAGGTCGTAGCCTTTTTGCTCGATTAGATAAAGATTTCCCCAGTCATTGATGGCGACCATGACGATATAAACCAGAATGTAACTGGAGCCAAGTAGCCAGAGGTATTTGTTCTCCAAGACATAATGCAGCAGAATGTCTCGAAAAGAGAGATTGGGTTTATAGTTCTCTTGTTCAAGTTGAATAGGGTCCTGTCGCCATTGACCAATGGTTGGTAATCCTAGTGTGGTGGGTTTATCTCGTAATCGATAGGTGAGAATAAGCCCCACCACAATGGCTATGATTCCCGGCACAATAAACCCGTTGCGCCAGTGATCGTGAGTGGCCACGATGATAACCATTAAATAGATAACGACCGCACCAACATTATGGGTGGTATTCCAGATCGCCCAAAAAAGCCCTCGTTCCGATCGCGCATACCAGGTCGTTAATAACTTGGAACAGGCCGGCCATCCCCATCCCTGAAAGAACGCATTTCCCACCCAAAGCGCGATAAAAATTGGCAACGATTGCGCTAATCCGAAGAAAATATTGATGATGCCAGTCATGATTAAACCGATCCCCATGAAATAACGAGGGTTTGATTGATCGGATAAAATCCCGGAAAAAAACTTGGAGAGCCCATAAGTGATGTAATAGGCGGTGCTCATCAACCCAATATCACTTTTATCTAACCCGAGATCGGCGATCATATCCGGAGCGGCATAGTTAAAGCTTTTACGGGTCAGGTAAAAAGCCACATAGCCAATGTACATATTGACCATGATATGAAATCGCCAATACCGATAACGCTGCGCAATTTCGTGTTGCGGGGAGTGAGCATTATATTCAGGTCCTGATCGGAGAAAACCAAACATGACAACCTCGGGTTAAATGATGGGCAATTGCACACATAACTGAGTGCCGTGGTGGTTGGGATGTTGCTCGATGGGATCACTTCGTAGCGTGAGTTGCCCTCCCAGCGCCTGCACTCTTTCCCGCATACCTTGTAGACCAAAGCCCTCGTTTTGATTGGAACATGGAACAAAGCCTTTGCCATCATCTTGAATGGAAATCTGGATCTGGTGCGGGTCGAGATGAATATGGATGATGATCTGATGTGCCTTGGCATACTTTAAGGCATTGTTCAGGGCTTCTTGAGTAATGCGATAGAGTGTGACTTGGGTGACATCATTCAACTGTGAAAATGGTCGAGTTTGGGGAGCACAATGCCAGTAAACATTGACCTGAATTCCCAGCCGGGCAAATTCCATATCTCGAATCAGTTGCAGAATAGCTTCTTTTAATCCTAAATCATCCAACGTTTTAGGGCGAAGTTGCGCCAGAAGATATTTCGTGGTGTCGTAAACATTCAGTGAGAGTGATTCGATCATGTTGGCACAGGTATAAGCTGGCCCCGATTTTTGCACACGTTGAATAATGTTCGACTGGGTGCGAATCGCAGTAATATTCTGGCCGATTTCATCATGTAACTCGCGGGCAATGCTGCGACGAACGGATTCTTCAGTTTTAATCAATTGACGCGCTAAATTGTGGTTACGCGTTAATTCTGCACGGAGATCCTGATTGAGCTCTCGTTGGCGTTGCACCCCCAAGCCCAGACAAATACCGGTTAATGTTTGGGCCATCAGCGAGAGAAGAAGGTCCGTCGTTTCCAGATTGATCTCGCTGCTTTGTTGGGCATAGCCGCTACTGATGGCAATCAACGCGATACTATTTAACAGCGTCCCCAACAGAGCGCCCTGCCAACCATAACGAAATGCCAGCAAAATAATGGGGATCGCCAGACAAAATGGGGCAAAGCGGCGGAACTCGGCCGGCAATCCGACTTGAATGAGAATATTCAGAATGAACAATAGGCCGTACCACATGATATGGCGGGAACGAAAAGAAATTTTATGATGGATCAAGGCAATACTGATCGCGACCCAGGCCCGCTCAAAAATATAGCTCCAGATTAAATAACAACTCGGAACGAGCATCATGCCTCCGGTCGCGCTGGCCAGCCAGTACTGGCCCAAGGGGAGGGCTTCACCCGCAAGCAGAATCATATTGAGTGTGGCAATGGCGAGAATTAACAAGCCACTTCCGCCTAATTTTTGCCACTGCTTGCCATGATAAAATGGCAGAAAAAGGTAGCTTATCGGGAGGCTGAGCAAACTGAGTAACAGGATCAGCGGCCAGTGAGCGATAGGAAGTATCAGGCCGAGATAAGCGATGATGCTCCATTCAATCAAATACAGGGGCAGCCAATAGGCTTTAGGGCTATGGATGATGATCCCCAGTCGCAGAGCGAACGGAAAGAGCAACATTGCCATCACCGGATCATGGAGAAAATAATAGGCGATAGCCCACAAGCAGAACCAACTACAGGCAAAAATAAATATCGAGCAGAGGGTGATCATCCAGTAATGACGCATATGGATAGAATCGATCACACAAACGAGTCTTCATTAAAATATTTGGCTAACTCGACCGTATTGCTCACGTTCAATTTGCTCATCGCATTGGCACGATGGACATGCACCGTTTTATGGCTGAGCCCTAACTCGGCTGCAATGACTTTGACACTAAGCCCTTGAGCAAGTAGCTCAGCGACCTGTTTTTCACGTTTGGTTAATTGTTGGATCGGGTTGTCGGAGGCTGTAGGCGAGCTGAGTTTTTGGGCCACATCAGGGGTTAAATAGCATCCACCCTGCATACAGGTTCGAATCGCCTGAATCAGCTCATCGGGGCTGCAACGCTTGCTCAAATAACCTCGAGCCCCATATTCCAATGCTTTTTCGACCATCGCCGGAGAGTCGTGAACACTGAGCATGATACAAAGAATGCCGGCCGGGATATTTTTTAAGAGCGATAAGCCACTTTCATCAGGCATGGAAATATCAATGATACACACTTGGGTCTGTGAGCCGGGGAGTCCTCGGCGGGCTTCAGCCGCAGAAGAATATTCCTCGATCACTTCGATGTCCGGCTCCAGATTGATCAACTGAGCGAATCCCGAACGAACAATAATGTGATCATCGATCAACGATACTTTAATCATATGCGTCCTATCTGTGGTCATATCTTCGGTTGGTTTTATGGCGGCTCATGTCATGCCCCTTTATTATATAAATCTACCGACAAGGCCATTGTGAGAAATGGCCTTAATTGCAGATGGCTTATAACCTCATACCACTTATGATGATGCTAAATCTGCGAGTTTAGCGGTCCGTTTGAGACGGCGGATTTTAGTCTCTTCGGCAATGGCGACACAAGCCATAATGGCGCAACAAACAATCGCTGCTGTATTGAGCGCTGTAAACGTCCCGGACCACCCGGTTTGGCCAAAAATCGGCGTGCCATCGGCAATCATCCCTAAGCCTAACTTGGCAAAGCTATCCCCGATTAAATAGGCAAATGTCCCTTTGATCCCATCCGCTACGGCAATTCCCTGTTTAGGAACAAAACCAACCGCCGCAACGCCAATCAGCAACTGTGGGCCAAACACTAAGAAACCTAACGCGAATAATGAGGCTTTATAGGCAAAAATACTATGGGCATGTTGGTAAAAACCGAGAGTCATCACAATCCCGATCAGCGCAATACAAGCGACCATTCCCCGTCGACCATTGGCTAAATCAGATAAAAATCCCCACAAACAGGTGCCAATCAGTGCGCCGGTTTCAAACATGGTAAAACCCGAGATTGCGGTTTCTTTATCGAAGCCGAGAACTTCATAGCCATATACGGTCGACCATTGGTCAATTCCGATCCGGACGACGTACAAAAATACGTTGGCAAAACACAATAACCAAATAATTTTATTGAATAAAACGTATTTCTTGAAAATATCCATTTTCGAGAGTTTGGCGTCACTGACGGCTTGGTCTTCCTCCGAGATCGCCTCTTCGAAAATCTCTTCAGCGGTTCCGAGTCCATAGGACTCAGGGCTGTCATTTCCCATAAAAAAGCCGATAAGCGCAACGATAATGGCAATCGAAGCCGGGAAAATAAACATGCCGATGACATTGCCATCAAATAAATAGTTAGCTCCAAAGAGGGCTACACCGGCCGCGCCTGCACCACCCACGTTGTGTGAGATATTCCATAAACCTAAAAATGTCCCACGGTTTTTCTTACTGGTCCATTTAGTAATGGTTGAATAGGAATTCGATCCCCCGGTGGACTGGAAAAGTCCGCTGAGCGCATACAGCCCCGCCATCATGTAAAAGGCACCGACACTGGGGCCCATTACCAGCCCAAATCCCAGAATACACAAACCGGAAAGGAGTAGGCTCATCGGTAAAATGTTTTTTGAATTCTTGCCATCACACCAATAGTTAATTGCCGTTTTACCAATGCCATAGGTAATGGAAAAACACAGGCCAATGGTCCCCAGTTGCGTCAGGCTCATGCCATAGTCATGAATCAGATCGTTTTGTGCAATATTGAAGTTTTTGCGGATCAGATACATCACCAGGTAGGAAACAAAAACCACCAGGTAGGAACGTATAAATGGCATAACCCACATTTTTCTACGGGTGGCGGGAGGCAGATCCAGCGTGGGTCTACGGACTTGTTGCAGTAATTTTATCATAATGGCCCTCATCGTTTCGTCGATATCAAAACAGCGCATCAGCATGTGCTTGTTACCGGGAGAGTGTATGGAGCGAGCTGGAATTTGGCTTGAGAGCATGACCTAGTTCAACTAGGAATTTTTCCTAGAATGGGCCCTCTTGGTGAAGATCTGTGAGAGCTGTCACTCTCGGTCATTAGCGATTATCTGTCTTGAAAAGACTTAAATGGCAGCGAACAGCAATTATTTACACTTTTATAAATAAATGTGAACCGCTGAAATCCAATCGACTTGACGTGATATGAGTCCCTTGGTGATGGCCGTTATGCCAGTGAAGTCAGCCAATCTCGATCATTTACAGGGAGCCCGATGGCAAATAGCAAATAGCCCAGTGCATTGAATCGGAATGAAGCGTAGTTTGCCGTCTATCGACTCAGGGGCCCGACAGAATTGACAGCAACGTTCACTTCAGCCTTAGTTTTAACCTGTTCGGTGGTGTGGGAGATGTATAAAGTCTCATACTGGAATGACAGTGTTCCATTGGTACGCTGCCATTTTTAAATCGAAAATGTCCATTGTCGTTCTAGTTTGAACTGATACTACTAGCACGTTTCTGCCCCATAATTAGCTACAGGTCGAATTGTATTTCGGGGGATTTGCTAGTTTTGAGATACAAAAAGTAATGGATAGCAGGAAGCAAGTCTTTACCCTCATACCTCAGTAGTTTTAACCAAGTTTCAAATTGCCATAGTTGCTATGATTGCCACTATCCTTGATAAGGCAAGAGGCAAATCAATAATGGCTCCGATTCAAAAAATTGCACGCAGCTTAGAAAAACTGGATTGTAGATTACAATGGGCTTCATCTCATGTCGACTATGCATCCCGAGAGGCAGTAGTAAAAGACAAGCGCATCAAAGGCGCGTTTCGTATGGTTTCAGCTATGGCCATGTTGCTGCCCGCGCCTTATGCCAGCGGTCCTTTCTTCAGAAGCTTTATCAACGGTTTTATGGTAGATAACCCGGATGAAGCATTTAATTTTCTGCGCAGTTTCGGTCCTTCGCAGTTGGTCAATTGGTCTTCAACTGTAGAAAATAGAGTGAATAAATGGGGAAAAAGTGACAATATTGTCGAAAAACTGGCCTATCATTTTTTTCAAAACAGCCTTAACGCACCCGCGACCGTTATGGGAACCGACGGTCTGACCTATCGGGTAGACGGCAATTTCGCGCCCGACTATCAAAAACCTCAACAGGCCACGCTCAGCATTAATTCAAAACTGCCTTTGACGGCTAAATATACTCTGGGTGTAACCGACTCGGGTGACTTCAGTTTCGGTCTCACGGAGCTCAAAAACGGCGATAAAGTTCTTTCTAATAACACCACTCAGACATTCAGCAATGGTACCGACAGCAGCAATTATGCCCTGGATAGCCAATTGGAGTCTTCAATATACGAAACAAGCACAATGTCTATCCAAAATCAAGTAATCGGCCGTTTTATTGACTCTCTGGACGTTGGCAACATCTCCAATCCGTCGGAGTTCAAAAATCAATACATAGCCGCCAAAGCAAAGTCGGAAAGTGAATGCTCTGACAACGAGAAACAACTAATCACCTCAGTGACTCGACTAAACAAATTGGGAGACCAAACGACTAGCTATGAGTATGTTGCCAGCGATTCGCTGCAGATAATGGTCACGCCTTTAGGTGATGACGGAAAAGCGAAGGACAGTTCTTTCGACGAAGAATCCTTTGTCGACGCCCTGGAGTTAGTAATAAGAAACGTATACAAAGTTTACAGGGAAATAGATACTGACGTGAGCACTACTGCCGGGGTTACTATCAAACCCTTCATCCAAGCCAAAATGGTACAAATACAGGCTGTCAAATCGACGGATGAGAATTTGAAGATCCTGGAACGGTTATATAAAGCGGGCACACACAATTTTTATTTATCGGCTTTGGGAAAAACAATCCAAAATACACAATGGAAAAGCGAATATGAAGGACACTTGCAGTACAAGCTCGGCGTGTATCGTGATTTGATCTTCTGCAAGGACGGCAAACTAGCTCCACAACCTTACAACTTCGAGCTTGCGAAAAAGATATCTAAAAACAGCTATAATAATCTGTTGCCAGGTAAATTGAGCGATACCGCCTACCACAAAATGCTTAACACCCTAAAACCAAACGCCAGACAGCTCTACCTTGAATTAATGATCCCAGACGAGAAAAGACGAAAAGACGAAGCTTGCATAGCCATGGAATCTTTTAATAAAGAGTGTAAGTATTTGATGAAAAATGTTGGGGGAACACAATCTTTACAAAAAGCGGATAGGAATCGCCTCAGGAACTTACTGGGTAATTTATTACCCAATGTCTTGAAGTATTTTGATTCGCCTATCTATAAACCTCATGTCGATGCTATTAATAAAATACTTGAACAACCGGAATTACAACAGGTAGAAATCGACATCAAGTCGATGACCATAATCCCTTTAATCTTAAAAAACCTAATGAACTTACAAAACTACGAAACTGTGGTTGATTCAAGTTATTGTGACACGGTCAACCAACTGCTCACGTACAAAGCGTATTGTTACGCATATGGTAAGGAAATCGGCGGCCAACTTGGCTCCCTAATACAAGGAGGCATTCTCGACAACCTGCAACTATCGGACAAAACAGAAAGCTGGGGAGCAGCCGGCAATGCTACAGGAAGATACGCCATATCGACATTACAGGCATTGAAAGTAGTATACAGCTGGCGTAGTCAAAGCAAAGATTTTGCCGCCAGATTGCTGTTTCCGTTGGCGATGTACATCTCCATGCTGGAGATCCGTTTCGGTACCTACAATACTCCTTTGCTATACCGCTCGCCGAACCCCAAACCGACCGCCCCCCTCTCGGAGACAAGTGATGCAATCGCTAGCGAAGGAGATGTTAATGCACTACCAATCAAAGGAAGCATTACACATTCTGATTTAAACACGCACGTCGCACTACAGATAAACCCTTTGCAGCAAAAGCCCAATGCGCAGCAATTCCAGGATCCTAACTCTATGAAACAACCTTGCGAGAAGAGTACGATAGCGGCCGGCAAGTTAAAGGGACAGTCTCCGCTTACCCCAAAACATCAAAGTCAATCCAGCTCGGTGGGAGTAGAAAAACAGAAGCTGAAAATGAGCGATTTGTCTTTAATTAAACCAACTAAACCCAAGTATGACGAGGTTCTTATCGGTATAATTGACAGTTTGCTCAGTTCAGCTTATTTCTATTATCATAATATCGGTTGGGATTATACACTGGCCTCCATTCCCTCAAAGGTGAAGTGTAATGGCGATCACATTCTTTCGTCAGTAGACCAATTTAACGATTGGAAACTTTTTGAGGATCCGCTGCTGATAGGTTACGTATCGCTACTTAAACAACAGAATAATTTCGAACAAACCATCAATCTACACTTCGATTTATTCAAAGTAAAGTTCAATGAACATGATGGTACCCGTTGGTGGGCTCCGGCAAATCTGAGCAAATTCAGCTTAACCGACAGGCTTGTCCAAGCAATGAGTAAAAGAAGAGATTGGCTGCTCAAAAGTTTGCTCGGAATGAAAAATTGGATGCTCAAGATCCCGGACTGGGACACATTAACTCTACCGGACGCCAATGCAAAAGAAGAAAAGTTCATCGACAGCGATACCGCATTAGACCCCAAGACCATGTTGACCAGCTGTGGTTTGTTACACAATTTGAAATTGGATAACAATACAATCAGCTCTCTGCTTAAACCGCTCGATCACCTAGCCTACCTAGGTGAAACTCTGGATATTAAAGTTGCTCACGGTACGCTAGCCGACAACTGCAAAAAACAGTTGCATATCGGCCGCGAAAAAAGCCAGCTGGTTGCAGCTCAGTTGCTGGTCTGGCATTACCTTGAAAACAAGGGAGACGTGGCTACGGCACTTAAAATGATGACGCAATTGTCGATCCTCGACCTCATCGGCAAAGGCGGCAACTCACCGATGCAAAAACTGCGTGAAGAATACGAGAACATCCGCCAGACTACGACGAATCCAATAGAGCGCATCACCAAAGCAGTCAGTGCTTGTGAGGCTTTGACCAAACAGTTTGGCTATCAGTTTAAAGAGAGCGAAGTCTATGAACTGCTGCCACTTCTTTACGATGACACGACCGAACTCAATGTAACTTACGAACTAGACAACAACAGCGATAGCTCGGGCAATTGCTTTTTCGACAGTATTCTGCGTTCGATTAAACACCAGTCTGATGATCTTGAATTGAGCGTAGCGGGGATCGGCTTTAACGAAATAAACATCGATGCTAAATCGAACCAAGAAACGATTCAGGCTTTGCGCTGTGCTTGCTCAAAGAAACTAAAAGACGAGTTGGCACCTGACAACAATATTTCTGTTAAGTCGGCCGTTGACTACAGAGCCTACCAGGCTTTGAATATACAAGACGTCGAAACCTTAAGCGCCAAAGTCTTGGAAGATAAAAAATGGGACTATCCGGAAATGGATTTTATAGTTGATTACATTATGCCGTTGGTTATAGACCGTCCGATCCGCATCATAGTTCAGGGTCAATTTTTACTAGAAACCAGCGCAAAAATAGACTCGGAATCCAATGATCCAAAGCCGGTATATGTGCACTACAATGGTCATAATCACTACACTGCCGTATCCAAAGTCGAGACTATAAATAATTCTGTGTAATTGTCGGGGTTACATATAATCACTCAGTCTGTCTTCGAACATAATCATAAAGCGGTTCAGGGCCTGTCGCCAGTTTCTGATGGGCATTATCCACCTCTTGGACGCTTCCTGGATCGCTAAGAAGATGACCTTTCTTGCCGATTCATCTGTTGGGAACAGCTTCCGTTTTTTGGAATCGCCACTGATTTCCTAGACACCTTTTAGTTAGATTTGGAGTGGTTGAGTAAAATAGACCACCGTTTTAGATGTTTCCCATATATATTTTCATCTGAAATGAGCTAGTTACTATTCAATTCTTAGCTCATTTCTGTCCAAAAGTGAGTTACAACCGGTATGAGACTTTAATACTTTGTTGTAACTCGATTTAGACTTGACCGTATCAATTAGGCTGAAATTTTATTCCTTTCTTACCGATGGGCTGAATGAACTGCATGGAATTCAGGCAATTTCTGTCTGCACGGTTCCAACGTGCTGATTGGGCTGGATATAGCGGCGCAGCGAATAGATATCCCAGGGAATTTGTCGCTCTAGCTGATGGAGCGTTTCCGGAGGCTGAGTCTGACGAAGCCAAGCCAGTTCGGCCTCTAAGCGCAGTAAAGACGGCTTTTGATGGACCATAATATATTCCAGAACGGCCTTATTGAGTTCGGGTCTGGTCTTGAAATAACGAAAGACGGTCGCTGTACAAATATTGGCTTTTTTGGCGATTGAATGATGATTGACTGCGGTTAATCCTTCTTGTTGGGCAATCTGATAGGCAGATTGTAGCAGTCCTTTTTTGCGGGCTGGCGGAAGTAACCTTGTTCGATGTTTTAACCGGTTTTCCATATACGAAACTCCTTCGCTGATCCTCGCAATAGCGGGTGCACGAATGATTTATTATGAATGACTGAATACCTGAGTATCCAGACTGACCTATCGATACGAGTCGGTCTGTGGCATACATAGAGCATGGCTTGTACTTGCTTTGTCTGGGGGAAGTGCCCCCATGTTGACCCTCTTTTTTGACCTTAACCCTTTGCTACCCCTCTCTCTTTTTTATCTCTTCTATTGTTTAAGAGGGCGCTCGAATAGACTTGGGTTATGCTCTTTGGCTCTGAATCTAGTCTAGCTGTTCGCTTTAGTTTAGTTATTATTTTATAAAAATTCTTTTATTATCAGACCGTGATCGCTTGGTGGTACGTGAGCCGAGTGGATGGATATGAGTGGCGACAACGGTGATGATCTCGGTAGCGATCTGAAAGGGGGCTTTCCCGGGTTCGCTATCGATTTACTTTGTTATCAATCTACCTTGTTTATGATCGATCTACCTATCTTGTTATCGAACTTCGTTTGCGTTTCTCTTTACGGATTGACACTCTTTTCATCAGGTCAATGATCTGAAGGCGCGTTTAGTTATTAAATCTGCATCAATCGTTGTCGCCAATGCGATACCCGTTCTAGGCTATCTCCATCCAATCACTCTATTTCACGGCGTACGCCAAGTTGAAATGGCTGATCGCTGTTTTTGTTTTCTTACAATGTTTAATTTAAGAGAAGCTAAATAAAAAATCAACTGATAAAAGACTTTTTAGTGAAATTAATCGGCGGATAAGGACGCCCGGCAAAAATCAGCGTTCCGAGCACTGTATCGGCACTCGATAGGGGACGAATGGGATCCGGCCAGCTTGGATTTTGGGGTTTTAGATAGTGGCGATCATTTTCAACGACTAACTGCCTGAAAATCACATCGTGTTGTCCGGCCAATCGAACAATCACAAAAGAACCATGCTGTGGCGTGATTTTGGGATCAATAAAAATAAGATCATCACTCTGAAATTCTGGTTCCATACTAACGCCCTGAACTTGAAGGACAAAGGTTGATGTACTGCAAGGAACCGGACAACTAAACTTCGGTCGGGAAGGGAGTTCTTCTTGAACTTGATGGATATTGCCAATTTGTTGCCAACTTACCAGTGGGCACTCAAACGATGGGAAAGGCGTGGATACTTCTGTTGCCGGAAGGAGATTAACCGGTGCTTCTTGTCCATAAAGTAGCCACTCGGCAGAACAATCCAGTACCTTGGCTAGTTTGTAGAGGTTACTGCCTTTAGGCGTGGTATCGCCCCGTTCCCATTGGGAAATCGTTACATGACTGACACCAACAGCTTTGGCGAGCTGCTGTTGTGTAAGTTTGGCATTGCTGCGGCAATGCTTGAGTCGATCATATAAGGTTTTCATTTAAGCTATCTTAAATTGACTTTTCTAAAGTTTCTCTAAATAATGAGTTTAAGAAAAGCTAAATGACAAAGGAGTGTGTCAGTGAAAAAAACACAGGTCATTGAATTTTTCAAAACGCCTTCTCAGGTCGCGAAAGTATTGGGGATCCATCCGGCGTCTGTATCGCAGTGGGGTGAGGTGATCCCTGAAAAACAGGCACTGCGGCTGGCATTGTTAACACAGGGGAAACTGCCTTATGACCCTTCGTTTTATCATCTGGAACTTGCGCAAAATAGGCTTGTTAAGCCTCAAAAGACAACACCGGAATAAAGATCGGACAGAGGAGCTATAGCTCGATTTCATGGGGCTAAATGAATTATTGAGCCATAAAATCAATCGATTGTCGTGCCAGTGTATGGATATCATCCAGATTGATAATTTGGCATCCCTGAGCTTTTTAAAGATGGTCGATTGTTAAGTGAACAGCTAAAGGTTATCAACAGGTCTGGTTATTGATCAGCTAATTTTGCTCTCATTCCTTTATTATAAAGGTGATATATCGACAGTGAAAAACAGAAATATCCAGTATAGATTTTGGGCAGGATATATTTTGAATGTGATAAATATCGTCTAGGAATGGATAAATCAGGCTCAGATCCTGTTGGAAAAGGTGAAGTATTACTCGTTCAGATGACATTTCAACACGATGAATAGACTGCGGCATTTTAAATAAACAGCGGTCTGTTGTGAGGCATGATTAGTAAATCAGTGCAAAGAGTAAATTAAATACCAGTGCAGCGATAAAATCGGGCGGTGCAGCTCGCAGCAACAACTGCGAAAATAAACAATGCCGTTTCTGTTCATCCGGACAAGCGCCCAATAACAGGCTCCCTCCTGAAAAAAACGGTGAAATGGAAGTCGCCTGAGTCCCGGTCACAATGCAGATAAACAACACCATGAGATTTATCATCAGATGTTGGGCAATCGCTGGAACCAGAGGGAAT
Source organism: Celerinatantimonas marina (assembly GCF_046054165.1). Lineage (NCBI taxonomy): Bacteria > Pseudomonadati > Pseudomonadota > Gammaproteobacteria > Celerinatantimonadaceae > Celerinatantimonas > Celerinatantimonas marina. The sequence goes on along the minus strand of NZ_JBFNXK010000009.1, from coordinate 6,315 downwards.
AGTACCGGAGTGACCACGCCTAACATACTGGCCAACAAAGACATACAAGCGGCAACGACGCCAAATGCCAATGGTACCCAGAACGTAGGAATCGTCTGACCGAGCCAGAAGCCCAGCAGATTGATCGTCCCGGCTTTAATGGCTACGGTAAATAAACAGGCTGCTACCCCACCTTATAAAGGCAGTATTCATGTGGTTCTTATGAAATTCAGAAGGGTCCGAGGGGCCGAAATCTCTCTCTGAATTTTGATTTATCCTATCAGTAAAGCTGTTGTCACTCCTGATTTATTTGAACTTCTCTGGAAAAGGAAAGAATTTTGTGATGACTGGGTTTATAAAGTGGATGGTCTGACTATCGTACTTAAGAATTAGTTCTTATGGCTTAAAAATGATGCGCTCCATCCAAGTGGATGGTAGGATACGCCTTCATTTTGATAAAAGCATTATTAACTGTGTCTATTTTCGATGCCAAAAAAATAGTTCGTCTAGATGGTGTAACCAGCCAGGATGAACTTGAGCATGTTGAATCCCCGTTTTTTGCCAAAGCCGTGATCCGTGAAGCGTTACAAACTGAGCGCATAGAGAGTGTTTCCGGACTGCGTGAATTGCTCGTCGAGCGATCGGGAACCACGGCAAAACAGGAGTTAATCCGATGGCTGGAAGAAAAAATCGATAATTACTCTATCGCTGTCGTTACGAGTAATCCAATGAACCCGGCAACGCATTTTTTATCCGCATCATCGGATAGACCCCCGCAATTCGGGGCATTTCGAGGAACCGCCCGGTCCAGCGATTCACTGCCTCCCAGCCCCGCGATGCCAGAGAAGCCTTCTGAGAAAAAGCCTCGAACGCCTCCACAAGAAACGCCCTTATTAACGTGGGTCGAATATCGGGACTTTTTAAATCGTCCGGCCGAACAAAGTATTCAATGCTATCTGGGAACCTCAGCGCAAAGTGCTGAGGAATGTGGCCCTTTTGATTACAGCAGAGGGACACTCTATCAAGCACAGTCTCAGATCTCGTCAGGAATGAAAGCTTATGCCCATCATTCGGAAGACCTGTCACAACAATATCAGCATAATCTGGATATTTTAAAAACAGCCACTCAAGCGCTGCTTACTACAATGCGCAAAGATGCTGCGGCGCTTCAGGGTCAATATGATGATGCTCCGTGGTTTAAAAAGCCGTTGGTTGGAGCCGAAATTAGAGCCGATGGAATGCTCAAAGGCTTGGGGGGATTTGTGGCCAGTGTCTGGGATTTAACAAAACAAGTCGCCACATTGGGTGATTATCCACGCAGATTGCTATTGCATCCCATTGATGAAAATCTGGAGATTGCGCGGTCAGTGGAAAATGGCCTTTCGCAAGGGATCGAGGTTCTAAAATGGCTCTGGCATGACAAGCAGGCTTGGCCGGTTTTGACTGATTTTGCGGCTCAGGTGAAAGATATTTTTGATCATTATCCGCTCTATAGCGACCATCAGGGGGCCTACTTTATTGGGGGGATGCTCCCTGGGATCATTTTGGCAATATTGACCGAACAACCTGAAGTGTTGGGGGATGAACTAGCGCCGTTGGTAGATCAAGTGTCAATGGCTGCCAAAAAAATAGCGTATCTGGATGCGGAATTCTCCCGCGAAGCCTCCGAAGTGAAGGTGGTGGAAGGCGGAACAGCCAAGTTGTTAAGTAAAAAGCCTAAACCAGTGGTGGAACTGGCACCACCATTTAAAGTATTGCCCAAGATCACGACAGCAATGGGAGAGTCGGATATTGAGCAAGTGCTTGCTGATGCCGCTGAAAACATCAAAAATTACGGTAGCTCAGCGGTGTTACTGGATGATGAGCAGTTAACGGCGTTGGTTAATCAGGGCCTGTCGGCCAAAGAAGGTGAGTGGATGGTGCGGCTGGTGACTGATTTCTATAAACCGAGCACTGCCGATGCATTTGCTGCTGAAAATGGTTTGGGGCGGATTCTGCCAGAAAAACCGATGACCTGCTGGACCACTAAATTTGAGTACGTGAAAAATGATGATTCCAGAGCCGATTTGCTTCGTCGTAGTTTAGGTATTTCTGATGGGTACTTTCATCCGGATGGAAACCATTATCTGTTTATTTTCAGGCAGCCCAAGCTTCCCAAAACCCGCTTTCTCTTCAGCCCTACGAATGAAAATATGACCAAGTTTATATTAGATAACCCTCTTGATAAATTTCAGGATTATGAGATTTCTGAGGCGATGATCAGAAAGGCTTTTTCTAAGGAATATATAAAAGAATATCGTCAAGGACGGGCAAATTTACCAGAGATTGCTTGGGATAAGGCTAAGTTTTTAAAGGTATATGCTAAAAATCTGTATCCTGATTCGATATTTGATCAATCAACTTTTATTGCTCGTTTCCTTGTTGAAAAAGAATATGGGGTGTTCGATGTATGGGAAGGTAATGGGCTCACCCGATATATCGGTTATAAGAGTGAAATATCAGCAACCGATAGTGTGATCCATCGTCAATATGGAGCCCCAGAGATCTTTATGGTGGATAAAAACCCGAAAACGATCGAGAAGATGGTGGATGGTGCAGATAATTTAATTAAGAAAAAGGTACATTAAGTGAGTAAAAAATATCGGATTACGCCGGAGCAGGATATTTATTTTGATTGTCATGGCGAGATTCCAACCGACCAGCATGAAATCTTTTATGCGGAATATATCGTCTATACCCCAAGAGGTAAACCGCTACCTGCAACTTTGAAAGTGTATCGTAATGTGACTCATATGACCTGGTTTGATCTTGAATTTGATGAACCATCTTTTCCTGATCTAACCTTGCCTTTAGAAACAGCTGATTGGTTATTAAAAACGCGCCCGCGCTTTGGTCTGCCACCCGAGCAGGGTGGACCCAAAGGAATGGGAGTAGCGAGTTTGGTTAAAGGGGAAAGAATTTCGATAGGGGCGGGTCTTAATTGGAGTATTTGTAATGGTAGTCGACCTATCGATAAAGATTTCGATGATTTTTTCCCACAAAGCTACACTCTTCCCCATGATCTGTTTGAGCGGGATGACTTTCAGGCATTTTTAAAGTCAGTGGCAGCCGAGTATCCGATCCAACCGGGGGATGTACAGAGCTTCCCTGGTGATGCTGATTATAACTATGTCAATCCGCCGCTGTGGCAGGCGGGATTGCTGGATCCTTATGCTCTGCCGGAGAACGTAGTGCGTTTGGGGCTTTGGTCGTTTTCAGCGGAAGAGCCATGGCGGTATGTGGCACTCTATCGCCGTGCGGATTATGAGTTTTTTATCCAGACCCTGGATTTGATGACCCAGGAGCGTCAGCAACTGGAATTTCAGGAGGGAGCGCTCTATGGCGTGACCAACTTTTGGTGTGGAACCGTTGAGCGACTCGAATCGAGCCCGACCCAAGACAGAGAGTTTTGTGCGGATTATGAATCGATGCGTTATCGGGTTGTCCCGGGATATGACCCCAATAATCCGATGGTGTGGTTAGAGAATCACTCGCGGCATCGTTATAGCGATGGCCAGAAACCTCAAGCCGTCGGGGTTCCGTATCAGGTCTGGGAGAAGGTGATGGTGATCATCAGTGCGGAGAACGAAGCGCGGATAGCTCGGGATAAAGCGGCCGAAGCAGCGGGATAGACTCAGGGCTTTCATGGCTAAAAAATATTTAATCACGCCGGAGCAAGTGATCAACTTTGATTGTAATGGAGTGATCCCTGCCGATCAACATGAAATTTTTTATGCTAATTACATTATTTATACCCCAAGAGGGGAGCCGATCCCGTCAACGTTAAAAGTGTACCGCAACGCGACCCATATGACCTGGTTTGATCTTGAATCCGATGAACCATCTTTTCCTGAATTAACCTTGCCCTTAGAAACAGCTGATTGGTTGCTCAAAACCCGACCTCGCTTTGGCCTGCCACCAGAGCAAGGGGGGGCGATAGGAATGGGATTTTCCAATTTTGTAAAAGGAGAAGATATTTGGATGGGGGCGGGCCTTAATTGGAGTATTGGTAATGGTAGCCGACCTCTGGTTCATAAATTTGATAGTAAAGTTAAACAAGGTTTTCACATCCCCCATGATCTGTTTGAGCGGGATGACTTTCAGGCGTTTTTAAAGTCAGTAGCAGCCGAGTATCCGATTCAACCCGGAGATGTGCAAATTCCTGCCGATGAAGTGGATTATGACTATGTCAATCCGCCGCTGTGGCAGGCGGGATTGCTGGACCCTTATGCGCTGCCGGAGGACATAGTGCGTTTGGGGCTTTGGTCGTTTTCAGCGGAAGAGCCATGGCGGTATGTGGCACTCTATCGCCGTGCGGATTATGAGTTTTTTATCCAGACCCTGGATTTGATGACCCAGGAGCGCCAGCAGCTGGAATTTCAGGAGGGAGCGCTCTATGGCGTGACCAACTTTTGGTGTGGAACCGTTGAGCGACTCGAATCGAGCCCGACCCAAGACAGAGAGTTTTGTGCCGATTATGAATCGATGCGTTATCGGGTTGTCCCGGGATATGACCCCAATAATCCGATGGTGTGGTTAGAGAATCATTCGCGGCATCGTTATAGCGATGGCCAGAAACCCCAAGCCGTCGGGGTTCCATATCAGGTCTGGGTGAAGGTGATGGTGATCATCAGTGCGGAGAACGAAGCGCGGATAGCCCGGGATAAAGCGGCCGAGGCAGCGGGATAGACTCAGGGCTTTCATGGCTAAATATAATGGCTAAAAAATATCGGATAACGCCGGAGCAAGTGATCGACTTTGATTGTAATGGAGTGATCCCTGACGATCAGCATGAAATTTTTGATGCGGAATATACTTATTTTACCCCCAGAGGGAAGCCGATGCCGTTAGCGTTAAAAGTGTTTCGCAATGCGACTCATATGACTTGGTTTGTATGGGAGCCTGACGGGGTCTGTTTACCTGAATTATCGCTTCCTCTAGAGGCGGCTGATTGGTTGTTAAAAACCCGGCCACGCTTCGGTTTGCCACTCCAGCAGGGGGGAACGGAAAAAATGGGGTTCGCCAATTTAGTTAAAGGAGAAAGGGTCTTAATGGGGGCAGGTCTGAACTGGAGTATTGATAATGGCAGTCGGCCATTAGTCATCAAGTTTAATAGTATTATGAAGCAGGGGTATACCGTTCCCCATGATCTGTTTGAGCGGGATGACTTTCAGGTATTTTTAAAATCGATTGCGGCTGAGTACCCCATCCAACCGGGGGATGTACAGAGCTTCCCTGGTGATGCTGATTATAACTATGTCAATCCGCCGCTGTGGCAGGCGGGATTGCTGGACCCTTATGCGCTGCCGGAGGACGTAGTGCGTTTGGGACTTTGGTCGTTTTCAGCCGAAGAGCCATGGCGGTATGTGGCGCTCTATCGCCGTGCGGATTATGAGTTTTTTATCCAGACCCTGGATTTAATGACCCAGGAGCGCCAGCAGCTGGAATTTCAGGAGGGAGCGCTTTATGGCGTGGCCAACTTTTGGGATGACGTGTTGCCGGAAGTTCCGAAGCAGGCTGAATTTAACCGACGATTTAAAGCGGATTATGAAAGGATGAACTACCGTCTGGTTCCCTCATATGACCCCAATAATCCGATGGTGTGGTTAGAGAATCACTCGCGGCATCGTTATAGCGATGGTCAGAAACCCCAAGCCGTCGGGGTTCCGTATCAGGTCTGGGAGAAGGTTATGGTGATCATCAGTGCGGAGAACGAAGCGCGGATAGCTCGGGATAAAGCGGCCGAAGCAGCGGGATAGACTCAGGGCTTTCATGGCTAAATATAATGGTTAAAAAATATCGGATAACGCCGGAGCAAGTGATCAACTTTGATTGTAATGGAGTGATCCCTGACGATCAGCATGAAATTTTTGATGCGGAATATACTTATTTTACCCCCAGAGGAAAGCCGATGCCGTTAGCGTTAAAAGTGTTTCGCAATGCGACTCATATGACTTGGTTTGTATGGGAGCCTGACGGGGTCTGTTTACCTGAATTATCGCTTCCTCTAGAGGCGGCTGATTGGTTGTTAAAAACCCGGCCACGCTTCGGTTTGCCTCCCGAGCAGGGGGGGGCTAAAGATATGGGGTTCGATAATTTGATAAAAGGCGAAGATATTTGGATGGGAGCGGGCCTTAATTGGAGTATTGGTAATGGCAGTCGGCCATTAGTCATCAAGTTTAATAGTATTATGAAGCAGCGTTATACCGTTCCCCACGACCTGTTTGAGCGGGATGACTTTCAGGCATTTTTAAAGTCAGTGGCAGCCGAGTATCCGATTCAACCCGGAGATGTGCA
>NZ_JBFNXK010000008.1:0-206538 GCF_046054165.1 Celerinatantimonas marina | reverse complement strand
CCCAAATCATCCCATGCCGTCTGTCCCGGATTACGCTCCGCTGCATCCGGGCTACGGATGCGGGTATGGCATGCTATTTTACAATTTTTCTTGCCGTATTCTCTGGATCTATTTTTCAGACTTCATTTTTGTTTCAGAACTCTAGTGATCTTCAGATTTGGGATCCGGATCGCTCAACTTTTTTCCCATGTGTTATAAAAAAGTGAATAATATGATTGAATATAATCTTTATGATTGAATTCAATACATATATGTCGAGTTGTTAGCGTCATTATGTCTAAATCAAAGGCTGATTAAAAACAAAAATGATTGAAAACAATCAACCCTATTGCAATTAAACTGTGAAAATAACCAAAAGGGTCCCCTACATGAAAAGTATTAATTTTAAACATCTCTGTTTTGCCGCTGTACTGGCTTCATTGGCTCCGATCTCGTTCGCTCAAGCTCAAACGGCTAGTATTATTTCGCAGCCTCCAGGTAATGGTTGGTATACCTATGGAACAACTTTTGCCCGAGTCATTCCAGAAAAAACTGATCATAAAGTGGATGTGAAACTGATCCCTCGCGGTGGCGGTATGGCTAACCCTGTAGTGGTCAATAACGGCAAAGCTGATTTTGGTTTTACTACATCTAATGCAGCGGTGTGGGCGAAGGAAGGGCTAACCGACATTTATAAAGGACATAAGAATCCTCATTTGCGGATGGTGTTAGCTGGTATGCAGCAAGCTTATACCTTGATTATTGCTCGTAAAGCTTGGGTCGATAGTACAGGGAATAACACCCTTGATAAGATTATTCATGCCAAAAAAGTAGTGATTGCGACTAAACCCACCGGTTCTCAGGTTCCTATTTTGGCTGACTTTATTTTTAAATCGATGGGAACTAGTTTTGCTCTACTTAAAAGTGAAGGCAAAATCATTCAGATCGGTAGCGGTCAGGCGAGTCAAATGATGCGTGATAATGCCATCGATGTGTATATCGATAACGTCCCTGCGATGCATCCGAATGTGACCCAAATGGCGATGACCAATCATATCGTCTTCATTCCCTACCCAGATAAAGTGCTCAAAGCAATGGCTGAAGTTGGTTTGCCTACCGGGGTGATGCCCAATGGAACCTACAAAGGACAGACAACGGATTACCGCAATCCTGTAAGTGCAACCGTATTTGTGACCAACGACTCTGTCCCTGAGCAAAAAGTTTATGAAGTCACCAAAGCATTGACCGAGAGTGAAGCGGATATTAAACAAACTCATGCGCCGCTAAAATTCTGGCAACCCTCTGCCATCGACCAATACAGCCATATTTTACCTCTAGCTGATGGTGCTGCGAAATATGATCGGCAGCAAGGCTGGCTGAAATAATCAGACCGTTTGCAAGGGAGAGTGAGGATGCAATATAAACATCTATTACTGGGACTGAGAACTGTTGTTGGCATTGGTTATATCCTGTTTCTGCTAAAGCAGTTCTTTATTCCTATGTCACCGTTGATGGCGGCTTCGATACATGTCTATTTGGCGACAGTTTTGATTTTTTGCTTTAAGCCGCTTTCGTTTGAGAAACGCAGCTGGCGTTATTTGGGGCATGCTTTCGATTGGGTCTGCATCGCAGTTGGGCTTTATATCTGTCTGCATTATTTTCAGGCCAATGCGCGGTTGGAAAATCGTTTGGAGATGATCGATCCCATTCTGTTTTCCGATAAGTTTGCTTTTGTCGCCGGCGTGTTGTTGCTGTTTGAAGGTATTCGCCGTTCGGTTGGCTATTCGTTATTAGTCGTTGTTCTGGCGTTTCTGCTTTATGGCTATTTGGGGCCCTACTTCCCCGGTTGGACTAAATTCTCCGGTTTTTCGCTGGAAACCATGACTGAACTCATCAGTATGAAAACGGATGGATTGTTTGGGATCACTGCCAGTACGGCGATTAACTTTGTGTTTTTCTTCGTGCTGTTTGGCTGTGTTTTTACCACCACAGGAGGGGGGAGTGTTTTTATTGATCTGGCGATGAAAGTGACGGCTCGTCTCAAAGGTGGGGCGGCGAAAATGTCGTTGGTTGGTTCGGCGTTATTTGGAATGGTCAGTGGTTCAGCAGTTGCCAACACCACATCGACTGGTGTGCTCACGATCCCGATCATGAAGCGCTCCGGGTATAGCAGTGAACAAGCTGCAGCGACTGAAGCGATCGCTTCGACCGGTGGTCAATTGATGCCGCCGATTATGGGGGTTGCTGCTTTTGTTATGTCCGATATGTTGGGGATCCCCTACAGTGATATTGCGGCAGCAGGTTTAATCCCTGCCGCGGCATTCTATTTTGCTCTGTTTGTGATTGTGGATCTACGCGCTCGGAAAACTGGGATAGGGAATATTCCAGCACATGTATTGGAGGTGGATCCGATCCTGCCGCGATTACATCTGCTGATTTCACCCATATTTCTGGTGTTGGCCTTAGTATTCGGATATTCCGCACCTTATTCGGCTTTCATTGGGTCGGTGGTGGCGTTGATTGTCCCATTGCTGCGGAAAAACACTCGTTATGATTTCAAAAGTCTCTATCCGATGTTGTTGGATATTGCCAAACAGATGGCATGGGTTTCGGTACCGCTGGCATCGGTTGGGATCGTCATGGTGGTGGCTACACAATCGAATTTAGCATTTAAGTTCGTTGGGATCTTAAGCATGGTTGGAGGAGATCATCTCTATCTATCGCTTCTCATGATTATTGTGGGTTGCGTGATCATGGGGATGGGATTGCCAACCGTTGCTGCGTATATCATTGGTTCGATTATCTTTGCCCCGGCGTTGATCGGGATGGGGGTCGACCAGCTCGCGGCCAATATGTTCATCATGTATTACTGCGTGTTATCGATGGTAACTCCACCAGTGGCTCTTTGTGCCTATGCAGCTTCGGCGATTGGAAAGAGTAACTCTTCGAAAACCGGTTTTATTGCTTTCTCTTATGCGCTGGTGATCTTCATCGTGCCTTTTAGTTTTATCAGCGACCCGGTCGTGCTTTGGCGCGGTAGTATCTGGGCGATTTTAATTGCGTTTGCTGGAATGTTAATGGCAACTTTTTGCTGGGCTGTGTTCTTGCAAGGGTGGCTAAAACGACCACTAAATTGGCTGGAACGGATTGCCTTTTTAGCGGTGAGTTTAGGATTAGTGCTGGAATCATCGGTGACACCTTTGTGGTTTTTGTTCGTGGTGTTGGCCATTGGGTTGATTCTATGGTGCTGGCGTAGCGGACTGTATCGACTCGCGCATGCGCATTCTTCGGTTTAGTGTGAAGGTTTAATTCGAAGTCGCCACGTTGTGGCGGCTTTTTCTTTTTTAAGTTGTATAAGGACAAATTAAGATGTTAGGACGAGTATTAGTAACCGGTGCCAGTTCAGGGATTGGTTTAGCAATTAGTCAGTATCTGTTGAAACAGGGCTGGCAGGTTCTAGGAATGTGTCGCTCCAAGCCACCGATTGAACATCCGCAATTTAGTTTATATCAGCTCGATCTTTCTGATTCGGCCGCTATTGCAGCGACCTTAGCCGAGTTGCCTCCCATGCAGGCGTTTGTTCATGCAGCAGGTATGATGGCCGCAGCACCGTTAGGACAGCTGGATCTGGCGTTGGGCGAACGGCTATGGAAGTTACATATCAGTGCCGCAGAGCAGATTGCCAATCATTTGGTGGGTCAGTTCAGTGCCGGCAGCCGTATTGTTTTGATTGGTAGTCGGACCTCTTGTGGTGTGGCAAACCGTAGCCAGTACAGCGCCACCAAAGCAGCCATGGTGGCGATGGCTCGAAGCTGGGCGGCAGAGCTCGCGCCTAAGGGAATCACTGTGAATGTAGTCGCGCCATCGGCGACGGAAACCGAGATGCTCAAACAACCGGGGCGGGAAAAATCAGCACCGAAGTTACCCCCAATTGGACGTTATATTCAGCCAATTGAAATTGCGCATTACGTTGCCTATCTGCTCTCGGATATGGGGGCCGCGATCACCGGTCAGGAATTGATGATTTGTGGGGGGGCATCGCTTTAATGCTATTTAAAATCTTGTTTATAGCCGTATCCCGGCATTCGCTTCGCTGCTTGCCGGGCTACAAGAAAATACACCTACATTCTGATAAATCAGCGTAGCCCGGATGAAGCTTGTGAAATCCGGGATGGATCAGCATCGTTCCCGGAATTCGCTTCGCTGTTTACCGGGCGACAAAACAATTTGATTTAAATAGGGATACATTCCAGAGCGAAATACGAAAGGGCCCGAAAGCCCTTTATATTATTTCAATGGATCACCAATCTGGACTTTGGTGATATTGAGAGGGAAGCGTATTACGCTTTTGTCACCCAGTTTTCTTCGACACAGACATATTTAATGGCCTGTCGGAAGTAGGTAAACGCAATGTGTAGTTTGCCATCTAACCCCTGTTTGATGCTGGGATAAGAAAACTCACGATTGAGTTTATCGGTTGAGTTGTTGGTCATGCAGTAGCCATCACCGACTTCGAGATTGCGGCGATAGGCCCAGCTGGCACCGCAGTCCGTTGAGATCGCTAGTGACATCGGTGCCCGAGGGGCACCCCAGAATGCGGTTTTAGCATGGTCATCAACCGGCACTTCTTTCGCTTCACTGGTCGTTTGCCCATCCTCTTCAATTTCGTCATACAGCGATAAGCGTCGTTCCGTCGCCCCCTCTTTGCTCATATGATTGTAAACCAGAGCCACGTGGCCGTTTTCTAGCACGGTGGCTTGAATCGATGAGTTGTTGTTGGGCAGTTCAGTGGCTTGAGGTTCGCTCCAGGTGTGGCCCCCATCTGTTGAATAACTCTGATAGATATGGTCAGCCCAGCGGCTGCGGTACAGCGCCATTAGCCGGCTATCTTTGAGCTGCATGATGTTCATGTGAACACAGCCTAAGCTGTTAGGGACCGGATAATCGATCCAAGTTTTACCTTGATCACTGGAGATTTTAACCGCGCTGGTATCGTAGTTCCCGACCCATTTTTCACCTGGTTTGCTATCGCAATAGAATACCGGGAGTAACCAATCGCCATTTTCCAAAACCACTGGGGGCTGACGCACAAACGTGCCTGGTTTATCTAGCAGTACTTCGATAGGGCCCCAAGTGCGGCCCATATCTTGTGATTGACGGTAGCGAACGATCGCGGTGTCCTGGTTTCCAGAAACCTGCGCGGTATAGATCAGCCACAAGGTTTGGTTTGGATCCAGAAACAGAATAGGGTTCTGTTCAGAGCGGGTTGGATCATCAGACAGCTTATCTGTGGGTGACCATTGGTTTTCACCTTTCGCTAACCGAGACATATAGATAGAAATATCGGAAATGCCTTCCTGAGTACCACCGAACCAAACACAAAGGAGGTCGCCGTTGGGGAGCGGCAAAATATTGGCGGCATGATTTTGGTTACACTCGGATGGAAGATAACTTTCTATCCGTTCTGGATCGGTTGGATTCACATGGATCTGTCCGGTGTGTTCAATTGTGATAGCATCCTGATTCATCGGTTGAGACTCCTATTTTTGATGAGTTGATGCACTGTTTGCTGTCGAAATAACCAGCGAATCAGTAGCAGTGGGCTGTACCGCTTTTTTGTGAGGGAGCACGGCATCAATCGCCATAATGATAGCAGGCGCGGCTAGTGCGACATACATGTTGTTGATCCCAAATGGGTTTCCGGCTAAGTACCAGACGCTGGTTAGAATGGCCGAACCTAGAAGACCACAATTGGCACCCCGGGTACTACTGTAAAATGGGGCGAAAAAGGCTACGATTGCAACAACCGAGATCGATAACCGTAGTGCTCGAGTAAAGAATGACAACTTCAGAATTTCCGGTACAAAGAACACCAGTAGTAAAGGTGCAAAGCCAATGATCAGTGATAGGATGCGACTCATTCTGAACTGCTGTTTCTCTGTCGGGTTGCAGTATGGAATGTAGAAATCTTTAATCACTAGTGACGAGATGGCCAACGCCACTGTAGAGACACTCACAAAGACAGAAGCCACTAAGCCGGTTGTCACGACGGCTGCTAGCCATGGAGACATCTCTTTTAAGAACGATGGCAACGCATAGAGACTGGACATTCCCGGGTGCAGATATTTTGCAGCTACACCTGAGAGTGCGATTCCCAATGCGATCGGAATGCAGAAAATGCAAGCTAAGAAGGTTGACCGGCGTGCTGCATTGGCACTTTTAGTCGATGAGATCGCCTGAATGATGTATTGGGTACAGAAAATAGTTCCAATGGTGCCGATGACCCATGCGCCGATGGTGCCGACTCCGATGGTTCCATCCCAGGTCCAATAGAATTTAGGCATGTTGTGGAGCATTGGGGTAAAGCCCCCGGTCATTTTCAGAGCGACCCAAACGATTGCCATTACCGCAAAGTATTTTACGGCAGTATGGACGATCGTGACATAAGCGACGCCTTTCATCCCACCGAAGCCAAAATAGAAGGTACTGACAATGGCGGTGATGAAGGCGGCGGTAATCAGCGATACATGTAAAACTGCGGCAATTGCGGCCGCACCGCTGACATAGTTTCCGGTGTTCACCAACAGCAACGCGTAAATCATGATCAACGATACGAGGTTTTTGGTCGAGCGGCCATACTTCTGACTGATGGCTCCGGATATAGTCACCTGACCGGTTTTGTAGATCCGTTTAACTAAAATCAGGCCAAATAGCGGGTAACCGATGGCTGCCCCTAGAATTGACCACGCGGCTGCAATCCCATGTTCAAATGCTGATTGCGCGGTCCCGACAGTAGACTGTGCGCCGATAAATTCGCTCATCAGCATCAGTCCGACGATGATGGCCGGTAGCGATTTAGAACCCTGCATAAAATCACTGTTATTTTTACTGCGTAGACGAATGGTTAGCCATGTTGTCAAGGCAATATAGATGACAACCATGCTGATAATCAGCGTGGTATCAACGGCACTAAAACCATGCATAGTAGGATGTCCTTATTGAATAGTATCAAGCGGTTTGGTGTTAGAGCACTTGGGCTTCGGTTAATATCTGGCGCATTTGAGCGCGTTCCGCATCATTGAATATGACTGGGTAACGGCTGTTGCCGACGGCATAGCCTAGAACTTTGACGCTCTCTTTAACCACGGCTGGTGCGAAAGCCATACCATAAAGATTGGTGCGAAGCGCAGTGACCTGAGCCTGAACGGCTTCAGCCTGATCAGTTTGCTGATCGTTGAAATGGTGATAGACCTTTTGCACCAGTTCCGGAATGATGTTGGCTATCCCGGAGATACAACCGCAGCTGCCTTCTTGAAAGCCTTTTAAGATCAGCGAATCAGGGCCGGTTAACACGCCGAAATTATCGTGTTGTTGGCTCACAAGATGGAATGCATGCAAACTGTCATAGCTTCCCGCACTGTCTTTGATCCCAAAAATATTTGGATGATCGGCTAGTTTGTGGGCCACTTCGGGGGTAATGGTGTTACCGGTGCGCGCTGGAATGTTGTACAGATAAATAGGGAGGTTGATCGTATCGGCCACTTGAGTGAAGTAGCTGATGAGATCCTGATCCCGTAGTTTGGCAAACCAAGGGGTAATGACAGAAACGGCTTTCAGCCCTAGTTTTTCCATCGCATGACCCAATTTTAGCGTTTCAGCCAGCGAGACTGCCCCGATATGTGCGGTGACATTAATGGTTCCAGCTGCTTGTTCATAACAGGTTTGGGCGACTTTGATCCGCTCTTCTGTCGTTAGCGCAAAAAATTCGCCGTTAGTCCCCCCACAGAAGATGTTGTTCCCGCATTTTTTCTGACGATCGACCTGAACTTTCAATTGTTCATAATCGACTTCACCTTGGGCATTCATTGGGGTGATGATGGCTGCGTTGACGCCGCTAATAGGTTGTTGCATGAGAGACTCCTGAAGTTAAGCAATATGGGTGTAGATAGCGGCAAGTTCGCTTTCGGTGATGGCACAAGGCATATGGGCGATCAGTCGTTTTACGTTAATCGCGGCTGTAGCTAGTTTGGGAATATCATCTGCTTTGATGTCTAGCTCGGATAGATGAGTGGGCAGGCCTAACCGGTTGACCAAATTGTCGAGATAGTCGATCAAGCGGTCAGCTTTATCTGTTGCGCTAAGGCTTAAGTCAGCATCGTCTAATAGGTCATACACCTGGGCCAGTTTGTCACTTAACTGTGGGGCCAAATGACGGAAACATGGAACCAAAAGAATCGCATTCGCGATGCCATGTGGAATGTGGTAGCTACCGCCTAGTGGATAGGACATTGCATGTACGAGATGGGTGCCGGAATGATAGATACAAGCGCCCCCATAATAAGAGGCCCACAGCATATTGAGCCGAGCTTCCAGATCACTGGGGTTGGCCATGACGGCTTCGATCCCATTAAATAGTTTGCGCATGCCGATCCGTGCGTAGTTATCAGCAACCTCGTTGCCAATCGATGCGGTAAAGCATTCGATCAGATGGCAGAGTGCATCAATTCCGGTCGATGCGGAGATTTTAGCCGGCATGCTCACGGTTAGTTCCGGGAGCAGCGCCACGTAATCCGGAAGCATGATGTTGGAGATAATTCCCACTTTGGTCTGTTGGGCTGGAACCGCCAGAATGGCGTTCGGTGTCGCTTCGGAGCCGGTACCCGCGGTGGTTGGAATTAAAAGTGAACGTAGCCGGCTGGTGGGTTGAGCACCGGCGAATAGGTCGGTCAATGTCAAACTATTGCGGCTATCAAGTAGAACTGACAGTAGTTTGGCTATATCCAGCACACTGCCACCGCCAATACCAACAACCATATCTATTGCTTGATGGGTTAACGTGTCGAGTAATTGGCTGACATCTGCGTCGGCCGGTTCTGCGGGAACATTATCAATAATGGTTAAGCTGTCACTGGCCTGCCGCAGCTGTTCGGTTAATTGCTGCGCATCCGGCAGTTGGCTGATATTGGGGTCAGTCACCAGCAGGATCCGTTGATGACCGATTAAATAGTCTAAATCCCTGAGGGCATGGTAGCCGCTTAACACCGTACTGTTGATCGTCATTGCTGTACCTCAAAATGCATGTTTTTAAAAATGATTTTTTTCAATCAATATCTGGTCCTGAAAAATAAAAGGAGTGCCAGATTTTATGCATATATTTATAAAACAATGAAGAATATGATTATTTGAGGTTGCTCACAAATAATCATATGTGATTAAATATAATCATTCAGGAGATAAAGATAAGATGGATGATCTGATGAAAGGCGCAAATAGAACCCATGTATTGGTGATTGCGGATGATTTTACCGGAGCGAATGATGTCGGCATGATGTTGGTCCGACAAGGGTTTGAAACCTCCATTCATTTGTCTCTTGACGGTGTCCTCCCCACATTATCGGGTGCGACGCAACAGGCGCTCGTTGTGAATACTGATAGTCGTTCGGTTACATCCCAGATGGCCCATGCTCGTATCGAGCAAGTGATGCATCAGTTTAATCAGTTGCAACAACCGTTCTGGTTGTATAAAAAAATTGATTCGACGCTGCGCGGCAATATTGGGATCGAGATTGAAGCGATTCTGCGACATAGCGAATTGCCAATGGCCATTGTGGCACCAGCTTTCCCCGACGGAGGGCGATTGACTCAAAATGGCGAGTGTTGGGTGGGAGAACGGCGACTAACGGACACTGAATTTGCCAGTGATCCAAAAACGCCCGTGAATTCTTCCCGTATTAGTGACATTTTGAGTGAACAAACGCATCTCTCATATTGGGAAATAACGCTTAACGGCAGTCTTGACGATACTACGGCAGTTCTGGAAAAAGCCCGACAGGCGGGCATTCAAACTGTGATCGTCGACATTAAAAACAATGAGCAATTGCAACATCTCGGACGTGCTATTCGTCAGCTCAGCTTTAAGCCGCTGTGTGTTGGGTCGGCCGGCCTGAGCCAGTATCTATTTACCCCGGATCAAGATGTTTCCAGAGTGCAGCCGATGTTGGCTGTGGTTGGTTCCATGAGCCAAATTGCTTGTGAACAGATTGATCTGGCGGCCGCCCGCAAACCAGTTCAAGTGGTGACCATCGACGTGAGCGAGTTATTTGAAAAGCCGTGGGCTGCATTGGTGGATTATTATAGCCAACAGATCACCGCCGCCTATCAACGTCATCATCACATCGTATTACACACCATGACACCGGCAACCAACCGAGAGCTTATCGAACAATTTTGTCAGCGTAAACAGCTGACACGGCATCAACTGGGGACTCAGATCAGTGCCTTTTTAGCCCAGTTGGTGAGCTATCAAGTGAAGCAGCAAATCTTTTCTGGGCTTTATCTCTCCGGCGGTGATACCGCCTTGGCCGTGACTCAAGCCCTTTATGCCAGCCATTTTCATCTGCAAGGCGATATTGCGGGGTTTGTTCCCTGGGGATATCTGCCAGATAGCAGTCATCCCAACTTATTAATTATGACGAAGTCCGGAGCGTTTGGATTGCCCGACACGTTATTGCAGGTTATTGAATTTATTGAGGAGAAAACACGTGAGTAAAATTATTGCTGTGACTATGGGCGACCCTGCAGGGATTGGCCCCGAGATTATCATCAATGCATGCGCACAAAGCGATTTGGATGGTCAGCCATTAGTGGTCATCGGCTGCGCGAAAACATTGCAGCGAATTTTGGATATGCATATCACCAAACCATTGCAACTGAATGTGATCGAATCGGTGGCTCAAGCGCGATTTGCTCCAGGAGTACTTCATGTGATCGATGAGCCGTTAGCTGATCCAGACGCATTGGAACCCGGAAAAATTCAGGCTCAGGCCGGTGATCTGGCTTATCGCTGCGTGAAACGGGCGACCGAATTGGCTATGGATGGGCAGGTGTGTGCGATTGCTACGGCTCCTCTGAATAAGGAAGCCTTACATCTGGCGGGGCATCATTATCCGGGGCATACTGAACTTTTAGCCAAGCTGACGGATAGTAAAGACTATGCGATGGTGTTGTATACTGACAAACTGAAAGTCATCCATGTATCCACACATATTTCACTACGTCATTTCCTTGATACCTTGTCGCAGGAACGGATCTGTACGGTGGTTGGAATTGCCGATCAGTTCTTGAAACGGGTTGGTTTTAAAGCTCCTCGAATTGCGGTAGCGGGCGTGAATCCCCACGCTGGGGAACATGGCTTATTTGGCGATGAAGAAGTGAAATTTGTAGAGCCTGCCGTGCAGACCATGCGTCAGGAGGGCGTGAATGTTGCCGGTCCAATTCCTCCGGATACCGTCTATCTTCAGGCTTTTGAAGGTCAGTATGATATGGTAGTTGCGATGTATCATGATCAAGGGCATATTCCACTGAAAATGCTTGGATTTTACGATGGCGTTAATATTACAGCTGGTTTACCATTTATTCGAACTTCAGCGGACCACGGAACGGCCTTTAATATTGCGTGGCAGGGTAAAGCGAATCCTGACAGCATGGCAATTTCAATTAAGTTGGCAATGCAGATAGCCTAAGGGAGAACAAATGACAGGTAATGGGCGTTTAGATCAAATACTCAACTATTTAAAAGGTCAGAATTTAGTGACCGTTGAACAACTGGTTGAAGTTACAAATGTCTCACCTGCCACTATCCGTCGCGATCTGATTAAACTTGATCAACAGGGGGTCATCAGCCGTACTCATGGTGGCGTGACCCTAAATCGTTTTGTGGCCGATCAGCCCACTACTGGCGAGAAGCAAGGGCGCAATTTAGCGGAGAAAAAAGCGATTGCCCATGCGGCCGCTGCCTTGGTTAAAAATGGTGATTCAGTGGTTCTGGATGCCGGAACTACCGCACTGGAATTTGCTCGGCAGTTGACTCACTTGCAGCTTCGAGTGATCACGTCAGATTTGCATGTTGCTTTGTTCCTTTCTGAATTTAAGCAGATTGAAGTGACGATTATCGGGGGGCGTATTGATGATAGCAGTCAATCCTGTATCGGAGAGCATGGCCGGCAACTATTGCGACAGCTTCATCCAGAGATTGCGTTTGTCACCTGTAATTCCTGGAGTTTAGAGCGAGGGATTACGGCTCCAACGGAAGAGAAAGCGGGCCTTAAAGCTGACCTTTGTTATAATGCTCGGCAGCGGATCCTATTGGCTGATAGCAGCAAATATGGGGCATATTCACTGTTTCAGGCGACGCCATTAGAGCGTTTGACTCACATCATTACCGATCAGAATCTGCCAGAGACTGTGCAGGAACAACTGCGCCATCTGGATTTAGAACTGATACTCACCTCGTTGTAGAATAATTACGACCCATCAACTGTTTCCAGGTCTTCCTCCCGGTGATGATCGACGCGGGATGTCTTGGTTCGATAGTCGCTTTTATGCAGACAGTTGCCGACCCAGTGACTTATTTTTTAGGTTCTGGCTGGGGATAAACAAAAATTCTTATAAAAGTTTGCTACAGTTTGGATTTGTTGACTTTAGTTCTCGAACCTAAAGTCGATATGTTGTATATATTTTGTGCTTTTAAATTTTATTTCGCTCGATTTTGTGTCGCCTATGCATTTCTATCGCAGAAATCATGTAAATGGACCAAACCTCGATAGGTAGCAAGCATGATCAACCCCAGAGCCTTTGTTATCACACGCGATAAGCGTCATGCCGGAATTAAAATTCAACCGATTGATCATCAAGTTTCGGTTGAAGAGCTCCGTGCGGCTTTTGCGTTGTCTGATTTTAGTGACTGGGCGCTCGATCTGGAAGGTTTACTTAATGCCGTTCACCGGATCAATCATTGTGGTGATGCGAGTGAGGCCGAAGGGGATACGCTGACTGAAGAACTCGCAGTAATTGCTCAGCGAGTCGATGCCTCCATCTCTATCTCTGTCGCGGAAGATGCCATGAGTGCCACCGCACAGATTACGACCGCCCGGGGAGGCGAGCCGATCAGTTTGCCGCGACTGGTCAATGCGTTACATGAAGCGCGCGTTTGTTTTGGTCTACAAACCCAGCGGACACTTCGATTTATTAGCGAGTCGATCAGTGCTCTGCCCGGGACGGTCATGGAAGAGGTCATTGCCTTAGGTCGACCTCCAGAAAACGGTCAGAATACCCGTTTTAAACGGTTGGTGATGACGCCTCGAGAGCGACTGCGTCAACCGCAGCCGCGTGATCATGGCAAGGTAGATATGCGTGATTTGGGGCATTTGTGTACCGTCAAGCCCGGTGATGTCTTGATGCGGGTCATCCCCCATACGCTGGGGAAAGAGGGCAAAAATGTTCTAGGGGAGGTGTTGCCCAATCAAGTGGGTCAACCCATTGAGCTGGAAGTAGGGGAAGGTACGCGTATCGCCTCTTATGATCCGCATCTGTTATTAGCGGATTCGGTGGGGTTACCTATCGAAATCGAACATGGCATGCGGATCGATGATGTCTTGTCTGTTTCTGAAGTTAATGTAGGGACTGGGCATTTGAATTTTTCTGGATCCATTGTGATTAATGGCGATGTCCGTGAAGAAATGCGGGTTGTTGCGAGTGGTGATATTCATGTGATCGGTTATGTGGATTCGGCTTATTTGGAATCGGGGGGAGATATATTGGTTGAAAAAGCGATTATTGGCCACCGAAAACCTGATGATTCGTTTTCCTGTGAGTTAAAAGCGACAGGTGCGGTGCAGGCCCGAAACGCCCAATTTAGTAAAATTTCAGCCAACGGTGAGATTCAGATCCTTCGAGAATTGACCCATTGCCAGATTTTTACCCCTAAAAGTGTGCAGGTGATGGATCAGGGGGGGCGTCGGGGGCAACTGGTCGGAGGCGAAGTCGAAGCTGGGGAAACGATAGAAGCGATCGTATTGGGGAGTCCTGCAGGCCCGCATACTTATTTATCTATTATTGGTGAGTATCCTGCTCTTGAGCAGCAAAAAAACGAACTGATTGCGAAACGAGAAGAGATTTATACTAAGCTGGATGATCTGCTGGATGCACAAGTAAAATTAGGGAAAATTAAGGATCATCAGAAACGCGTTGAGCTTCAGACTAAAGTGTCAGCGACTTTAAAACATCACCATATTCAGTTGGCTGAATTGGAAGACTTACTGGAAGAAAATCAGAAGGCATTTGAAGGGTTTTTCACCCGAAGTAAACTTTTAGTCAGAAAACAGATGTTTGCTAATGTTCATCTCTCTATTGCCGGGGTGAATATTTCAAGTACTCGTGAATATGGGCCTACCCAATCCAGTATGGATGATGGGAAGTTATCGTTTGTTCCGTTGACTTAATCGAATACTAAGCTACCTGATAGTAGTTTGCTGAGGCTTCGAGTTCCTGATTAATGATGGCTTGCGTGGCTTTGATACAGCGACCACATTGGGTTGCAATCTGTAATTGTTGTTTTATTTCTTTGACGGAGATATTCCCTTCCCGAACCGCTTTGCGGATCTGTTCATCGGTAATTCCCTGACATATACATACAAACATGGTTTTCACCTACAATCTCTCATTGCTTAAATTTTAATAAAAATAATTCTCATTAGCAATGATGGTTGCTCATTTTTTAACACTGTTTGATATGGCTCAATCCTGTTGTGATTACTGGTGATAAATAATGGCCATGCTGGTTGCATAATTGAGTTGAACTTCATTAGAATAATTGAGTTATACAGTGTTCTGTATATTTATTCTCAGGGCGGGGTGGAAGTCCCCACCGGTGGTGATAGATGTTCAATCTTAAGCCCACGAGCGTATTGGGGTTTAGCGGTCAATGCGCAGATTCGGTGTGATTCCGAAGCCGACGGTTATAGTCCGGATGGGAGAGAAAAATAACTCAGTACTAGTCTTCCGATAGATTATCTGCTCCGTTAACGATCTTAGTCGTTATCTCCTTTAGCCCTGATTCTGGTATTTAATATGAATTAGGAATCTACCATGAGTCAGAATCTTTTAACCCTTGACGGTGATAGCTTTACCCGTGTTGAAACAGCATTGGCTGCGCTACGGGATGGATGTGGTGTGCTGTTAGTTGACGATGAAGATCGTGAAAACGAAGGCGACATTATTTATGCTGCAGAAACCATTACACCTGCGCAAATGGCACTGATGATCCGCGAAACGAGCGGGATTGTTTGCCTGTGTATGGAACAGGATAAAATGGCGGAACTCGATATCACCCCGATGGTTGATCACAACACCAGTAAAAACCAGACCGCATTTATGGTAACGATTGAAGCGCGTGATGGGGTCACTACCGGTGTCTCTGCTGCGGATCGGGTCACGACGATTCAAGCTGCTATTGCTGATGATGCTAAACCGGCTGATCTGTCCCGTCCCGGTCATGTTTTCCCATTGTGTGCTCGCACCGGAGGCGTGCTGACTCGTCGCGGCCATACCGAAGGTTCGGTTGATTTGGCTCGTTTAGCAGGTCTTAAACCCTATGGGGTATTAGCGGAACTTACAAAAGAAGATGGGACGATGTCGCGTTTGCCGGATGTTATTGAGTTTAGCAAAGCGCATAAGATGCCTATCCTGACGATTGAAGACTTAGTCGCGTATCGTAAACGTTAAGAAAGTTCGACAGAGTCCCGCTGAACCGGGATGGCGGATGAAGTGCTATCGTTTCAGTGAGTGGAGCGATTCATAGGTCATGATTATGTTTGGTACATGAGCATGGCCTATCCATTGGTGCCCATCCGCGATCGATGTTACGTGTGTCGCTTGGGGGCATATAGTCTAACCGTTTCATTTCTTGCTATTTTGTGGATGAAAACTCAATTATTGACGTTTTCCCTCGTTTTCATGCCTATATCTGGTTTTTAAGCCGTTAAAGACTCGATTAACGGTCGATAGAACATTTGATATCAGGTATCGATGTGTGTTGAAAAATCGCTTATATCAACTAAATACAATAGTTTTAAATAGATTGATCCTGCTTGCATTATTTATGCTTAATTAAACAGCAAAAGCTTGCACTCTCTGAATAAACGTGGTTTATTGAAATGGCGTTTACTCATTTGTAGAGGAATAGTAATGCAAATGTATCATAGTGCTAAAGCATCAAGTTTCGTAGAAAGTGGTTTTATTGATCGTTATTTAAAAGAACGTCAACGCTATTTTAATAGTGCTTGCCAATTCATTATTTCTGAGCAGGAAACGCCGGAAGAACTCACCCGAAGTGCTTTGTCCCATGCCTATCAACAAGGATGGATCTCAATTACTCAATTTCAACAATGGAATAGTCAGTTGGCCGATTAGCCCATTGCTGTAATAATTTTCGCTGGACTTTTAAACTGGCTTGTTGCGGTAGTTGATAATAACGAACAGGCCGCTTGAAAGCTGATAAATACGATTTTAGGTAGCAATCTAAATCGTAATGGTTGTTATTTTTAATTTGTTGAATGAATGCAACGGGGCGAGCTCCGTATTCCTGATCGTTTTGAGCAACGACGGTTGCCGTTAGAATATCAGGATGATTTAGCAGAATTGTTTCTATTTCTTCAGGTTGGATGTTCTCCCCTCCACAGATAAACATATTATCAATACGCCCATGGACAATGAGATTGCCGCCCGCATAGTGTCCTATATCATGACTGTGGTACCAACCTTGGGGATCGGTGATAGCGATAAGGATCCCCGATTGAAAATAGCCCGGCGAGAGCGTTTGGCCGCGTAAACAAATTTCACCGTTCTCTAGTTTTAATTCCCGATAATCGAGTAGTTTTCCAGCCCCTTGTCCTTGCCCTACGATTCGGGTTGCAATTTGTGAGCTCATTTCTGAACTGCCATAACTCATATAGCATTGAAAACCTCGCTGCTGAGTTTGTAATAAACGCGCTTCGTTACAGCTTCCCCCTCCGATGAGAATATGTCGCAGAGCTAATTGCTGAGAGTGAAAATCAGCTGAGGGCAGTAACCGATAAAGTTGGGTCGGAACCAGCGAAAGGTGGGTAATAGCATGGTTGTTTAAGGTTGGTTCTAAAGCAAGCTGACTAAAGGTTAGACGAGCTCCGGCTAGCAGACAGCGCCAAATTAGGGCCTGACCACCGACATGAAACAACGGAAGTGAAGCTAACCAGTTATCATCACTGGTTAAAGGGATGAGTTTATTACTGCCTAAAGCGCTGTAATACAGATTTTGCCAACTGTGAATAACGGCTTTGGGAGCCCCACTACTTCCGGAGGTGAGCACCATATCCACCCATTGTTTTGGGTCTAATGTGATATCCAGGATGTCAAAGTGTTTGGCGGTTGCTGAAAAATCTAGGGCGATCGTTCTGAGCTTGGTTGCTGCGGTTGGGGTGGATAGATCATCCACTAAAATCGTGAGCTGAAAAGTATCAATCGCTTGCCGGCGTTGCTCGGCTCGAAAATGAGGGCTGATGGCACAGAAAACCCATCGCCCGTGTAAACACGCTTGCTGTAGTAATAGTCCATGTAATGGATGGTTGGCAATCCAGCCAATCCTGCTTTGAGGCGGAAGTGGTAACTGCTGTAATTGTTGCAGCAATGCGGCCACTTTACAGGCTAAATGGTGATAGCTCCAGCATTCCTGATCACCTTCGACGGCAATACGGGTCGGGTGGCGGATGGCTTGTTGAAAGAGGGGTGATTGCATCGTCGTTATAGCATCTATCCATAAAGTATGATTGAGTCTGCGTGATGGATAAACTATTCGCTCATCTGAGCTATTCGCAGTCTCAACGGCGCTTAGTATGCCAAAGATTGATAAAGATAGCTTGTAAATAGATCAATCCAATAGTGGATTTTGCTCGGTGCCGATATATTTTAATAGTCGTCTTTGGCTAGGACCGGTCAACGCCCCGAGGGTGTCAAGACCGGGATGACGATCTCCGGTGGCCTGTGCCAGTTGTACCAGATGACTCAAACCCGCAGCGGTTTCATAACTGGAACTGATACTGATCCCGAGTTGATAGTGTGCAGCCATTTTTAATAAGGGCGTCAGTCGTTCGCCTAATAGGGTCGGTTTCAGAACTAGTGCTTTAAGCCCGGGGAAATAATCAGGCAGATGGGATGCTTGATATAGGCTTTCATCCAGAGCAATTGGATAACCGCAAACGGCCAGCGCCTGACAGTCACCTATGTCGGCGCAGGGTTGTTCCAGATATTCAACCGATGACATCGGAATTGCTCGACAAAAGGTGAGGCTTTCTTGCCGAGTCCATCGTTGGTTGGCATCCAGACGTAATTGGATTTGAGGTTTTAAGGCGACTATTTTTTTGATCAGTGCGATATCAGCCGCTAAGGGTTGCCTTGCCACTTTGAGTTTGGCTCTAAAGATAGGGCCTGACCAATGTTGTAACTTATTGAGGATCTGTGCTTCAAAGCCTTGTAATAAAGGATAGCTGACTGGAATGGGTAATATCCCCGGAAACGGCTTTAAAGCACATTGGCGTGCCCATGCAACAGCCGGAGGTAAAGGTCTAGATTTGTCAGTGAGCCATACACAAAAAGCATGATAACAGTCTGTTAATGACTCCTGACTGAACCCGGGCAACGGCGCTATTTCACCTAATCCGAATAAATCACCGTTTTGATGCAGTTCTACTTGTAGGGTACGTCGATAGCGCTGGCGAGGATCCCAAGGACAGTGCCAAGGCGTCCGAACCAGAAAGAGTTTTAATTGCCAGCGCAGGTGCATCGATTATGGGTTACGGGTGAATTTAGAAAAATCAGGATCCCGGTGTTCGTTAAATGCGTTACGACCTTCCTGACCTTCTTCGGTCATATAGAAGAGCATCGTTGCGTTACCGGCGAGTTCTTGTAATCCGGCTTGACCATCACAATCCGCATTCAATGCCGCTTTGAGGCATCGCAGCGCAATAGGTGAGTTGCGTAGCATCTCTCGACACCATTTAACGGTTTCTTTTTCCAGATCGGCCAGTGGAACCACTGTATTCACAAGCCCCATGTTCAGTGCTTCTTGTGCGTCATACATCCGGCATAAAAACCAGATTTCACGAGCTTTTTTCTGACCGACTAAGCGAGCCATATAGCTGGCTCCCCATCCCCCATCGAACGAACCGACTTTCGGGCCAGTTTGACCGAATTTAGCATTATCAGCCGCAATGGTCAGGTCGCACAGCATGTGCAGAACGTGCCCCCCACCGACGGCGTAACCCGCAACCATGGCGACAATCGGTTTTGGGCAACTGCGGATATCTCGCTGCAAATCAAGTACATTTAGATGATGGACACCGCTGTCATCTTTATAGCCAGAATCCCCACGGATTTTCTGGTCGCCGCCACTACAAAAAGCTAAATCACCGGATCCGGTGAAGATAACGGCCCCAATGTTGGCATCATAACGAGCATCCGCTAATGCTTGGATCATCTCTTGCACGGTTCGAGGCGTAAATGCATTGCGAACCTGAGGACGATTAATGGTAATTTTAGCGATTCCGCAACTTGATTTATGATAAAGGATATCTTGATAGTCTCCCGAGACATCGGTCCAGTGGACGGGTGCGGTTAAATCGCGGTCATTCATAAAAACCTCATTAGATTTCAACTTGTTGTAAAAAAGAGCGGACCGTTTCCAGATAAATTTCCGGTTGCTCAAAATGGACATTATGTCCGGCATTGTCAATGCAATAGCGGGTTCCCTGACGAAGATTAGGGATTAATTTTTCGGCTAAGACGACAAATTTTTGATCTTGCCGGCCGACGATGAGCGCTACGGGACAATCTAATTTTGCCAATTTAGCGGTGAGTTCCGGTTGTCTGGCTAAACTGGTTGATTCCAGCATTTGAGCCAGCAATTGAGGGTTAGATTGACGTTTAATTTCAATTTGATGTTGGCGTTGTAAATCGGATAAATTGGCAAATACCGGTTGTTTGTACCAATCGGCAAGTACCTCTTCTAACGAGTCATTCATCAATCGATTGACCCAGGTAAAATCATAGCGTAGTCGGGCGGTTTGTGCGGCTTCGTCTTCTAATCCTGGATGGGTCGATTCCAGAAGTAACGCCTTGAGTCCTTTGGGGTGATGGCTGGCATGAAAGGCCGCTAGGCGTCCACCTAAACTATATCCAATCATCATGTACTGACGGATCCCTAATTGTTTCAGTACATGTTCGATCAGACGATGACATTGCCGAAAGCCATGTCGTTTATCCGGTTGCACATCCTGACTCATTCCATGGCCGGGCAAATCAATACTGACACAAAAATATTGGTCACTTAAGGCGGATGTGATGTATCCCCAATCATTGCTGCTTCCCATAAAACCATGCAGAAAAACGAGCGCTGGGTTGTTTTTGGATCCTTTGACACTAAAGTGAAGTGAGCTCACGCACCTGTTCTCCTAATCGATGGATTGCACGAGTCGCTGTATCGGCGCGACTTTTGAGTTCAAGTAGATGGATCCCCCCCTCTTGTAGAGCCTGAGTATATTGAGTTGCCAGCGCCTGGCATCCTTCAATCACCGCATAATGCAACTGAAACTGAGCGGCAATTGAAGCAAAAGTATACCCGTGGGGAAGTTGATAATAATCCCGGGCTATATGGTTCTGCTTGGGTACCGGGAGCAGATCGAATATAGCACCGCCATCATTGTTGAACACAATAATAATGACTGTTGCAGTGAGTTGTCGGGTCAATGCTAATGAGTTTAGATCATGGAGCAATGAGATGTCTCCCAGAATCATCGTGGTTGTGATGCCGGTACTGGCCAGACCACATCCGGTCGCGATTAAACCATCGATACCCGAACAGCCCCGATTGGCATAAATGGTGATATCCGGTTTTAACCGGCCTCCGGCAACAAGTTGCATCTGTCGGATCGCCAGACTATTACCGATCATCAACTGACTATGAGATGGAATCAATGTTGATAGCGTTGCACAGTATGTCAGTTCGTTTTCTCCGTCAGGGGCTGGCAATTGTTGTTGCCAATGTTGCCAAGCGGAGGATTGCAGACTATTTCGATTTAAAGGCGGATGACTTTGTAGCCACTGTTCAATCATACAATGCCAACTTTCGCTGATTTGCCAGTTGGGATCAAGTCGTTTCCCGGTCGGTTGAATATGCCAGTGCTGGGCGGTTTGTCGATCCAGCCATTTTTGGAGCTGTTTTCCAACCAAGCGCCCACCAAATGAAATGATCCAGTCTACGGTATCGTTTTGCAACCGAGAATGATACATCAGTTGTTCTGCACTGTGGATGACCCCTTCCATGGCTAGTGCTTGCGATTGGATATCCACTAGCACCGGCCATCCGGATTGGTTGGCCCATTGCACAATTTGTTGGGCTATCTCTGGGCTTTCTAAGGCCCCAAGGATAATGAGTACACGTTGTTCAGGTAAAGGCGGCCATTGCGGATGAGAGGAAATCTGAAGCTGATGAGGGTGAATTCGGCAAAGGGGATGCCGATGTGTGAACCATGTTTTAAGACCGGATAGATATTCAGAAAAATCAGTGGTTGTTTCATCTGGATAAAACGGTTCCCGAAAACGACAGTTGATCAGAACCGGAGCCTTTTGCTGTGCACCTTGCTGAATGAGATCATCGAGTTTACCGAGTAGCGCTCGAGGTGGAAAATGAATATCTGGTGTCGGCAGATCCAGTTCGCGGTGTGGATAATTGGCAAAGATCCCGGGTTGATGGATCGCCTGATTGGCCCCACAGTCGATCAGTTCTTCCGGGCGATCGGCCGCCAGCACAATGAGAGGGTATCCAGATTGAGCCGCTTCGATAAACGCGGGATAAAGATTAGCGACTGCTGTTCCGGAGGTACAGATGAGGACGACCGATTGGTGCGTTGCCTTGGCGATACCCAAAGCAAAAAAACCAAGTCCTCTTTCATCAAAATGCACATGACGAATCAGCTCGGGATGGTTGGCGGCAGCCAGTGTGAGTGGTGCACTTCTGGAGCCGGGCGCAATACAGATATGTCGAACGTCCAGACGGAAGAGCTCCTCAATTATTAATTCGGCCCATAGTAAATTTAAATTGTTACACTGGGGGTTAACCATGAAGTATTCCTTGCAGCGCTGCCGTTTTTTGGTTGAGTTCATGCCATTCTAACTCGGCTTGTGAGGCTTTGATAATTCCGGCTCCCGCATAGGTTGTTAATTCATCGCCATCTTGCATCGCGGAGCGGATCGCAACGGCTAATTCTGCGGTTTCAGCACTGATGCATCCGACAACTCCGGCATACCAGCCTCGTTCAAAGGGTTCATTCTGGCGTAAAAACTGGTAGGCATTCTGTCTTGGATGACCGCAGACGGCTGGTGTGGGATGTAATGCTGAGATAAGCATTTGGTCGGTGACTTTTGAATGCAGCTGTGCTTCGATAGCACGGCTTAGATGCTGAACCTGACTCTGGCGACGGATGGTTAACGGAGCAATGGTGACTTCAGCGGTGAACGATTCAAGCTGTTGTTGAATGGCATCGACCACAAATTGATTTTCATGGATGTTTTTAGCGTCATTCAGCAATTGCTGGGCGAGGGCTAACGAATGCTGTTCATCGGTGCCGATACGACAGGTTCCCGCCAATGCTTCACTGTAAAACTGTTGCTGTTGCCTGAGATAGAGCCGTTCCGGCGTGACGCCAAAAAAGCTCCGATGGCTATCATAACGTAACCAGAATGCATAATTGTCGGGTTCGGTTTGCTGCCATTTTTGCATGAGGGCCAGAGTATTAAGTGGATGAGCGAGTTGCCAGGTGCTCGCTCTGGCGAGAACGACTTTGTGGGTATGTTGGCTAAAGGTTTCCTGACAAATCTGCGAGACATTTTTTCGCCAGCGTTCAATGGTGGGCAGATGACCGACGAATGTGGCATGCACCGGTTGCCAGTGCAGTGGTTTTTCCTCGGATAACTGGGCGATTTCTTGGCGAATAGAACGGATCTCCGCCTCTCGGTTTTCATCCGAAAGCCAACAATGGATAATCAATTGGGGCGTATCATGATGGCAGATTAATTCGATGCGGGGCAAAATAAACCGAAGCGGGCCAAAGCCGGGCCATTGAGAGGTTTGGGGATCAAATGACAACCCCCCATAAAATCGGCTTTGAGGAAATTGTTGTTTTAACTGTTCCAACTGTTCCAGCGTTCCGGCTTGGCGAAAAATGCCTATATAGCAGTGTCTGACTCCGGCCCGGTTTTTCCAGAATCCCTGAATGGGATGGGATTGGGAGGCCAGCCAAGCCAGTTCATCAACAATTGAGCAGGAAAGCTTAATTTGCTGATAGTTTCGTTTATTAGGACTGGATAAAGCATGAAGCGCTTGATCAAGTTGTTTTTGATCAATCATTAATGAACTACTGATCCCATAAGCCGGCAATTAATGGTTCAATGTAACTGTTTTTGGCAAGGCTGAACAGAAGGATATGGATCCGTTTTGACCAGAAACAAAGGTGGATGTTTTTACGACAGGGTAGGATGACAAATGGTTATATCAGCATGGATAGAAGCAATGCGATTGCGGACATTACCGGTTGCGACCGCATCGATATTGTTGGGTAGTGCTTTGGCTGTGTATCATCATAGCTTCCGTAGTTCGGTGTTCGTTCTATCATTAGTGACGGCGTTATTGCTGCAGATTTTATCTAATTTTGCTAACGATTATGGGGATGCAGTAAAAGGTACGGATGATGAAACGCGTGTCGGTCCGCGACGAGCCGTGCAATCGGGAGTGATTTCGTTATCTGCTATGAAACGGGCGGTGTTGGTGTGTGCCGGTTTGGCCGTTTTATCTGGTATCGCGCTGTTGGCGGTAAGTCTGGGTCATCATTGGAAGGCTTGGCTTTGTTTTATCGGTTTGGGAATTATGGCCATTATTGCGGCGATTACCTATACGATGGGACGACTTCCCTATGGATATCGAGGGTTTGGCGATGTCAGCGTCTTCTTATTCTTTGGACTGTTAGGTGTTGCGGGGAGTTACTATCTGCATACCGGGTCATTGGAGCCGGCGATATGGCTGCCTGCAATTGCGAGTGGATTACTTTCCGCTGCTGTTTTGAACATCAATAATATTCGAGATTTAGAGCCGGATCGAGCCGCAGGCAAACATACACTGGCGGTTCGTTTGGGCGGGAAAAGTGCTCGGATTTATCATCAGATCTTAATCTTTGGGGCATTTTTTGCTTTTATTGGCTTTTTAACCCTGAGCCATAGTCGGGCGGGCTATCTGGTCTTACTGGCGGCAATACCTCTTTTGAAATCGGCTGTGACGGTCTATCGCAGTCAGGATCCTAAAATTCTGGATGGATTACTCAAAACCACAGCGAAATTATCACTCTTGGCGAATGTAAGCTTATCCGTGGGTTTATTGATCAGTATGTATGTCAGCTCAGGGATTTAACCGTAAAAGCGTCATCGTTCCTCGTTGAAAAGTGATTCATGTCCTGCTGCGGATATGAATCACGGATTTGACAACTTAAAAGAGGAGGGCTAGTCGGCAACTATCTCTTCACCATGTCGAAGTCGTTCACGAAGTGATTGAACTTTGGCATCCATGATTTCGAGTTTGTGGAGTTGTTCGCGTTCAATATCGCTGGTGGTGCGACACTCGGCGATTCCTCCATTGCGAATGACTAATCGTTGCTCAGCCATCAGTGCCAGTAGTGGATCATGCGTTGCAATCAAGACTATTTTTTCATTGCGAATTAAAAGCTGTAGCGCTTTTTTACGATCAATGCCGGCATTTTCGACTTCATCGATTAAAACGACTGGTGATGCACTTAAAAAAGCAGTGTCTGCGATCATTAGCGCTCGGGATTGTCCGCCGGATAATCCGGTGATCGGGGTGTTGGCAGCGAAGGGTTCTCCGGCTAGTTGGTTGGCCTGATCCAGAATTGTCTGAACGATCTGTGGATTATCCTGATGCCGACTCTGTGCATGCAGTTGGATAAAATCGGCCACGGAGGTATCCATCACAAAATTCATATTTTGTGAAAGCTGGGCAACCAATTTATGCTCCAGTGAAAATCGGTGTTCCGGATCAGGGAGTTTGTCATCGATGAGAATCGTTCGTCCGGTTGGGGTATCTTTTTGTGCCAGCCATTCGATGTCAGCCAGAAGTCGGCTTTTCCCTGAGCCCGTGGGGCCGACAATACTAGTAATGGAACCTGGGCGCAGGGTTAGCGTGATGGGCTCGGCTTCACCACTTTTGTTATGGCCTGGCAATAGGGTGAGTGACTGAATGGAATAGACGGTCGGCTGCAACACTCCTTGTTGTTCCTGTAATAGGGTTAAAAAGTGTTCCAGTAATTGTTCCCGTGCATATCCGAGTTCTTCCAATTCGTTTTCATCCAAGTGTTGGATATATTCATTCAGTGTTTGTCGGGCCAAATAATTGGGGAGTTGCAGTCGGGTAAATTCCTCGGCTGCGACCGGAAAGTGACTGAATAATGTGATGAGGGGGGTATGTTCCCACGAAGGCGTTTGTTGATTCATGAGCTAGCCTTAATCTTTTTGATGTTGCCGAGCTGGAATTCATCGCCAATACGGGTTTCGCCCAGACAATAGGAGCATAGCGCGGCTGGCATGGCGAATCGTAACTTCCCTCCAGTCACCGTGACCGTTTCATCAGCTTGCGCTAATAGCCGAGCCAGTTCAAATGCTCCCTGACCGGTGATCCCATTCACTTGTAGAATCCGGGCCTTACTATTAGCCCGGCGAACCTGATAGGCGAACACTTCGCGTTCGGCCTGAGATACAATATCCCCTTTGGTAATCACTACGATATCCGCCAGTCGTAGCATCGGACCGATTTTCTTTGGTGTTTTTAAGCCCATCAGATTGTCGATGACGCATACGGCTAAAACGCCTCGGATGTGAGGGGAACAACGGTTACATAATCCAGCACTTTCCGTAAACAGGGTGGTGAATTTTTGCTCAATTCCCCACTGTAAACAATCTTCAATGTTGCTTACAAAGTAATGATCGGGACAAAGATTGCCTGATAATCCGACTTTGACGGGGACATCGAGAGCTTGGTAGCGCTGATCATCTTCTGTTGACAAGCAATCGAATTTGACAACGCCCATCTGCTGGGTTTGACGCATTTCGGTAATGACATGCGTGAGTACGGAAGTTTTCCCCGAAGATGGAGGGCCTGAGACTGTAATAAGTTTCATAATTATACCGTCATGAGTCCGGGCGCGAGCGCGTCGATAAAGGTCGTGTTTAAGTGTTCAGATTGTTTGGCGTGATCGGTCTGAAGCAGGATATCCCAGTCCGGGAAGAGATAGGGTTTGGACCAGTCCATCAACTCGGGTTTGATAAAACCGCCAAGGCTAAACACGGGTGTCATGTCCGGTCCTTTCAGAAAATCGATAATAGGTTGTAACTGTTTGAGTTTGTCTCGTTTGGCAAACAGCGTCATCGGGGTGAGTAGTGGACCATCTTTCAGTTCAATAATGGCGGCTCGTTTTCGGGATGGGAGTTGATTGATGATGGCATTGGGCAGAATGTTATAGGCCACCCGTTCTTTATCGTTGGAGTCAACGGCTTTGATGAGTTTCGAAAAATGTCGGACTCCTCCGATGTTTTGAGCCAGTTGGCAAATTCGTTCATCCCCATAGCGTTGGTGTAGGATTTGTAGCAGTGTCATACCTCCGACTTCACCGTGACAGCCGTGAATAGCAATTTGTCCTTGATAGATTGGATCGAGTAAATCTTCCCAAGTCTGGGGATAGGGGGGGGCGGTTTTCACGCTGAGATCACATAATAATGACCAGTTCCCAAAGGCAAAAAAACCAAGATTGTATTGCGTTGCCGCCTCTTTAAAACGAGAGGGAAACTGACTTACATCATCATTGATCCCCTGAAGCAGACCGGTATCCACAAATCGAGAACGAAACGGTTGCGAAAGTGCGGTTCGCATACTGGTACTGAGCCACAAGTCCGGTAACATTTCTGCATCAGAAACTTCTCGAAGGATCCCCTCTAGACCATGTGGGATCCCATCCATGATGGATGGGCAGTAGATCGGCATGTCGTGGCTGGCATTATAATCGTTGATAAACGTTTCAAGGACCATTTTAAATTTAACTTTGATGGGACAGGGAACAGACATCACGATATTCAGCGCTCCGGGCTGAAAAATCGGAGTTCCCATTTCGGTTTCTGGAATAGCGGTCGCAGTATCGGTCATAGCTATGCCTCTCTGAGCTGACGCAAAGTGAAAAAGAAGTCAATCTGATCCCTTGAGCAAGTTGTATACCAGAGTAATGAGTTTTTTGTAATTTAAATAAATTTCAATAAAAACAATTAATTATTGTGTACTAATCTCGAACTGAAATAATCCTCACATCGTGAATTGTTCGGTTGATTGTGGGGTTCCCGACAAAGTCAGGCATGGGGCACTTTGATGGGCCCTTGTGTTTTAGTCTTAAAAATTTATACTGATCGGCAACTTGTCGGAGTGCCGAAAGGCTGAGATTGTGACGCTCGTTCATTGAGCCCATAAGATCCGTATCACCTGATCAGGATAATGCCTGCGAAGGGAACAAGTGAGAAAACAGCGGTGATAAACGATGATCCATGACTTGGATTTTGAAATTTTCCGATGCTGATTCCCCCCTGTTGATACTCCCGACAAGCCTCCATATTTATGATTTGAGGCGATGTCATGCAAAAAACACCATCCAAAAATAGCACAGGATCGTTGATCCACGAACTCAAGGCTCAGACGTATCCCAATTCTGAAAAAGTTTATCTGCCCGGTTCCAGGCCCGATATTCAGGTGGCGATGCGAAAAGTTACGTTAACACCAACCCAGTTAGGCAGCGCCAAATCTCCGCGTTGGCAGCCCAATGAGCCGGTTTATCTGTATGATAATTCAGGTAGTTACAGTGATTTAAATGCGACGATTGATATTCGTCAGGGGCTTCACAAGATCCGGCAGTCATGGATCGAACAGCGTGATGATACTCAACAACTCACTCAGTTTAGCTCGGATTATGCCAAGGAGCGTTTATCTCGCGATGACGATTTTGAACTTCGGTTTCCGACTCAGCCGCTACCGCGGCGGGCGAAAGCCGGGCAAATTGTAACTCAGCTTCATTATGCCCGGGCTGGGATCATTACCCCGGAAATGGAATATATTGCCATCCGAGAGAATGGGGCTCGTGCGCAGCTGCGTGATGAAGTATTGGATCACCAACATGCTGGAGAATCTTTCGGCGCGGCGATTCCGGCTCAAATTAGTGCGGAATTCGTGCGATCCGAAGTTGCCCGGGGACGCGCGATTATCCCGGCCAATATCAATCATCCGGAAGCTGAACCGATGATTATCGGTCGAAATTTTTTGGTGAAGGTGAATGCCAATATCGGCAATTCAGCGATGAGTTCATCGATGGAAGAAGAAATCGAAAAATTGGTTTGGGCGACTCGCTGGGGTGCGGATACGGTAATGGATCTGTCAACCGGGCGCAATATTCATGAGATGCGGGAGTGGATCATTCGCAACTCTCCGGTTCCGATTGGAACCGTGCCGATTTATCAGGCGCTGGAAAAGGTCAATGGTATTGCTGAGCGCCTGAATTGGGAGATGTTTCGGGATACGCTCATTGAGCAGGCTGAACAAGGGGTGGATTACTTTACCATCCATGCCGGGCTTCGATTGCATCATGTGCCACTGACCGCCAATCGTCTGACCGGGATTGTGTCCCGGGGCGGCTCGATTATGGCGAAATGGTGTTTGGCCCATCATCAGGAAAGCTTTCTGTACACCCATTTTGCAGAAATCTGCGAGATCTGTCAGCAGTATGATGTGAGCCTGAGTCTTGGGGATGGGCTGCGTCCGGGCTCGATTGCCGATGCCAACGATGCGGCGCAGTTTGCTGAGCTGGAAACTTTGGGGGAACTCACCCAGATCGCCTGGCAGCATGAGGTGCAGGTCATCATTGAAGGACCGGGGCATATTCCGATGCAACGGATCCGGGAAAATATGGATCGGCAGTTAGCGCTATGTGATGAAGCCCCTTTTTATACCTTAGGGCCGTTAGTGACGGATATCTCGCCGGGGTATGATCACTTTTCATCGGGAATTGGTGCGGCGATGATCGGTTGGTATGGCTGTGCCATGTTGTGTTATGTCACGCCGAAGGAGCATCTTGGCTTACCAAATAAAGAGGATGTTAAACAAGGCTTGATCACCTATAAAATTGCTGCGCATGCCGCCGATCTGGCTAAAGGACATCCCGGGGCTCAGGTGCGGGATAACGCGATGAGTAAGGCTCGTTTTGAGTTTCGTTGGGAAGATCAGTTCAATCTGGCTCTGGATCCGGATACCGCCCGGGCTTATCACGATGCAACACTTCCTCAGCAATCAGCCAAAGTGGCGCATTTTTGTTCGATGTGTGGGCCTAAATTCTGTTCGATGAAAATCTCCCAAGAGGTTCGAGATTATGCTCAAGCGCGGGCTCAAGGCGATGCTATTGAGGTTCGGGTTGAAGAGGGGCTTTCTCAGATGGCGGAAAAATTTAAAGCCGGAGGTGATGAACTTTATCATAGCGTAGCAGGAGCTGATACTGATGAAAGACTCTGAAAATCAATCTCCCACTTGGATTATTGCCGCACAAGATAGCAGTGGGGGGGCTGGTATTGTGGCCGATCTGTTGACGATGCATGATCTGGACGTGACTCCTTCGGTCGTCATTACCGCGTTGACGGCTCAAAATAGCCAGCGATTGTTGGGGGTTGAAGCGTGCTCGAACGATTTTCTGGCATTGCAGTTGGAAGCGCTGGCACCGTTACCTCCTCGGGCGATTAAAATCGGTATGATCGCCAATGCTGAACAAGTGCGGCTGCTCACTCGCTTTTTAGCGTCATTTCGTCAGCATTATCCTTTGGTTAAAATCGTGATTGATCCGGTATTAGTTACCAGTAGTGGCTATACGTTGGCAGAAATAGAACGGTTGGATGAGTTTAAGCTGTTATTTGCACAGGCCGATTTAGTGACTCCCAATGCGAGTGAGCTAGCAACCTTAACAGGCCGGGAATTAAATTCTCCGGCGACCGTGCGTCAGGCAGCCATGGCGTTGGTTCAGGAATGTGGTTGTGCGGTATTAGCCAAAGGCGGACATAGTCCTCTGGAGAGTGCTCTGTGCTGCGATTTGATCTGCACGCCAACTTCTGTCAGGGCGATAAGCTGCGAGCGAATTGATACGGCGCATAGCCACGGGACCGGTTGCAGTTTATCCTCCGCTATTGCGGCTATGTTGGCGCGGGGGGAATCGTTGGTGGACGCCATTACCTTGGGCAAGGCTTATGTGACGGCGGGTTTACGTCAGGCCCGCGCTCAGCAGTCGCTGCCCGGAGCCGTGGCCCATGTGGGATGGCCGGTAGCGCGAGATGATTATCCTCGAGTTGAATCGGGACAAAGTCTTGTTGGTGCGGCTTTGGGACTGACGCATTACTGGCCTGAAGCCTCGACCGTTCCATTGGCTCGTTGCCGACAACCGCTAGGATTATATCCGGTCGTGGATAGTGTGGATTGGATTG
This sequence comes from Celerinatantimonas marina, assembly GCF_046054165.1. Lineage (NCBI taxonomy): Bacteria > Pseudomonadati > Pseudomonadota > Gammaproteobacteria > Celerinatantimonadaceae > Celerinatantimonas > Celerinatantimonas marina. The sequence continues at coordinate 176,085 of NZ_JBFNXK010000008.1, read as the reverse complement.
AACGATTGCTGAAAGCCGGAGTTAAAACGATCCAGCTGCGAATTAAAGACCCACAAGATCCCCAATTGTCGGTACAGATTGCACGTAGTGTGGCATTAAGCCAACAGTATCAGGCGCAGCTGTTTATCAATGATTATTGGCAGTTGGCGATTCAGTATGGTGCCTATGGGGTTCATCTGGGTCAGAATGATATTGAAGCTGGTCGAGTCGATATTGAAGCCATTGCTCAGGCGGGGCTGCGATTGGGGATTAGTACCCATGGTTACTATGAGCTGATGCGAGCATTGCAACTGTCTCCTAGCTATGTTGCGATGGGACATGTCTTTGCGACCCAGACCAAAGCGATGGCGACCCAACCTTTAGGATTATCTCGGTTAGCCCGCTATTGTGCGCTGGTGGGCTCTGGTTGTCCTATTGTGGCGATTGGGGGGATTAATCGGAGCAATGCGGAGTCGGTGTTGGAGGCTGGGGCTGATAGTTTGGCGATTGTCAGTGCGATTACGGCCAGTGATCACCCAGAGCAAGTTGTTAGAGAATTGATGCAAATAATAGGAGAATAATCGATGGCCGATAATCAACTGAGTGATGCGGAACTCAAACGCTACAGTCGCCACTTACTGCTGGGTAAAGTGGGCGAGGCGGGGCAATTGCGTTTGCGTCAGGCTTCGGTGTTGATTGTCGGCATGGGAGGACTGGGATCTCCGGTAAGCTTGTACTTGGCCGCGGCCGGGATCGGTCGGCTGGTGATCGCTGATGATGATGTGGTGAGTGAATCTAATTTACAGCGACAGATTATTTATGGCGAATCCCAGCTGGGTGAACCTAAAGTGATGGCGGCTAAGGCTCGGCTGCATGATTTGAACTCATGGGTTCAGGTTAGGCCGGTGCAAAGGCGATTGAGCCAACAGGTCCTGGAAATGGAAGTGATGCAAGCGGATGTCGTTTTGGACTGTAGTGATAATATCGATACCCGCTACGCGGTAAGCGATGCTTGTTTAAAGGCTCGAGTACCTTTAGTGAGTGGGGCTGCTGTCGGACTAGATGGGCAGTTGATGGTGTTTGATTATCGTCAGGAAGATAGTGCTTGTTATCGCTGTTTGTTCCCTCAGGCTTCGGATGCGGTATTAAATTGTTCCACGGCGGGCGTTTTAGGGCCGATGGTTGGGCTGATTGGCTGCTCGCAAGCGTTAGAAGCCATTAAGTTGATTGTTGGGATCCCAAGTGACCAAGTCGGCCGTTTTAGTAGCTTTGATGGTATCAGCGGGGAGTGGTTTCATTTGCAAATGCATCGCTTGGCTACTTGTTCGTGTTGTAGTGAAACTTCACGTTGATGGCGTTTGTCTAGCTGATAGGGTTTTATTGGCGCAGTTTGCCATTAATCAGCGTATTTGAATTTGACCTTCGGATGATTTCTCCCACCCGACTAAACATAGAAAGATTGCCTAACAGTATAATCATTTATACGATTAGGCAATAATGATAGCGCATCGTATATTTATATTCGACTTGCTGACGTTACAATATCAACACTTCGTAACGAGCATCTTTTACGTGCAGTCGTCAATCTAAAAAATGCTGGTTCCCCGTGTTTGGGCGCAGTGTCGGACACGGGGCAAACGATTCAACTTGGTCCATTGGTCGATACATCGGCGAACGAGATCCTATTATTCTATACGCCTTATCGTCCGAGTATGGAAACGATGAGGAAACTCTTAATTTAGAGTGTTATCCCTAAACGGAATATTGGCCTAGCTGGCTATGAGCAACCCGCATGATGGGGAGCGCGGATACATCTATATTGAGAGTATCACGTCCAAGAAGGAAGTTTATTATGCAACTTGATTTCTCATACTATAACCCGACTACGATTCATTTCGGCAAAGACTCCTTGTCAAAACTGTCGGATGAACTGAAAAATTACGGTGAAACCGTGATGTTGGTTTACGGTCGCAACGCCATTAAGAAAAATGGCCTGTATGATCAAGTGACCACTATTTTGAAAGAAGCCGGTAAAAAAGTAGTTGAACTCTCAGGAGTAATGCCTAATCCAACTTATGACAAACTGATGGAAGGTTCGAAACTGGTTCGTGATCATCACGTGAGCCTGATCCTAGCGGTGGGCGGTGGTTCGGTGATCGATTGTGCGAAAGGGATCTCTGTTTCGGCTTATTGTAAAGATGATCCCTTTCAGAAATATTGGGTGGAGTTTCAGGATGTCGATAATGAAGTTGTTCCAGTGGCTTCGATCTTGACGATGGTGGGAACCGGTTCTGAAATGAACGGTGGTTCGGTGATTACTCACGAAGCGAGCAAAAATAAAGCCGGGCGTATTTTTCCACCATTTGTGAATCCTAAATTCTCGATCTTGAATCCGGAATATACCTTCTCTGTGTCGGAATATCAGATGGTTAGTGGGGTCTTCGATACGATGTCACACCTGATGGAACAGTATTTTTCAGATGAAGGGGCGAACACGACCGATTATGTGATTGAAAGCTTGCTGAAATCATCGATTGATAATTTGCGGGTTGCACTAAAAAATCCTCAGGATTACGAAGCGCGTAGTAACCTGATGTGGAATGCGACACTCGCCCTGAACACCATGACCGGGCTGTCTAAATCTCAGGATTGGCAGGTGCATATGATCGAACATCAACTGGGCGCCTATACCGATTGTTCTCATGGAATGGGGTTGGCGGCGATCTCAATGCCTTACTATCGGCATATTTATAGCGGTGGTGTGGATAAATTTGTTCGTTTCGCAACGCAGGTTTGGGGCATTTCAGCGGAAGGCAAAACCAAAGATGTGATCGCGCTGGAAGGTATCGATGCCCTGGAAGCATTTGCTAAAGAGTGTGGCATCGTTACTTCGTTGCGGGAACTGGGCGCGACTCGTGAGATGTTACCTAAAATTGCAGCATCGACCCTCATTTTGGGCAATAGCTATCAAACGGTGACGCAAGAAGATATCGAGCAGATCCTGGAAGCTTGCTTCTAAGCTTGTGTGAATACGGATGACTGCGGCGACCTTCGGGTCGCCGTTTTTGTCTAACGTAGCAAATTCGCCGGGGAATATTGGTCGGTTAATGGCGGAACGTCTGTTTTCCAGTCAGCCTTGGTTGAGAGGTAATGTGGAAAACGTTTAATCGATACACCATAAGTTGCCAGTGGTTTTTCCAGTGTTTCGGCTCGGGCCTTTAAGGCCTTTTGATCCAATAAGGGCTGCTTACTCGCGATAATGATTCGATTGCCCGATTGCGAGGGGATTTTAAAGTTGTAGAAAGTGCCGAAAACTTGTCGATAAGTGACTGACTCGTAAGCATAGAGTTTACTGGTCGAGAAGGTATTGGCGACGACGATCCCATCGGGACTCATTAATTGTCGGGTCTCTTCTAAAAACTCTTTCGTCATTAAATGTTCAGGAATGTAATCACCATTGAAAGCATCCAGAAGAATGAAATCGTAATGGTTTCCGGCAAGGCCTGCTCGTTTGATAAAAACACGGGCGTCAGCGACGTGCACGGTCATTTTATCGCTTTCGGTAAAATGAAAATAGTCATGAGCCACTTTGACGACCGCTGGATCCAGTTCGACGATATCTATGCTGGCCTTTGGATACAACTGATGAAGTACGGTGGGAAGTGAGCCGCCTCCCAGGCCGACAATCAGGATCCGTCGTGGCTGAGGATCCAGCAATAATCCCGCTAAACTCATTCGGGTATAGTGAAAGACCAGTCGAGGATCGTCTGCATCAAGATACTGACAGGTTTGGATGTGGTCACCGCGTACGGCATTAAATTGTAGGCAACGTAGGCCATGTTGTTCGGTTACGGTCAGATCCCGATACAGGGAACGCTCATGATGAATGACCTTGCTTTGGGCGTTGCTACTGAGGATTGAGGCAAAAATAGCCAGCATCGTGGTTTTTAGGAACAGTTTAGGCTTCATAATTTTCCCTGAATAATTTGTGCCGCATGGGGAAGGTATAGGCTATGACCCCAGCCAAGCATAAGATCCCAATAAGAGTGAATAGAATGGTATTGATATCAAACCATAACACCAGATAAAACGAGGTCGCCAGCGTGCCCAGAGCACTGCCGAGGGTTGAAATGAAGTAGAGTTTTCCCGCTGTTTTCCCACTGGATTCGGAATCGGTGACCAGCAGGCGCACGGAATAGGGGGCAATCATTCCCAGAATCAGCGTGGGTAGGAAAAATAGCAGCAATGCCGCGAGCAGCGAACCATAGCGAGGATCATGAATATATAAGAATACCTGATTCATGATGGGGTCCCCCAAAAGCACCAACGGGAGCAGTGTGAGGGCCCCGGCCAGATAACAGAAACTAAATTTACGCAGGGATGGATGATGCATGGACCAGTGTCCTCCAAGTAGATAACCGGCCGATAGCGCGATCATAAAAATGGTGATGATGCTGCCCCAAACATAGACGCTGCTACCAAAATAGGGGGCCAAGAGTCGGCCACCCAGAAGCTCCACCGCCATAATGCTAAAGCCACTGACAAAAGTCAGTGTAAATACAAATGGATTCATAATGGGTCCACACGATACAAAATTAAATAATCAGGATTACGGGATGGTTTGGCAAGCCCTGATGTTGATAAATTTATTTCTAGATGTGCAATAGAGTCACTGAAACTTGCGAACACTTGAGTTTCTCTTTTATAGTGGAAAATTACGCGATTGCAGGAGGAACGAGTTCAACTATTCCTGATTTTAGCCGGCAATCGCACCTGATGAGATTAACCAAGGACAGTCGGATGACCAGTAGTGAACGTGTTCAATCATTTCTTGCCCAACATGCTCCTGATTTAGCGGTTTCTGAGTTGAGCCAATCCACGGCGACCGTTGCTGAAGCGGCGAATGCTTTTGGCGTGACCCCCGGACAAATTGCCAAGACGTTATCATTGAAAGTCGGGGAGGCGGTGATCCTGTTGGTTATGGCCGGGGATAGTCGATTGCATAATAGTAAATTTAAACAGCGTTTTGGCGTTAAACCCCGAATGCTTAAAGCTGAAGAGGTTGAACCGTTGACCGGCTTCGTTCCGGGGGGCGTCTGTCCCTTTGCGGCTAAATCCGGGGTGCAGGTATTTTGCGACCAGAGTCTGCAAGCTCATTTTGAAATTCTACCGGCCGGGGGCAGTCGTAATTCGGGAGTTCGGATTACGCCGCAGCGGTTAGCTGACATTTGTCAGGCTCAATGGGTGGATGTTGGGCAAATACCGGAATTGGCATAACAAACCTTCGCATCTTGTGGAATGACAATGTCCATGGCTATTGGGCGCCGCGCTAAACGGTTCTATTCTTTTGAAATAAATCGAAACTGTGGCTCAATAAAAGCTCAGCGAGTGCATCGCTGAGCTATCGAGATCAATGATTCGCTGGGAGCTTGAGAATTTTCCGTAATTTTTCAGGGGTGGTATTGGCCCGAAAGCCTTTATGTTTATGTTCAAAACTGCGACCCGCTTGTAAATCACCGACAATCACTGGGACACAGCCTGCCGCTTTGACTAATTCGGCCGCAATTTGCATGGCTTGTGGATCATTACTGGCGAGAGGAACTCCAGCCGGTGGGCGTTTGCCTTCGGAAGAGGCGGCAATGACCGTGGCATCAACGGCACTGAAAGCCCGGACGAGTCGAACGCCTTTAAAATATCGCTGATTCACGACGCCATCGCCATCTTTGAGGGCCTCTTTGACAATGGCATAGCGGCCGGACCACCAGGAGTTGGTGGCATCCAGCATAATTTTTCCTTTCAGCTGGGTGGCATAATCATGAGACACTTGCGGGATGGCTTTATAAGGTACGGCCAGCAAGACAATTTGCCCAAATGACGCGGCTTGTTCAGGTGTTCCAATGAGGGCGTTTGGCCCTAGTTTTTGCGTCAGCGCGTGTAGTTCGTCCGGATGCCGGGTTGAAAACATCACTTTATAGCCAGCTCGTACCCAAGCAGAACCGACAGAGCTGCCAAGGCTTCCGGCACCGATCACGGCTAACTGTATTTTGCCGGAGGCCACCTGCGCGGCTATATCATGGTCGTTTTGGGCAGCCACTGCATTCTGTGTGATGAGCCATGTCAGTAATAATGAGACTCCAGCGAGCCATTTAAATAAATGTTTCACGTCCATTCCTTAAACCTGAATAAATGCTTTTTTTATCCTAACATAGCGACTTAAGTTCATCGCGGTGTGATTATATGAAATTTTTAGTAACGGCTATGTAGTTGATGCATAATTAAAAATTGATTGTTTGAATGGCTGTGGATCGTATATAGAGGTCGCTTGGATGCGATAGCCTCGAGCGGTCGCATCTGTAGAACAAGGTCATTATAGTAAGATATATATTGATAAAAAAGGTGAGAGGTTCTCATGGCAATTGAAAAACTGTTTGGTTGGCATCGTTTTGAGGTACTTAAGCAAAAACAGCGACATCCTGATGGGGTGGAACGTGATGTGACTTGGTTAAAGCACCCAGGGGCGGTGGTGATTGTGCCGATCGATGCGCAAGGCGATCTGGTTTTAGAACGGCAATATCGAGCAGCCGTATCGCAGTGGTTGCTTGAATTTCCGGCGGGAACGATGGAAGAGGGTGAAGATCCACTGCTGTGTGCTCAACGGGAATTAGCGGAAGAGGTGGGGTTAAAAGCCCAGCAGTGGCAATTTTTGGGGACATTGCTTCCTGCTCCGGGATTCTGCAATGAGGTGCAACATGTCTTTGTCGCGCGTGAACTGTCGTCAGTTCCGAAACATCAGGATGAAGATGAAATTATCGAGATGTTATCTCTTCACCCTGAAACCATGAAGCAGCAGATTATCAGTGGCGAGATCAATGATACTAAAACGATCACGGCATTTTATCAGGCACAATTAAGAGATTTGATTTAACGCGTTATGCTGAGCATGATCGTTGCATCGGGAATTCCGCGTTTCCTTTTCTGTGCACAAACAAGGATGGTCTCCTTTTATGTATATTGTTCTGTTGGTATTGCCGTTATTTTGCCTTGCCTTAGTGGGATGGTGGCTTACCAAAAGTGGCTGGTTGTTAGCCCCGGGCTGGCAGCAGGGCGTGACGCAGCTTACGGCTAAAATTTTGCTCCCTTGTGTTTTATTCACGGGGATATACAGTCACGGACTTCCCAAGACGCATGCCTGGGGGTTGTTGTTATCTTTTTATATTCCGTTGGGGGCGTTGTTTTGGGGGAGTTTTTTCTTTTTACGTCAGAACTCGGCTCGTGCCGAATTAAGTTTCGCCGGCTCGTTTTCAAATCTGGTATACATCGGTATTCCTGTTGTGGTGCATATTTTTGGTGAAAGCGCCCTGCAATATTCGTTTCCGATTATTGCATTTCATAGTCTGGTACTTTTTTCGATGTATTTTTTGACCGATTCCTGGGGGCAGGGGGAGCACCAAGATATTGCCGATGCGTTATTAAAAACGCTGAAAAACCCGATCGTTGCGAGTTTGATTGCGGGATTGGTGTTGAACTTACTGCAGATCCCTCTGCCACAGGTGGTGACCGATACGCTGTCAATGGGAGCGAGAGCGGCGTTACCTTGTGCATTACTGGTTCTCGGGTCGTCACTCGCGGGGATCTCTTTACGCAAGGCGAAACGACAGGTGCTGGTGATTGTGGGATGTAAACTGATTGTTTTACCGTTGATGGTGATGTTGGTGAGCCATTATCTGTTTCATCTGCCGGTCGGGGTCTCTTCAGTGCTGGTGGTGATGGCGAGTTGTCCGGTTGGGATCAATGCTTATATGGTGATCCGCAGTAGTGGCCGTGATCCGGAAATGGTGAGTTCGGCGATCTTACTCAGTTGTTTGCTGAGTCTATTGGCTTGGCCCTTTTGGTTGTGGGCGCTACATCAATTGCCGGGAACTGTGTTGGCGGGATAGGCTGATGCGGTATGACAGGTTATGTGAATATCCACATAACCTGTGAGTCGTGAGATTAACGGCTGCCGGATAATCGGAGCTGCATGGCTAATAACATTTAATGGTTTCTTTTACCCCGTCGTTTTTCAACATCATATAGCAACTGATCACTGATTCTACAAAGGTTTTCTGGGTCGGTAGTTGCTGACCAAAAATTGAATCAATAGCAAGCAGTGCCAGTACTCGGTTTTCATCATCATCTGTCGATGCAACAATTTCGCGATAGCGATCGGCCAATGGATCGCGAATATCGATAGGCTGACCGGATTCATCGATTCCGCCAACATAACGCATCCAACCAGCGACTGCTAAAGTGAGTAGCCGACAATCACTGTGGTGGGCCAGATGGAATTGGATTGAATTTAAAAAACGAGGCGGTAATTTTTGGCTCCCGTCGGTAGCAATCTGCCAGGTTTTGTGCTGAATGGATGGGTTGGCAAAGCGATCCAGTAACTCCTGAGCATAGGCTTCCAGATCGGTGTCATCGGGCATTGATAATGTGGGAACCTGTTCTTTGAGCATCAGCTGACGGATACAGCGTTCAAAATCCGGATTGGCAATGGCTTCTGAAATATAAGGATAACCGGCCAGATAGCCGAGATAAGCCAGAAACGAGTGGCTACCATTGAGCATTCGTAATTTCATGGCTTCATAGGGAACAACATCATCTACAAACTCAGCCCCGGCTAAATCCCAATCAGGATGACCTTTGATGAAATTATCTTCAATGACCCATTGCCGAAACGGTTCACAAGCGATGGCACAGGGATCGGCTTGACCAATAATCGCTGTGATTTCAGCTAATGATTCATCGGTCATGGCTGGAACGATACGGTCTACCATCGTACAGGGGAAGGTGACGTGTTGTTTCAGCCATTCTAGCAGTTCGGGATAGACTTTTTGCGTATAATCGAGCACGGCTTGTTGTACGATATGTCCGTTCCCTTGCACATTATCGCAAGAGAGTACGGTGAATCCATCGAGTCCTGCTTGTTGGCGAGCTCTGAGTCCAGCGACGATATAACCGATTGCAGATTGAGGTTCGTCCGGATGTGCTAAATCATGGGCAATTAAGGGATGGTTTGTATCGAGTTTCCCTGTGGCCGGAGCGATGCAATAACCTTTTTCCGTAATGGTCATGGAAACGATGGCCACTTGGGGTTCAGCCAGTTTGGCAATAATGGCCTGATGGCCGTCAAATGCCGGATGAAGGGATTCAATAACGGAGCCAATCGTCTTACAGGTTTGGGCCTGAGGGCCTTTTTCTAAAACGTGATAGCAGTGATCCTGATGGCGTAAGTTCTGAATAAGTTGTTCTGAGCCCATCAGATTGACTTCACAGATCCCCCAGTCAGACGATTGTTGACTCAACATCTCATGGGTGATGAGCGCTTGATGGGCGCGGTGAAATGCACCAAATCCAATATGAACAATCCGGCTTTTCAGTTGTTGACGATCATATTGAAAGAGATCTTTATTGGTAAACCAATTTGTTGATGTTGGGCTCATGCTCCCTCCTGATGTCGATGACTCTCATCGTATGTATACGGTGCCGTCGGGATCGTTGCTTTTTCATGGTTAAATTTTACGTAACGAAACGCAATGTGAACCTAATATCGTCGGTCATGCTTCTTTTTAAGTGAAGAAACCAGCGATAACAACGTTATTCAGATTGCGGAAAAATAATCACGAAAGGGCAACGGTACCTAAAGCATATTTAATAATTTATCATACCGTGGATGTTGTAAAATTCAATTTTGGAAAACCAATTTTCTTTTAAATGTGATATTGGTCATCCATACCTTTAAAATTGGTTGACCAATTTTAAAGGTATGTTTATAGTTTTCGCAAAGAGAGTGAGGGATCTTGAATGGCACAAGAATTAAAACGTCAATATCAAGATATTGCGTATCAGATCCGCAACATGCTGCAACAAGGCGTCTATCAAGAGGGAGAGCGTCTTCCTCCGGAGCGTAATTTTTCTGAACAGCTGGGGGTTGGGCGTTCGGTGATCCGCGAGGCGTTATTGATGTTGGAGATCGAAGGCTATGTTGCTGTTAAAAAAGGTTCCGGCGTTTACGTTCTTCCCTCGCAGCAGCGTCGAGCCGAAGTCATGGCTGTTAATTTTGGTCCGTTTGAAATTTTGCAGGCCAGGCAGCTTTTAGAAAGTAATATTGCTGAGTTTGCGGCTCGTCAGGTCACGGCGACCGACATTCAGAATATGCGGGCGGCGATTGAAGCCGAAAAGCGCGAATTGGATAACGGTGGTCATGAAGAGGGTGACAAACGTTTTCATCAGGTGATAGCCGAGGCGACCCATAATAGTTTACTGGTCGGTTTATGGTATCAGGCCTGGGACTGTCGGGAGAATAATCCAATGTGGATGCAGTTGCATGGCCGCATTTCGAATCATGAATATCGACGAGAATGGTTGCATGATCATCAGTTGATCTTAGCAGCGATGCAGAAAAAAGATCCGATGACGGCAAAACGAGCTATGTGGCAGCATTTAGAAAACGTGAAGCAGCGACTGATGGCGTTGTCAAATATTGACGCTCCGGAATTCGATGGTTACCTATTTGAGTCCTATCCTATTAATACTCAAAGTTGAGAATGGTGGAGTAACGATTTATGGAACAGACATGGCGTTGGTATGGCCCTAATGATCCGGTCACACTTGCAGATATTAAACAAGCGGGAGCAACGGGGATTGTCACGGCGTTGCATCATATTGCCAATGGTCAAATTTGGCCAGTGGAAGAGATCGAAGCACGTAAACAGTTGCTGGAAGCTAATGGCTTTAGTTGGTCTGTTGTTGAAAGTATCCCGGTTCATGAAGATATTAAAACCCAGAGTGGCGATTATGAGCAATGGATCGATAACTATTGTCAGTCGATTCGCAATCTGGCTGCCTGTGGCATCGATACGGTATGTTACAACTTTATGCCCGTTCTGGATTGGACTCGTACTGATTTAGCTTATGCCGTTGACGATAGCTCCAAATCGTTACGCTTTGATCAGAATGCGTATGCTGCTTTTGATCTGTTTGTGTTGGCTCGTCCTCAAGCCGAACAAGATTACAGTGCCGATGAAATCGCTCGGGCTCGAGCATTCTTTGAGCAGATGAGTGTTGAGCAGATTGAAACTTTAACGCGTAATATTATCGCCGGTTTACCCGGGGCTGAAGAAGGCTATACGCTGGAACAATTTCAGGCTCAGCTCAACAAATATGCCGCGATTGATCGGGATACGCTACGAGCGCATATGGCACACTTTTTAGCGCGGATTATGCCCGTGTGTGAAGAAGTTGGAGTCCGAATGGCGGTGCATCCGGATGATCCACCACGGCCTTTGTTCGGGTTACCTCGCATTGTATCGACGTTGTCTGATTTGCAATGGTTGTTTACCGAAGTGCCGAGTCCAATGAATGGATTAACCCTGTGTGCAGGATCGCTGGGCGTTCGGGCCGATAACGATTTAGTCGCGATTGCTAAAGCTTGCCATGATCGAATTTACTTTACCCACCTGCGCTCAACTGAACGCGATGATGAATTCGGTTCATTTCATGAAGCCAATCACTTAGAAGGTGATGTGGATATGTATCATCTGGTGAAAGAACTGGTGATAGAAGAGCAGCGACGGGCCCAGCAGGGGGATCATCGTTTGATCCCGCAGCGCCCTGATCACGGACATCAAATGATGGATGACTTAACCAAAGTGACCAACCCGGGCTATTCCTGTATTGGTAGACTGCGGGGTCTTGCTGAAGTGCGTGGTTTGGAAATGGGGATCCGGATGGCAATGGCTGAATCCGCTTAACAGCCCTAGCAAGCCCGGTAGGGGATTTGACTATCGTCAATCCCCTGCCTTGGGGTTAGTTGATGTTGTTCCAGAAATAATCGCAGCGAATTCATCGATAACTCCGAGTCCGGGGTTGGCCCCAAAAACACATGTTCCAGAGCCATGGCTTCACTGTGACTATATAAGCAGAATTCCGTATAAGGTTTTAACATCGCATTTCCTTCCCGGAACTTAATGCGTCTGGGCTGATGGTGGTGTGGCAATGGCAGAATGACCCGCCATTCCTCTTCTTCCCGAAACGAAGGATGTTTTAACAGTACGGCCAGACGCAGTAAATCAGTTTCGATATCCCTAAACGGATTGGGATCGGAAGAATCTAACTGACAGATCGCATCTAAGACCTGTTCTATCAGTTGATGTTGCTGCTCACTTTGATAAATACATTGGCCGATCTGAAAATGCTGCTCATTGGCCCAGTTGGCAATGAGATGGGGATCGAACCCCAAACTGACCCCTTTGCCTATCGTGCTGTATCCCCGCCATTGGCTGAGTAGATTCCCATTGGCTCGAAATGACGCTACAAACAACATATGCCCTTGATTGAGCTGATGTTTCAGCCAATGTGCGAAGTGTTCTAACTGAGCTGTATGTGGGCTTCCTTTGGAAATACGTTCGTTGATCGCCGCTTTTAATAATCCCAGAGCATGGTGGAGCTCAGCCGCATCATTCATATAGCGAACATCACTAGCCCATAAGACCCGGGAGCGAACTATCCCCAATAGGCCCGATAGGGTGGTGTAGTGATACAGCGTGATTTGTGGAGGCTGATTGAAAAGACGCTGGGTAATCTCTTTTAACATCATGACTCCTGATAAGATAAATTCAAAAAGAGCACTTTAGCCGCTTGCCTAGCATAACGAAGCTCATGCTCTGCGCCCTGATCAACCTTGTTCAATTGGAACAACATTCATCGACTCAGTTAGTGTGACGCATCCTCTTGAACGGAGCAAGACGCTCGTTTGAAGAATAAATTACAAGGCATGATAAGGGCGTAAGTAGCGGGCAAAACGTGGCTTTCCATGCGCGGTGAGTCCGTTATAGGCAAAGGTGATCCAACTGCCTATGGCCGGAGGTTGTGCTCGCAGTTGATCGGTCAGACCACTGCCGATGGCAAAGGTTGTTCCGTCGGTGAGTTGTACCTGGAGCGCACCTACTTCACCGGCGTATTTGCCTTGGCCGGGACGATAACCAATCACTTTGGCTTCGGCATCGTTCATGGGTTTAAGCTTGAGCAAATGACCACTTCGTCCCGGTTGATAAAAACCGGTTTTCAGATGAAGCACTAATCCTTCGCCACCTTTATGGGTCACGCGATGCAATTGTTGTTGCAGCTGGGATTGAGTGAGGAGTGGATTTTGCGAGATGAGCTTGAGCGGTGTGGGTTGGGGGAGTTTTTGAAAGAGTTGCTGTAATTCTTGATAGCGCTGCTGAAATGGGATTAGAGCGGCGGGAAGATCAAAAATCAGATAGTGCACCTGATTCCATAAGGGATCGGTAGGGTCATGACGTTCTAAGAGTGCCGCCATCTCATTAAAGCGATGATAGCCGAGCCATAATTCACCATCGAGTGGTTGCGGCGGAAAACTTTGGATGAAAGAGGCTGGCGCTTGGATTAGATGACCTTGTCGGGTCCAGAGTTGCTGGCCATCCCAGTACCCTCGCACCCCATCGTATTTTTCACTGATCAGATAAAGGGCGGGAGATTGTTGTTGATAAACGGTGGCTAATTGCAGGGCGATAGGCTGCGCCTGACAAACTAATGTCGGTAACAAAAGGGGCGAGGCCAGCCAAAGTTTGGAACGGGGAAGCATATGGAATACCTTTAATTAATAATTAAATCAATAATAAGTTTTCCAGCTGATCTGTCAATATGCATGTGTGAGAGCTAATTCTGCTGGGTTCGATGGTTGCCATATTGTTGGATGAGTAATCCGCCGATAATCAGAATGAGTCCAACATAGGTTGCTGGAACAATCGACTCCTCCAGGAGATGTGCAATAAAAAATAGTGAAAGAAATGGTGAAATGAAGATCAGATTAGAAACCCGGGCGGTTTTTTCGGTTTTCTTTAGCGCCATCATCCAGCAAGCAAAGGTGAGCCCCATTTCGAAACAACCAATGTAAATGCCACCGGCGAGAGCTTGCCATTGCCAGTGAATGGATGAGCCTGAAAATAGCAGCAACAGTAGCGTCCACGGCACACTCAGCAAAAAAGCGGCGCAGAGTCCGGCAATAGGATCGCCCTGATGGCGCTGGTTGAGCAGCCAATATCCAGCCCAAAGTAGCGTACTGAGCAGCGCGAGAGCAACGCCCAACGGGCTACTAAAGTGTAATGAGATGAGATCCCCCCCGGTTGCGATCACGACGACGCCTACATATCCTAGCAGCATGGCTGCCCAATCATACCGTTGCAGTTTATGTCCGAGTAGCGGAATGGCCAGTAAGGAGAGTGTGATCGCCCAAGTGTAGTTGAGCGGCTGCGCTTGTTGGGCGGGGAGCAGATCATAAGCTTTAAATAAAATCAGATAATAACCGAGTGGGTTGATCAGCCCGAGAGTAAGGTAGAACAGTGGTTTTTCACGGATATAACGCCAAGGTAGATGAAATTTTTTCTGCGCGGTTAGCAGCAGTAATAGCACGATAGTTGAGGTGAGCGATGACAGTGCCACCAGTTGCAGGGGCGTCAGATAACGCAGCGCCAGTTTAAACGCGGTGGCAACGGTTGACCAAAGCAGTACGGCAGCGAGGCCATAGGCATAAGCCTGATTTTGTGAACTAACCATGAGTACCTTAAATCTTTACATCAATCTATCGTATTGTGGTAGACAAGCGCGTGGATGCGGCTTGAATCGATAGGGTATCCGTGTTTTTGGTGATAGTCCCCTTTTTTAGGGGAGTGTCAAGCGGATGTTAATCAGTTCGGCTGCGGCTAATACCGGATTGATCACCGTAAGCGAGGTGTGGGGAGCGAGTAGTGCGGCAACATCCGTCGTCGCCATGCCGGTGCAGGCTAAGGCAATCACGTTGGCACCTAATGCTTCGCATTCCAGAGCGGCAGCAATGATGGCTTGTTTACCGGCGGGCGTCTGGATATCGTGGGTGCAATGGATCCCTTCGGGGCAACGATAGTGGATCGTTTTCCCAGCCAGTATCTCATAAAAAATAGCCGGAGCATCGGCTTCAATGCCAAGAATGGCAATGTGATCGCCATAGCGGGCTGCTTTTCGGGCACAAGACTCTCCGGCTCCTACGACGGGGATTGAGAGTTCCGATTGCAACATTTTGACGCCGGGATCGGCAGCACAGCTTATCATTAGCAGATCTAATTCATGCTGCCATTGGTTGGCCATCTGGCGGATTTTGGGTAGAGCCTGTGCGAATGTCGTCGCGTCATGGATCCCTTCGGGTTGATCCGGCAAGGCCCGGCTGGCCAATTCATAATCGGGTAAAAGCGGCTGCAAGAGCCGCTGATGGGTTTCGATAAATGATTGATCATTGGAGCTGACGACTCGGATGATGCCTATTTTAGCGATAGTCATCCTGATCCCCCAACAGGAAACTACAGTCTCCCAGTGCAATGCTCTGCTGAGATCCGGCTTTAAAACGTAAAGCGGGAACGCTTCCTAGCAAAGACAATGAATTTCCTTGTTGCCATAAGGCGGTTCCTTCGGGGAGCGCTATGACCGTTTGTTCTGGGTTCATCACCATATATTCAGCCAGCCGCTGTTCCCGGCTCTCACCATGATGGCCGGGGATCTGACCACTGATAAAATGTGGATTGATCAAAAATGGGATCAGCGTTAACGCGGTAAAGTTTTCCGGTTCAACAATGGGCATATCGTTAGTGGTGGCGATGGATAGTCCCGCCAAATTAGAACCAGCACTCCAGCCCATGTATGGGATCCCGGCGCGGATTCGGTTTTGTATCGGCACAAGTAATTGCTGTTGTTGCAATCGTTTGAGCAGTACGAAGGTGTTGCCCCCACCGACAATGATCATCTGGGCCTTGGCAATGGCCTGAGCGGCATCGGAGACTTGATGTAAACCCGTGAGTTCGATGCCAACGGCATGAAAATGTGGTTGGACCTGCGCCAGATATTGGTCATCGCTTTTAGTCACTCCGGCATAGGGAATAAACAGTGCGCGAGTTACCGGCCGATCCTGAGCCGCTAAGAACTGCTCCAGATAAGGACGTGTGTGTGAAAGATAGCTACTTTGTTGATAACCGGAACTACTACATAATAGTAATTGCATCATGATGATCCTGTTAGTGTTTAGAGCCCAGCTTCAGGGTTGATGAGAAGAAACTATAGAGTGCGGATCCGGAAATGGCTCCGGCTCCCAAAACATAGAGTTTGTTCATTCCGGTTTCACCATAGCGTTTGACAATTATGGCGCGGATAAGCAGACCTACGAAAATAATGATCCCGGCTTTGGGTGAAACAATCAGTAAGCCGGTGGCTAATAATACGCCTAACTGCCTAGAAATTCCGCCAATCAGTTGAATGAAGGCTCCAAGTACTGCCCAGATGGCTAATTGGATAGCGACTTGATGATCGGCGCCTGCGGTAATGGTTGCTACATAGACCCGGGCCACCGGAGGGACTAAATTCTGTTGGAAATAGAAAGTGTAGGCACAAGCCACAACAATAATCGCAACCGCAAAACTGAAGAGTTCCGCGAAAAACTGCTGGCGACGTCCTTCGAGTTCATAGGCTTCATCAGCGCCTTCATTTCGGATCATCCACCCAGTTTTCAGATCATAAGCCATATCGGCAAAAGCAGGCCCTGTGGCGACAGTAAAGGCGACTAAAATTCCCAATGCTTCTTTTGGAAAACCGATCAGGATCCCAATGACCAGAAAGATTAGAGCGGTTGCAAATGATGGGAACCAACCGGAGTGCATGGCGGCAATGCCGACGATCAGCTCGGAAGCCATGGCCGCTATTGCTGCGAAAACCAGCCACCCGATGAGCATAGGAAAACTCATGCCAGTATAGATCCCTGTCGATAGGGCGAGTATGAGACTAATCACCAGATAGACGCTGAAACCGCTTAACATGGTGATTTTCATTTGCAGGGCGGAGCGAGTCGGGCGATATCCTTGGGTTTCGGTCTCGGTGGCTACGGAGCGTTTATCTTTGCGGATCAGCAGCAGGATCTGGATCAGGGCGACCACACCGGCTCCGATCATGATCCCATGCGGAATGTAATGATCGGCGATATTAAACCCAAAGAGCTGAGAAGAATAGCCACGGATCAACAGGCCAACGCCTAAAGCGGCAAGTGCGACGGTATTGGAAACCCAAGCAATTCCGAGCATATCCATCGGTAGGCCGAGCGCTTTGCCGATGATCCCCGCGACGATGCCCACGCCGAGTAATAGCGCATTCTTTCCTTTCCCAGCCGCAGCTTTTAAGGCTTCGGCAGTGGCAAATCCAGGCGGCCATGCGCCTCTGGCACTAAAGAGTTGGGTATCGAATGAGAAATAGAGAATGGAGGCGTCAGTGATCACCGCCAGAGCCGCCCCGATCAGCATCGGGACCATCATATGAGTTTCACCCAACAAAAAAGCGATAGCCAGTGGCAATAGTAGCCCATTGGCGGCGGAGAAAGTGGCTCCGGAAATAGAGGTTTGGATCAGGGTCTGATTTTCTAAATCTTGAAATCGGCGGAATAATTTGATCGGAATATAAGAGAGCAGAATGGCAATCAGAGCCCCAATGATGGAGGTATTGGGGGTAATACCGACCCGAGTAATTAACTCCATCCCGATAATCGCTCCCAGAGCGGCCATCAGTGTATTAAAAATAAGCTGCGAGGGCATAAAAAATTTGGGATGTGGTTTCGAGCGTTTTTCAATAGAGTTGTGATGGGGCGATGGTGTTTGCATGGTTTTTATCCGTTTATTTGAGTAGTCTTCCTGAGCCCATTGAGTGGGTGTTGAGTAATAAGGTCTCGACCGTTTTGAAAATGATTTGTCGGGCGGTGACCACGGTTTTTCCGGACCATTGGGCAATCTGGCGCGCCTGCGCTAAGGTATATCCCATGCAGTCGAGGTAAATGATATCCGCGGCCGAGTTTTTTAATTCCTGACTGGCCTGATAGCGTGCCGCTTCCTCTTGATAGGGCGAGCCGTAGCTGCAGTCACATTGAAATCCTGCTTTTTGCCAGCGATTTCGGGTATTGGTGATTTGCGCTGATTCGGGAGACATCACCGCCAAATGTTGTAAATTGAGTCCGGCAAAGAAGTGGCGCACCACATCTTTGGGTTGGATAACTGGCCCATGGGTGGCCGCGATATCGGGAAGTTCCCCGGTACAGAGCACCACCAATACTTCCGGTTGGCGTTGTTGCATGCTGTGGATGGCATTGATCAGCAGTGGTTCCAGATCGCTTTCGCTGATGGTGACCTGTGCGCCATCACGCATTCGGGATACCAGCACGTCCGTTTTCCCCTGAATTGGGTAGCGGGTCGTAATGGTTTTTAGATCAAGGCCATCAAGGGCGCCAATTTCCATCAGCTCGATTGAGTTACCGAGCAGAGTGTGCAGATCCTGATGCAGATCGGTTCTGGGAGACTGACCGATGGTCACGATCCCTAATCGAGCCCGGGTTATCGTCATGATTTGGCTCCGGGTTGCTGGAAGTGCGTCATGGAACCATAGCGTTTCTGAATTTCGGCAAACTCATCATGATCGATAAATTGGCACAGACCCGTTCCTAAATCTTTACCGATCTCAATGGCTAGCCGAGCCGCTTGTTCGACATCGACCTCGTGGCTGGCACCGGTCGCACAGCCTGCAACGGCCGTGGCAGTGGACAACGCAATGCCGATGACGGGCGAGCGAGTCGCTACCGAGGGCTGCAATATACTGTTGAGGTGATACAGAGTGTTGCCATATGGCGTAATGTCTTGTTGGCTGAGCGCAAATACATGGGCTTTTTCACCGGTGACCCGTTCGACGATATCCAGAACGGTTTCGCTGACGCGTAGGATATATCCTTGACAGACGGTTGGTGAGATTGCGATACCACGATAGTTCATGATCCGATTCCCTTTCGTGGTATCAATGGAGACAATAGCATCCATTGCGTTATCGACTTCATGAGCCCAGGTATCTTCCATTGAGATGGGGGAATCCATGAACGGAACCGGTTTGTGTTCTCGTGTTGGGGCATTGGGGCAGATAAAAGTGGTAACGATGACATCCCCACCGAGCTGATCCCCTCGTTGCTGCATGGTGATCAATTTAGCCGCTGCCGCTAAAGCGGCCAGCGCACCATCTCCGTCAGAAACAAACCCGGTGATCGCCGGACGAGCTCCAATACCTCCGAGTCGGCCAATAATACCTAACGTTGGGGCATCGCCGCCGACACTTTTACCGTGTTTCCCTTCGATTCGAATCTTAATGAAATCTGCGGCCCCTTTTTCTGATTGAAGAGGTTTGACCTCGATGTGATCGGGATTGGCTCCTAATTGGAATAAATGTTGTTTGACATCTGCCCCTGATACCGAGGCACTATCCAAGAGTTCATACAGATCAATAACTTGTTTGAGCATAATGGTGATTAAAAGTTAAACAGAAGTGCCTCGATCATAACGAGGATTATTGATAAGATAAATTTCAATATATTATCTATTAATAAAAAATATTTATGAATATAAGTTCCCGACAACTCGAAGCTTTTTTGGCGGTGGCCGAACTGGGTAGCTTTACTCAGGCATCGGAGCAGTTACATATGACCCAACCGGCCTTGAGTCATCAGATCCGCCAATTAGAAGATAGTTTACGGATCCAGTTGTTTGAACGAACGACTCGCAAAGTGCAGCTGACGGCGGCCGGGCATATGTTCCTGCCCGCGGCTGAACGCGTGATTAGCCGGTTGCAGAGTGGCCTTTCAGATATGCACGCCTTAGCCGCAGGGCGCAGTGGTCGCGTGAGTTTTGCGGCATTATTGACGGTGGGGGCTAGCTTAGTTCCGGCGGCTATGGCTAATTTCCAGCAACGTTATCCTCAAGTTGCTCTGGAGTATATTGAAGAAAGCGATGAGCCTATTTATCAGCAGGTTCTCAATGGCGATATCGATTTTGGGATTGGTGCGCGGCCACGTCAGATTGAGGAGGTCGAATTTGTGCCGATTTATCAGGATTATCTGCATTTTGTTTGCTCCCCTCGGCATCCTTTAGCCAACCGGGAAGAGGTGAGCTGGCAGGAAATTGTGCGCTATCCATTTATTGCGATGAAGCAAGGAACTAGCATGCGACAGTTGATGGAGAAAGGTTTTGCGATGACATCAGAACCCTTGTTGCCCGTACAAACGGCGATCTATCAATCCACTATTTTAGGCATGGTTGCCTGTGATTTGGGAATTAGCGTGTTACCTTCCTCATTAAAACTCATGTTTGAACGTAACGATGTGCAACTGATCCCGATTAAAGAGCGGCTTTATCGTGATATCGGCTTTATTTGTTCGGCCAAACGGCCTTTATCAACAGCTGCACGTGAGCTTATCGACGTGATCCAACAGGTGGTGAGCCAGAATCGGGGGCTATTGCCTGATCCCAATTAGGTACTTAGGGACTTTAGAGTGGCTCACTAAGTCATCAACAGCCGTGCAACTCAGCGTCATGAGATGGTCATCAGGAGGTTGACTCAGAATCAGTGTCTAGATGTTGCCGTGGTAGTTTGAATTTCTGAACTTTCCCGGTAGTTGTCATCGGAAAGTGCTCGACAAATGCAACATATCTGGGAATTTTATAGTCAGCAATCTGATCTTTACAAAAAGCTTTCACCTCTGTTTCAGTAAGGGTATAGCCGGGTTTAATTCTAATCCAGGCTTTGATCTCTTCACCGAACCGCTCACTCTCGACCCCAGTAATTTGCACTTGATCGATAGCTGGATGAGTATAAAGAAAATCTTCAATCTCTCGGGGATGGATATTTTCACCACCACGAATGATCATGTCTTTGCATCGTCCAACGATGCTGATGTAGCCTTGTTCGTCCATAATGGCCAGATCGCCACTGTGAAACCAACCCTCTATATCGATATTTTCAGTGGTGGCTTTTGGATTATTCCAGTATCCCAACATCACACTATAACCGCGGGTACAGATTTCACCCATTTGACCACGGGGAACGACATTACCATGACGATCAATAATTTTATTTTCCTGATGGGGTTGGGTTTTGCCCACTGAATTGACCCGTTTATCGAGTGGATCATCTGCACTGGTTTGTACTGAAATGGGACTGGTTTCGGTCATCCCATAAGCGATCTGAATTTGGGGGATATGCATGTTATCTATTAATGCCTCAATTAATGCAGGAGAACATGGGGCACCCCCAATAATACCTGTTCTTAAGGAAGTTAAGTCAAATTCCTGAAATCTGGGATGATTTAATTGCGCAATAAACATGCTGGGAACACCATACAAAGCCGTTGCTTTCTCTTCGGCTACAGCCCGGAGAACCGCAAGGGGTGAAAATAGATCACCGGAATAAATCATGGTACTTCCGTGATTGATACATCCCAGGGTGCTTAAAACTATCCCGAAGCAGTGGTACAACGGCACGGGGATCACCAGTCGGTCTTTTTCGGTAAACCCCATATTGTGGGTAATGAAGAAACTATTATTTAGGATATTAAAATGGCTCAGAGTGGCCCCTTTGGCAAAACCAGTGGTTCCTGAAGTGTACTGGATATTAATGGGATCCTCCGGGGTGAGTTGGGATTGGTGTTGTGCGAGTGCTGATACGGGTAATGTTTCAGCCCATTCGGGAAGATTATCCCAAGGGATCATGCCGGGAATAGGGGTAGAACTTAGGGTAATGATGGCTTTTAATGCCGGGAATTTTTTTGACTGAAAGGGATGTGAGAGCGGATTGTGTAGTTCCGGGATGAGCTCATTCAGCATTTGAGTATAATGATTGGTTAAATAAGAATCAGCCGTAAGTAACCAGTTACATTGAGATTGCTCTAATATATATTGGAGTTCATGACTGCGAAACGCCGGATTAATTCCAATTAAAATAGCACCGATTTTAGCGGTTGCTAATTGAGCAATACACCATTGAACACAATTGGGAGACCAGATCCCAAACCGATCACCTTTTTGAACCCCAAGAGCGAGTAGTGCTCTGGCATATAAATTAACTTGTTCCTGTAATTGGCGATAGCTTAGACGGATGGGATGGCCATCGATACATTGATGACGGGAGACAAGTGCTTCATGGTTTGGAAAACGGTTTACGGTGTGATCAAATCGTTCGCCGATTGTACTGTGAATCAGTGCGGGGATTGTTTCTCCCTGAGAATGACTTAAGCGAGTTGTTTTCAAGTTAAAAATCCGACAATGAGATGCAATTTGATTGGATTAGCGATTAATTATTATTTCTAATAGAGCTATTTTTATCGACTATAATATCAATATATTTTTTATTAATATAAGTATTTTTAATAACTTATGTTTTATAAATACTAGCCGTATTCTAAACGATACTATACGATATTTGCCTTTTAGTTTTCCTAAAAATGGATTTTTATAATGAAAGAAGTATTTGTCGAGCTTCTCAGTTTCTTGTTTTCTAAAAAGAGTCGGATGATTCTTATCCCGTTTTTAATCGTTTTATTAATTCTATCTGCCTTATTTGTATTTGCCAGTGGTTCGAGTTGGGCACCTTTTATTTACGCTATTTTTTAAAGGTTATTCATTTATCTTGAGGTGATGCAGCGAATGCGGGGATTGATTCGAAATCTAGTCTTTATGGTGTGCGGTATTGTTCTCGCTTTGTTAGTCGGGGAAGGGATCATCCGAATAGCCACCATGGATCAACAAAACTATGTGATTGAGATGTGGCGCTATGCCAAATTACTGAAAGAGAGAAGTTCGGATCCTGAAATCGGGCATCAACATATTCCGAATCGTTCAGCCATATTGCAAAATGTTGAGATTAAAACCAATCAGTTTGGGATGCGAGGACCTGAGCCTAATTTTAAAGCAGTGCAGCGGGTTGCCATTGTTGGCGATTCTTTAGCATTAGGATGGGGCGTTTCAGATGAACAGAGCCTGCGAGGGCAATTAGCAAAAGTGTTACCTACTGATTTTGATGTTGTGAATGCCGGAGTGGGTAACATGAATCTGAATCAGTCGGTGACGCTATGGCGCCAGATCAGTCAGCAGGTTTCAGCTAATATTTTGGTGGTTTGTATGACGCCTCGAGCGAGTGCTAACGTGGTTACCGAAGCACCCGGATGGTTGGTTCAGCATAGTGAATTGGCTGCTTTAGCGTCTACTTTTGCACAGCAACTAGTAAGCGGTGAGTATGGTGAAGCGGCCATGATTAAAGGGTATCAAGAACAATGGCAAAGTCCTGCCGGCCATAAGATCTTAACCCAAGCTTTTAATCAGCTGCAGACGATCAAGCAGAATCAGCATAGCCGTATTATTATTGTTTCTATACCGGAAATGCATGATTTTAATCAGTATCAGTTTGGCTTTATGGAAGATAAAGCGAAGCAATTAGCGGCGCAGTATGGATTTGACTATATTGATCCATTACCGTCTTTAAAAGGAAAGCCAGCCTCATCATATTGGGTCTCTCCACGAGACATTCATCTGAATGGCTCAGCATTTAAGATTATTACCCAGTTGATTATTGATGATATCAATCGGGGGAGTACACAGTGACGTTTAAATTGGTTCATATTCCTTTAAAAATGGTTCGATTACGGTTGATAGCATTGAGCTCGGGTATGCTGGTGCTATCACTGATAATGAGCTATTTAAAAGAGCAGCTATGGCCGTGGTTGCTACCTTTGATCGTGATCTTGTTATTATTTGCTATCTTTTCACCCATGCGGCTGGCATTTTTAATTCAGGGAATGGAGTTACTGCAACTTCAAATCCGCAAGGGGTTGTTTTGGGTTTTGTTTTATATCGTGTTAACGCCCATGAGCCTGTTATTTCGATTACTCCGTCCGGCAACAATCGTCTTAAAAATTGATAAAACAGTGACCTCTTATTGGAGTAAACCAGAACAGGTTTCCTTCGACAACGATGAGCAATTCAAAAAACAATTTTAAGGATAGGTTGCCAGGTGGCTTATATTCTCGGTATCTCTGCATTTTATCACGATAGCGCTGCGGCATTGATCCAGGGCGATGAAATTGTTGCTGCGGTTCAAGAAGAGCGTTTTACTCGAACTAAAAACGACGATGGTTTCCCTTTAAATTCCATTCAGTGGCTACTGGAGGCTCATCAGCTTTCAATGGCGGATATTGACTATGTGATCTTTTATGAAAAGCCACTGATTAAGTTTGAACGCATTCTGGAAACGTGCATTCGCTTTGCACCCAGAGGTTATCAGCTCTTTTCTCAGGCATTACCTCTCTGGCTTAAAGAAAAATTATTCCAAAAACAAACCATTAAAGAATATCTGGCTGGGTTTCCCGGCGGAGAAAACTGGAACCAGCAATTGCTGTTTTCTGAGCATCACCTGTCCCATTCTGCCGCAGCCTATTACCCTTCACCCTTTGCTTCGGCTGCGATCTTGACGGTCGATGGAGTGGGAGAGTGGGCAACGACGACGGTTAGTGTAGGCAAAGGCGCTCAGATAGAGCGGGTGGCTGAACTTGCTTTTCCGCATTCTTTAGGAATGTTGTATTCGGCGATTACGGCTTTTCTGGGGTTTAAGGTTAACTCTGGTGAGTACAAAGTGATGGGATTGGCTCCTTATGGGCAGCCTAAATATGCGGACTGCATCCGAGATAATTTGTTGGATATTAAATCCGATGGCAGTTTTCGTTTGAATATGCGTTATTTTCGTTTTGCGACCGAATTGCGGATGTTTGGCCCCGAACTGGAAAAGCTATTTAAAGTAAAAGCTCGCGCTCCCGAAACAGAATTAACGCAGGACCATATGAATATTGCCGCTTCGTTGCAAGTGGTCACCGATGACATTTTTCTAGCGCTGGCTGGTTATGTTCGAGAGCAAACCGGTGAAGTGAATTTATGTTTAGGCGGGGGTGTGGCTTTAAATTGTGCGGCGACTGGAAAAATTTTAAAAAGTGGTCTCTTTGAGCGTGTTTGGATCCAACCAGCGGCAGGTGATGCGGGAAGTGCATTGGGCGCGGCGCTGGTTTGTCAGCATCTGTTTTTGCATCAGCCTCGAACTCCTCGTCCCGATTATATGCCGTTTCTCGGTCCAGAATTTAGTCAGCAGGTTGCGTTATCCCAATTAGACAAGCTCAAGGCTCAGTATACGCTAGTGAATGATCCTGAATTGTTCCCAATGGTCGCTCAAGCATTGTCCGAAGGGAAAATTGTTGCTTGGATGCAAGGGCGCGTTGAGTTTGGTCCGCGCGCCTTGGGAAGCCGTTCGATATTGGCCGATCCTCGTGTGGCTAATTTGCAGCGGGAGCTAAATCTTAAAATTAAATATCGGGAATCATTTCGACCATTTGCTCCGGTGATCTTGGAAGAGGATGCATCGGATTGGTTTGATATGAATGTCGCTTCACCGCATATGAATTTTATCTTTACTGCCAAAGAGGGCGTGTCACAGCAGGTTCCTTCGGTGATTCACGTGGATCAAACGGCTCGGGTTCAGACCGTGGCAGCGAATAATAATCCTCGTTTTCATCAGCTCTTATCAGCCTTTAAGCATGTGACGGGATGCCCTATGTTGGTGAATACCAGCTTGAATGTTCGGGGAGAGCCTATCGTATTAACGGCGGAAGATGCATTTAATTGTTTTATGAATACTGGTATCGATATGCTGGTAGTTGGAAATGTTGTCATGCATAAAGATGATCAAAGCAGCACCTGCTATAAAAAATATAACTTTGCATTAGATTAGGGTCATAGGGATTTTCTATGTTATTTCAGCTCCCCAGTTTTTTAATTTTTTTGATGGTCGTTTTATGCCTGACTCGTGTCCTGCAAGGCCCGTGGATAAAGATCGTTCTTATTGGTAGTAGTTTTATTTTCTATTCATTTTGGAATATCCATTTTATTTGGATCCTTGCCTTCTATATAGTGATTGCCCTAGTTTATGTATCTACTTTCAGTAAAATAAATAAGCTCAAGTTTTTATTTGTTTTGATTGTTTTAATTCCGCTATTATTCTTTAAGTATACTAATTTTATTCTTCAATCAGTAGGTGTTCAGCACTTACTTCATATCGGGTTACCTTTAGGTATTTCGTTTATTACATTTACACTGATTAGTTTTATTGTCGATTATTCCCGTTCACCCCATAAAAGAATAAATTTATTAGATGTTAGCTTATATATTAGTTTCTTTCCGCATTTGATTGCGGGGCCTATTTTACGAAGTCATGAATTAATCCCCCAACTAAGCCATATCCATGTGGGATGGAAAAATATTCGCTATAATTTACCGTTATTTGCTATTGGGATGATTAAAAAGGTTCTGATTGCCGATCAAATTGCGAGTTATATTGAGCCGATATTCTTACAGCCACAGCAGTATCATTTTTTAGAGTTAATGACGGCTGCCGTAGGTTTCACAATTCAAATTTACTGTGATTTTAGCGCGTATTCGGATATGGCTATTGCCGTCGCCGGTATGTTTGGCATTCGTTTTCCTGAAAATTTTCGATCACCCTATCTGGCATTTTCCATGACAGAAACCTGGAAACGCTGGCATATGACCTTGAGTTTTTGGTTGCGTGACTATGTTTTTATCCCTTTAGTTCGTTATTGTCGCAATTCATTTCCCCATCTTCCCATACTATTAACCATGTTAGTCTCTGGATTATGGCATGGTGCCAGTTGGAATTTTGTTCTATGGGGCGCTCTTCAGGGAATAATTATGATGGCTGAAAGCTATTTAGGGTACGGGAAATTTATTTCGCGTCATCCGCAGTTTAAATGGATGGCCATTGTCATTAATTTTATTATCTGGACATTTTTACTGATTTTGTTCCGATGCCAGTCGATTGCAATAGCCGGGGATTTTTATCAAGGACTCTTGTCGGTTGATCCTCATTACTTGGGAACAGTCAATATGGGGGTGATGGGGTTAAGTGCTCTTGTATTATTATTGCATCGTTTTGATCAGGTGAATGTGATTCGAAATTGTGCGGCTAAGTTACCCCAGCCCTTATTGATCCCGGTGTTATGTATCATTATTTTAGGTTGCTCGCTGGTCGCAGCGCAGCGCCCTGAAAGTTTCTATTACTTTGATTTTTAAACATATGAAAACAATTAAACGAATTATTGCGTTATTAATTATCTTAATTTTCCTTGGGTTGGTACTGGATGGATTCGGGGATGTACTTCTGTATTCTCGATATTTATATCATCAATATTTTCCGGGACCCGTTAAAATGTTTTTAGCGAGGTTGCCTAAACAGGTCGATCATCAGAAATATGCTACGCAGTATCATGATACCCAAAAGTTGAAATATCAGCCTATCCCATATACGGATGGGGGATTCCGATTGCAAGCTGGAGATTATGGAACCTATCATATTGACGCCAAAGGTCGGCGCGTGCTTCATGTCGATGGCCTTCCGGTTGCCAACCCCCACAAGCGGCTATTGCTATTGGGCGCATCCCAGAGCTTTAGTTATTATAATTCAGACGCTGATAGTTTAGTGGCCAAACTCGCTGTAAAATTACCTGATTATCAAATTGATAATTATTCGGTTCCAGCACAACCAACAGACATGAATTTATTGTTATGGAAATATTTAAATAAGACCCAAAAGCAGCATTATGATTTAGTGTTAGTTATCAATGGTCCGAGTGATCTTTATCATATATGCTCGAATCGCGTCCTAAGGGAAATACAAAATAATCGTACACTCGATCAATATCGTCAGCCTGCATTAATCACGATACCTACTTTATTGATCCATAAATTACATCCATCCTCTAAAACAATTCCGGAAGTTTGCCCGGCGAATCAAAATGAACAGCAGATGGCTGTGAATAGTATTTATGGACATTTTCATGAAGTGTTAGCGTACGGACAAACTCAGAAGGTTCCGACCTTAATTATTATCCCTCCTACACCTTGGGGAACTCAGGCCAATATTGATAATGTTCATTTCGCTGAGGACTTTTCTCAGCCTGCTATCTACTGGCAGGTCATCAATCAGCTGGAACAAAAGACTGCTGATAATAAAAATATCATCGATCTATCGCATATTTATGATTCATCAAAAGAGCAATTTTTCTTGGATTGGGCGGGACATCTCACGGCTCGAGGTAATGCTTTGTTGGCAGAAAAAATCGCATTATCCGTCAAACAATGGAGGTCCCCATCACATGACGAATAGTCGTCATGTTTAAATAGGTATCCCTCATTCTGCTCCACCCAAGCATAGAGGCTATTGTGATAAGTCGACTCTCCGTGTCAGGGATGACGCAGAGAAGCCCCATGGATAGGGTCATGCGTGTCGACGTTGGCAATGGCCTCTGTAGCCTGATATTCGGAACACTTATTTAGGCGGTTTGATGATCCTGAATATATTGTGCAATGAGATTGATTGAGTCGAGTTGCTTAAATATATCGGGATCAGAAGTGGATACATAAATATCATACTGATCCTGTAAAAAAATGATGAGTTCCGCAATGTTGATTGAATCTAAACGGTTGGAACTGATCAGGGAATCATTATCAGAGCAAGGGGCCGTATCACGACTGCGTTGTAATAATTCGTGAATAAAGGTGCTGATCGGTGCTGTTTGCATAATTTACAGGGGATGATTTTTTGGTTGATTATTAAGGTTAAATATAATCGCTAATTTCATTATTTGTAAGTAGATTTTTAAGGTGCGGGGAATAAATGTCACGAGTGGTATCTATTAAAAAGTGTTGAGCACACATGGTGATATTATTCGAAGGTTGAATTGGAACATGAGCGGATAATGGGCAGAGCGGCTGACGTTATTCAGGAATGATGGTTTTATTTGGTTCAGATTTAAGCATCAAAGTTTTTGCCGTATAATTTTTAGTATGTGCTTGTGCCCTGATTGGGGGCTCGCCTCGTTTCTTTAAATTTTAGCTAAATATTTTGACAATCCATGCTAATGGAACCTGTTGTTTCCCCGCTATTTTTGATATGTTACATGTAACATTATTTTATTAACTAAACGATGAATAAGTCCCACAAACGTCCGACACTCATTGATGTAGCCAACCGTGTCGGAGTAACTAAAATGACCGTCAGCCGTTATTTAAGAAATCCAGATCAAGTCTCTGAAGCGACTGCGATTAAAATTCAGCAAGTGATCGATGAACTCGGTTATGTGGCCAGTCGGGCTCCTGATATTCTGTCGAATGCCAAAAGTAGAGCTATTGGGGTCTTGTTGCCATCGTTAACCAACCAAGTCTTTGCCGAAGTGCTTAGGGGCTTGGAAACGGTCACTGAAGCCGCGGGCTATCAGACCATGCTGGCTCACTATGGTTACGATCCCAAAATTGAAGAACGACGGATTGAATCGCTGCTGTCTTATAATATTGATGGGTTATTACTTTCCGATCGGGATCATTCGGCTCGGGTCCACCGAATTATTAAAAGTGCCGGTATCCCCGTTGTTGAAATGATGGATATCGATCATCCGGGCCATTATCCGGTGGTTGGATTTGATAATGTAAAAGCGGCTCAGTCGATGGTTCATTTAATGATTGAGCGCGGTGCTCGCCACATTATCTATCTTGGTGCGCGTATGGATACCCGAACCAAACTGAAGCAACAAGGATATCAACAGGCAATGGCTGCGGCCGAATTAGAAGCTCATTCGGTACTAACCGAAGCGCCGTCTTCGTTCTCATTAGGTGGGTTGTTGTTGCAACAGACGCTAGCGAAATATCCCACATGCGACGGTGTTTTTTGCACGAATGATGACTTAGCCGTCGGTGCTATCCTGGAGTGTCATCGGCAGCAAATTGAAGTGCCATCTGAAATGGCGATAGCTGGATTTCATGGACTAGACATCGGGCAGGTATTAAGCCCTAAACTGGCATCGGTGATTACTCCCCGAGAAGCGATTGGACGTGCGGCTGCTCAACAGTTATTGGGGTATTTGGAACAAGATGAAGCTATCCAGCCGGTGATTGATTTGTCCTACCAGCTGGATATCGGCGGAAGTATTTGATTAACCGCGCAAAGAAGCAACCAATTCTACAGCTTGTTTGCTGAGTTCAGTGATTTTATCCCACTGTTTGGCTTCAATAGCATCTTGTGGGATCATCCATGTTCCGCCTACTGTACCGACACAAGGTAGTGACAGGTAGTTCGACAGGTTGGATTCTTTCACGCCGCCGGTTGGGCAGAAGGTAATCTGTGGTAATGCCGCACTTACTGCTTTTAATACCGGTGCACCACCGTTGGCTTCCGCTGGGAAGAATTTTAAATGATCCAGGCCGTAACTTAAGGCTGTGATCATTTCTGATGCAGTGGCAACGCCAGGGATATAAGGAACTGTTTGATGTTTCAAACTATGTTCAAGCAGTTCAGGACTGAATCCCGGAGAGATAATAAATTGAGCGCCTGCATTGACCGCATCATCGAACTGTTCTGGATTGATAATGGTGCCAGCACCCACAATGGCTTCCGGCATTGCATCGCTGATCGCTTTGATCGCACCCAATGCGGCATCTGTACGCAATGTAATTTCAAAAACAGTAATACCACCATCTGCCAATGCTTTGGCAAGTGGTAGTGCATCTTCAACATGTTTGATGACCATCACAGGGACAATCGGTGAAGCGGCAAATACTTGGGCCGCAGTAACACTAGACATCTGTTATTCCTTCTATTGAATGGGCGCATCGTCAAAAAGAACGCTGGCACCTTGTTCGGCACTGGATACATGCGAGCGGAACATCCCGAACAATTCTCTTCCACAGCCGAACGCTGGGAAGGCGGTCTGATGCGCAATATGGCGCTCGGTCAGGTCACTTTCGCAATTTAAACATCCTGCTTGCGCATCAATGGTAATTAAATCACCATCTTTTAGCTGGCTCAGGGGGCCGCCGCGACTGGCCTCAGGAGTAATGTGCAGTACGGAAGGAACCTTCCCTGAAGCACCGGATAGACGACCATCAGTCACCAGTGCTACTTTGAGTCCTGCTTTCATCAGGTTCCCGAGGATCGGCATGAGTTTATGCAACTCAGGCATTCCATTAGCGGCAGGTCCATTATAGCGAACTACGATGACACAATCTTGATGAAATTCATTCTTTTGATACGCTGTTTCAACTTCGTGCTGAGAATCAAAGATTCGGGCCGGTGCGGTTAACTTCTGATAGGCTGGATCGACCGCACTGATTTTCATCACACCCCGACCTAAATTACCTTGAAGCAGTGCTAAGCCGCCATGAGCTGAAAATTGGCTAGCGGGGGCCGCGATGATTTCAGGGTTTAGACTGGTGCTCGCTTCTTGCCAGACTAACTCGCCGTTATCATTCACTGGATGTTTGAAGTAATCGGCCAGTGTGCCATAAACCGTTAAGGCATCCCGGTGAAGTAGTTGGCGCTGATCGAGTTCTTTGAGCAGTGTTGGGATCCCACCGGCCTGATGGAATTGGTTGACATCCGCCGGACCATTGGGATAGATACGGGCCAGAAGTGGTACTGCTTCAGAGAGCTCAGCAATATCATCCCAAGTGAGGATAAGCCCAGCGGCTCGGGCAACTGCGACCATGTGAATCGTATGATTGGTTGAACCACCGGAAGCCAGCAAGGCCACTAATCCATTGACGAGTGCTCGTTCATCAACGACCCGGCCGATAGGTCGATAATCCCCATTGCGGCTGATTTTAACCAGTTGCTGAACACTGGCTTTGGTCAACATGTGACGCAGCGGGTCATTTGGGGGAACGAATGCAGAGCCCGGAAGCATTAGCCCCATGGCTTCAAAAACGAGCTGATTGGTATTGGCTGTCCCATAAAACGTACAGGTTCCAGGTGCATGGTAAGCCTGACATTCCATTTGCTGCAAGGCATCATGCCCCAGTTCCCCAGCCGCATATTTTTGACGAATTGCCACTTTTTCATCATTACTGATCCCTGTCGACATGGGACCGGTAGGAATGAACAACGTGGGTAGATAGCCAAAGCTTAACGCGCCCATTAGTTGCCCCGGAGCAATTTTGTCACAGACTCCCAGTAATAAATTGCCATCGAATGTTTGATGGCTCAAGGCGATGGCGGTACTTTGGGCAATGTTATCGCGAGAGAACAGCGAGAGTTCCATCCCGTCCTGTCCCTGAGTTACCCCGTCACACATGGCTGCGACCCCACCGGCAACCTGTCCGCTGTGTCCCATCTCGGTAAGTATTTTTTTGATTTCATCCGGGTAGCTCTGATAGGGCTGATGGGCGCTGAGCATATCGTTATAGGATGTGACAATCGCCATGTTGAGCCGGGTGAAATCGAGAATATTGCTCTTTTGCCCTGAAGGGCAAGCTGCGACCGTATGCGCCAGATTACCACAGCTAATATGACTGCGGATCGGACCGCGCTGAATATCACGATCAAGTTGTTCCAAATAATTTTGGCGTAAAGACGCGCTACGTTGAGCAATCCGCCGGGTAATGGCGGCAACGGTCGAGTTCATCATGGGTTCCTTTAAGATTCTAAATGAGATTTTACAGCACTGATGCAACGATCAACGACTTCCTGAAAGTTCCCATCAATGCTGATGGTGATAACATCAGTTTCATCTTCACTAGGTATTTCCAATGCATCAAACTGGCTCTGCAGGAGACTCTGTGGCATAAAGTGATTTTTACGCTGCTGCATTCGTTTAGCGACCAAATCGATATCGCCATACAAATGTAAGAAAATTAAGTGATGATTTCCGTCTCGGATTTGATCCCGATAACGACGTTTTAGGGCTGAGCAGACGATGACACCCTGTTCATGTTTATGGCCAATACTGAAAGCTGCATCTCTGATCCGCTCTAGCCACGGACCGCGATCGGTATCGTTGAGAGCTTCTCCCGAGGACATTTTTAAAATATTGGCTTTGGGGTGGAGATCATCACCATCAATGAATTTCGCATCGATTGCTTTGGCCAGTGCAGAACCGACTGATGACTTGCCACTACTTGATACGCCCATCAGTAAGATACATAGGCCTTGCTTTAAATCTTCCATTTTTTTGACACCTTTCGCATTTTTAAAAGATAACCGCTTTAATTGCTTCTTATTCTATCGATGTTACCGGTATCATGTTACCGGTAACTTTTACTATTGTGAAGTGACTAACAAAAATAAGGAATTTTAATATGTCTGATATTTCGCTGATTTTAACAGCAGCGGGATCGATCATCTTACTGTTGTTCTTAGTGATGAAAGTCCGTTTGCATGCGGTTGTCGCATTGATATTGGTGGCTATGCTGGCAGGGATCTGCTCGGGTATGGAACCTTCGAAAATTGCGGAAACCATTCAGAAAGGGATGGGGGGAACACTCGGCTTCGTGGCTGTAGTGGTCGCTCTTGGTGCGATGTTTGGTAAGGTGATGGAAGCAACCGGAGCGTTAGATCAGATTGCACATACATTGCTGGCTCGCTTTGGTGAAAAACGGGCGCATTGGGCGATTGCCATTACTGGCTTTATCTGTGCACTACCGTTGTTTTTTGATGTCGCCGTAGTGCTACTGATTGGTCTTGCATTTGCAATTGTCCGTCGTGGCGGTGGCAGCATGGTTAAAATCGGGATCTCTCTGCTTGCCGGGATTGCTGCTTGTCAGGCATTCTTGATCCCTGCACCAGGTCCGATTTTGGTGGCGGCTCAAGTTCATGCTGACTTTGGTTATATGATCTTATTTGGTCTGGTGGCCGGTATCCCTGCGATGATTCTAGGTGGACCTATTTTTTCAAAGATTGCTGAAAAATATGTCAAACTGGAACTGCCTGAACATGCCAAAATGGGTGACGCTGATCGAGAAGGCCAAGGTAAACCGAGCTTTGGATTAGCTTTAGGGCTGGTTGTTTTCCCGTTGGTTCTGATTGGTTTAAAAACTATTGCAGCTCGTTTCGTTGATCCGAGTTCGGCCGCTTACCAATGGTTACAGTTTATCGGTCATCCGTTTACTGCGATTTTGGTTGCGTGTCTGGCAGCGTTCTATCTGTTGGGTCATCGCCGGAAAATGCCGGCCAGCCGAGTGATGGAACTGTGTAGTGAATCGCTTCAACCTGCGGGTGTGATCATTTTGGTAACCGGTGCCGGTGGTGTGTTCAAACAGGTTCTGATCGACTCTGGTGTTGGGGCTGCGCTTGGGAACATGTTAGCCGGAAGTGGCTTACCCATCGTACTTTTGGCGTTTATTCTGGCCGCGGCGGTGCGGGTGATCCAAGGCTCTGCTACGGTTGCAATGTTGACAACTTGTGGTTTGATCCTGCCGATGCTGGAACCGCTGGGATTATCTGGGGCTCAGCTATCACTGGTGACTATTGCGATTGGTGGGGGCGCGATTGTGTTCTCTCACGTGAATGACTCTGGTTTTTGGTTGGCGAACCGCTTCTTTGGAATGACAGAAAAACAAACCCTACAGTCATGGACCATTATGGAAACCATCATTGGGACGACCGGTGCTGTGATTGCGATGATCCTGTCTTTGTTTGTCCACTAATCGGTTGAAGTATTCCCACGTGTTGAGTGGAAATGCATTTAATCTTTAACAACATGCTGTTACCACAGCATGTTCCCTATGGAGTCCCGTGTGCAGCAATCGGTGTCACCGGGTACTCCATTATTTTTTATGGGTTTCGATTCCCATCCTTAAATTAAAGTCGATTCCCGGCTTCATCAAAGATATGAATGGCCTGCGGATTGATGTCCAACCTGACTTCATCGCCGGTTACAAGTTCTAGTCGCCCATAATGTTGCAGATAAAGCGCGATCCCCTGCCAGTTTAGATGCAGCAATGATTGATCCCCCGTCATTTCGACGACCCGAACGACGGCTTTGGGGCCATGGGTTGTCGATGCGAGTTTGAGCTGGTGCGGCCGGATCCCCAATTGTAATGGCATTCCTGCGGTCAGCGGTTGCCCTAATTGAGAGGATGGAATCGGTAACTCGATGCCATGGCAGCGAATAGACCAGCGTTCGCCTTGTTGAATAGCTTCCCCCGGAAGTAGGTTCATCGGTGGAGAACCAATGAATTGGGCCACAAAAGTATTTTTGGGGTGATCATAAATTTCCAATGGTGAACCCTGCTGAATAATATATCCGTCTTTCATCACCACGATCTGATCAGCTAACGTCATCGCTTCGATCTGATCATGGGTCACATATACAGTCGTGGTTTTAAGCTGTTGATGTAATGCTTTGATTTCGGCTCTCAGCTCCATGCGCAATTGGGCATCCAGATTAGACAGCGGTTCATCAAATAAAAAAACTTTGGGATTGCGCACCATTGCTCGCCCCATCGCAACACGCTGGCGTTGACCGCCGGACAGATCTTTTGGTAACCGTTTTAATAGCGGCGTAATGCCCAGAATATCGGCAATTTGCTGAACTTTTTGCTGGCGAATGGATGGGGCAACCCCTTTGGTTTTCATATGCAGCGCCATATTC
Source organism: Celerinatantimonas marina (assembly GCF_046054165.1). NCBI lineage: Bacteria > Pseudomonadati > Pseudomonadota > Gammaproteobacteria > Celerinatantimonadaceae > Celerinatantimonas > Celerinatantimonas marina. Next base: position 140,699 of record NZ_JBFNXK010000008.1, on the reverse strand, counting down.
TCTGCGACATTTAAATGTGGATATAAGGCATAGCTTTGAAAGACCATAGCGACATCCCGTTTGGCCGGTTCCATATGATTGACCCGTTGATCGCCAATGCGGATATCACCATCAGAAATAGCTTCTAAGCCGGCGATAAGTCGTAACAGGGTTGATTTACCGCATCCGGAAGGGCCGACTAACACCGTAAATTGCCCCTCTTCTATTTTAAGATCTAAAGGCTTGATGACGTACTGGTGACCATATTTTTTGGCCACCTGACATAATTCAAGACTAGCCATGGCTCGTGCCCTCCGATTGGATCGCTGCGATTAATTGGGCCTGACTCATCAGGTGCCGAGGATGGCTGGAAATAGCGTGACTGGCCAGTGTTGTTCCCCAACACAGAGCGGTTTCAACACGTTGATGTTGCATGCGCGCCGTTAAATAACCGGTGTTAAAAATATCACCGGCGCCAACGCTATCGATGATGGTGACTTCGCGAGCCGGGCAGTGGCACCATTGCGAGTTGGCATAATGACTCGCTCCTCGTGGGCCCCGTTTGATCACGATCTGCCCTGTTGATGGCATATATGAGGCGAGTGCTTGAGCGGCATCCGATAACACATCATGTTGCGATAACTGTTGGATCTCAATCTCATTGAGAAGCAGGTGATCAACGCCGTTTAGCCATTGGATAACGCATTTGCGCATGCGATCCCATTGCTGCGGAGGCCAACCACAATCGAGGGCTACTTGGTAGTTTCGCTGATGGAGTTCGTGAATAAGTTGAGGGTAGTCATCCAGTAACGACAGTGTCAAGAATGCCCCGCTAAGCAGGGCTATTGAGCCAGCAACCGGGTGTTCGGGAAGTTGTTCTAAAACTTCAGCTAATGAGAGCTGCTCGACATTGCCTTGTCCGGTGAAAAAGGTCCGTTCCCCGTCACTATGCGTGATCCCGACCGTAATGGAGGCTGGCGTATCGGTGCGGGGCCAGTGTTGGGCCTGCTGAAAATGACCCGCGAGCCAATCCCCAAAAATATCCTGACTTTGATTGGCAATAATTTGATAGGGGAACCCCAATGCCTGAGCGGCTAGGGCAGAGTTGCCGGCACTTCCCCCAACCCGCCAGTGGCTGGTCGGTAACAGGGCTTCGGTGCCTCGTTGTGGCCATTGATCCAACGGGCCCATAATGAGGTCAATATTGACATTGCCAATAATATAAAGAGTGGGTGCAGATTGCTCTGTCATAAGCATTCCTTGAGTGTGAGCAGACTGAACGTGTTTTGATGATGCATAAACACTAAATAAGATAGAAGCGCTGGATGCGCAAAACATCGTGGCTGACAAAGGCAGCCATAGGCGTCGGTCATAAGCTATCCCTTGCTGCCCCCTTCGGTCAGACCACTGACGAGAACTTTCTGTAGTAGAATCGCGATGATCAAGGGGATGACGGAGGCCATGATCCCTGTCGCCGCAATCAGTCCGTCATCGGTGGCGCGTCCGGCCATAAAATCGGCAATTGCCACCGGTAATGTTTTCGCATCCGCATTATTGGTGAATAGTAAGGCATAAAAAAATTCATCCCAGGCTAGTAACCAGCCAAACAAGGCTGCGGCTCCCAAGGCCGGTTTAGCCAATGGTAATGTAATTTGGGTTAGGATCTGGCGGGTCGATAGTCCATCGAGACGTCCGGCCTGTTCGATATCTTGAGGCAGGGCATCAAACTGATTTTTGATCATCCAGGTCAGGAACGGCAGGATGAGTGAACAATAGACAATCATCAGTCCCCAATGGGTATTTAAAAGTCCGAGTCGTTGCAAAACGAAGTAGAGAGGTAAAATAAAGGCAACAGGCGGGACCATGTACATTCCCAGACACGCCAATAACCAGCCTTCGCGTCCGGGGTAGCGGGAAAAACTATATGCCGCGGGAATGGCCAATAACACGGAGACCAACGTGGCTCCGGTAGCGGTAATCAGACTGTTGAGCATGGCCTGTAAAAATAATCGCCCGGGACTGTTCGGTGCCAGTGACAATAGTTGTTGATAGCGGCTGAAATCCCAGTGGCTGGGGATCCAGCGCAGTGGAATTTGAGTGAGATCATTTGCGGAGCTGACACTCATTAGAAACAGCCATAGCAAAGGTGCGAGAATAGAGAGCGCCACCAAGAGGGCTGCCACATAGATTAAAACTTGTTTAAGCGGAGAGGTTGGCATACTAAGACCTCGACTGGCGACGTAACAGGAGTAAATAAAGCGAAATCAAAGCGGCACAAATGAGTGTGACCAGCAATGCGTAAGCGGCTCCACTTCCGGCTTCAAGATAGGTAAAAGATTGCTGATAGACATAGAAGCTAACGGTTTTAGTGCTATCCATTGGACCGCCACGAGTCATCGCATAGATAATATCAAAAATTTTAAACGCATCGATGGTTCGCAGGACTAATACCGCGCACAGGGGGCCGAAGATGGCCGGTAGTGTGATGGATTTAAAGCGGAGCCAAGCACGGATCCCATCGACTTTAGCGGCTTCATATAACTCCTCTGGAATCGTTTGCAGGGCGGCCAGTACTAGTAGCGTAACCAATGGATAATTTTTCCAGATATCGGCAAACATGACGCTGTAAAGCGCTCGGTTGGGATCGCCTAGCCAACTTTGATAGTGATCGAGTAGACCTAATTGGGTGAGTAGGGCATTGATACTACCAAAATCGGGGTTGAAGTTGAGGCGCCACATCATCGCATTGACGATGGTTGGTAGTGCCCAGGGGAGGATCACTAAGACCCGTAAGCATGTTCGTCCAACAAATTTTTGATTTAATAATAAGGCGACTAAGACCCCGATGACGCCTTCTAGCGCAACCGATAGTAGCGTAAACCATAAACTGCGACCAAAGGCGTTTTGAAAATCAGGATCGGTGAGTGCATCGACATAATTAGCCCAACCGACCCAGTGCGGGAATGCGCCATTGCTGATCAGCTGTGCATCGGTAAAGCTCAGGAATATCGTTCGCAGCAGCGGATACAGTGTTAATAATGCCATCGCAATCAGCATGGGGAGAATCAGTCCCCATGCCCGACGACGTGCCTTTTGTGGCAATGTCAGCATCGATTCCCCCTAGTGCAACCGGCTAATAACCCGATCAGCTCGCTGCATCGATTTTTCAGCGGGTTGTTTCCCTTGAAGAACCAACTGAAGTTGCTGCTGTAACGTGTTGGATAAACGGGGATATTGAGCGGTTTGAGGGCGGGCAAACATGGCTCCAATCGATTGTTTAGCCGCTTCGACCAACTCTTCCTGGCCTTGCTGAATGGCCGGTTTGTCATAGGATGATTTCCAGATCGGAAGACTGAGTTTCGCATATTTTTCCTGAACTTTCTGTGATGTCAGGTAGCTGATATATTTCCAGTCGGCATCCGGATACTGACTGGCCTGTGTGATCCCCAGCCCCATCGAACCATTGACAGCCGCCACATGCTGAGTGTCATCGCCAGGCATTGGAACAACACCCACTTCACCGGCAATCTGGCTTTGTTTGGGATCATTGGCGAGGTTATACATATAGGTCCAGTTCATGGCAAAAGCGGCATCGCCACTGGAGAAGACTTTTCGTACGTCTTCTTCTAAATATTCACGAGAGTTCGGATTCGACAGGCCGCTATCTAAAGTTTTTTTCATAAAGGTCAATGCTTCTAATGCTCCGCCTGTTGCAAATTGCGGTTGACCGTTATTGAAGAATTTTCCCTGGTAGGCCGAGGTCAACGTGGTGTAATCACAAATCAGAGCCTCTGATTGCGACCAGCTCCAGACCAGTGGGTATTTGACTAGCCCTTTCTGTTTGATGAGAGAGGCTTGATCATAAAGTTCCTGAAGGGTTTTGGGCGGATGTTGAATACCGGCTTCTTTCAGAATTTTTTTGTTATAAAAAAGGTATTTTGTGTCTAGGATCCAAGGCATGCCCCAATATTTATGATCATACTGAACGGTGGTCCAGGCACCTTTAAATATTTGATCTTGTAGTGATGGATCAATACGCTGAGTGACATCTTTGAGTACTTTGAATTTAGCAAACTCGGCAGGCCAGATGACGTCGTAGAGTACGACATCATAGCCATTGGCTCCGGCGCCTTTAGCCGCAATGATTTTGTCGTGGAGAGCTTCGTAGGGCACAAATTCCAGATTAACTTTGATATCCGGATTGGCTTTACTAAAATCCTGGGTCATGGCTTCAATATCATTTTTACTGTAAGCGGCCTGAGACATAAATAAGGCATTGATTGTCGTCTGGGCACTGGCATAGGATGATACGCTAAATGCTGCCGTTAGTGTTAAAGCCAACCAGCTTTTATATGTTTTCATGATCTGTGACTCCTTGTGATTCGTTTCGATAGAGCAAAGAAACAATTTACATTTATTAAATCAATTTGATTGCTTTAATTGAGGGCACAATAATCCCTTCAATAAGAGGGTAATCCAAACTGCTTTATATGTTGCTGGATTTTTCTCAAAACGGGAAGTGTTATGACTACTTTATCAGGAACAAACCTCGAACATGCCAAATTGCATAATCGGCGCGTAGTGATTGAAATTATCCGGCTACATGGACAATTAACACGGGCCGAAATTGCTCGTTTGACGAATTTGACGCCCCAAACCGTATCTAACATTACCAGAGAACTGGAAACGACGGGGTGGTTACAATCTCACCAACCGAATCGTTTGGGTCGAGGACAACCCGCCATCCCATTATCAATTAATCCCGATGGAGCATGCTCCATCGGGATCCACTTGGATCAGAAACAGTTAACCATTATGGTCGTGGATCTGGCTGGTCATGAAATACAACGCTGCGAAATACGATTGGATTGTTATCAGCCGGATATGATCCTGACCCGAGTCAAAGCTCAGTTGCATAAACTAAGCCATAGCAAGTTATTTAGTTGGAAACGCTTACTGGGGATCGGATGGGTCATGCCGGGACCTTTTGGGGTGAAAGGCATTACCAGTGCTGGACCGACGACTGTGTTTGGATGGGAAGAGATCGATATCAAACAGGAAATTAAGGACGAATTCCAGTTGCCGGTATGGATTGAAAATGATGCTACGGCTGCCGCGTTGGGGGAACGTTTATATGGTGAAGCGCAGCAATTGCGTAGCTTTATTTATTTGTTTATTAATAAAGGGCTAGGGGCTGGGATTTATCTGAATGGGCATATTTATGAGGGGTTTTCGCACAACGCTGGTGAAATTGGCCATATCGTAGTGCAACCTGAAGGCCGTTTATGTTTTTGTGGTAATCATGGCTGTTTGGAACGTTATCTGTCACTGCAGGCAGCCTATGAGTTTTGCGAGTTGGGTTATGATGCCACCCCGGATCAATTGCTTTCTTTAAGTGATGAACGGCTGGAACAATGGTTTTCTGTGGCGGTTCCGGCCACTCGGCAGGCCATTAATATTATTGAATGTTTATTTGATGCTCAGGCGGTGATTTTCGGGGGGATGATCCCGGGGACTATTTTGGATAAATTGGTCAATCGTCTGGCCCCACTTTATCAATCGGTGAGTTCAAAAATGCCGAATAAAAGTCGGATCCGTATCGGACGAACCGGTTCTGAGGCAGCTGTACTGGGGGCTGCCGCACTGCCGATTATGCTGGATCCGCAGTTACCGGAAATAGAGCGGTGAGTCTTGGGCTTGTTCATTATGACCTAAAAAACAGACGGCAACGGGTTGCTCTAGTCGTTGTAATTGTTCCAGCCAGATGAGTTGATTCTTCTGGAGTTTATCGTGAGGGCCTTTGACTTCAATCCAGCCATATTGATTGTGGTTCCAGACAAATAAATCGGGCATGCCGGCCCGGGTCAATTTTAAGTCACTGAGTTGATAATCAAACAAGTGTCGCCAGATTGGAGCTGGAACGTGAGTGAGGGCTGCCTCCAAAAGTGATTCGGGGAAAGCCTGCCAGTCGAATAAAGGATTGATTAGTCCCTGTTTTTGCCGATAGCGTTGGCGGATCAGCGTGGGCCACGAAGGGGTTAGAACCGACTCCAGAGCTTGGTCCGCTTGGGGCTGGCGTTTGTGGATAAAATCGTGAGCGTAAAGATCGGCGGGCCCCGCCTGAAATGGATGAAAGAATACCCCGGGCAATTGATCCATGAATAAAATGTCCCAAAGGGTCAGTGCTAGCATTCCGTTGATAAGTGCATTTTCACAGTGTACCCCTTGCCAGCCTTGCTCTCGTAACACACTTAAAGCGGATTGCTCCGGGGCCTGAGGCATTCGCGGCTGCGACCAGTCAATTCGTTGATAATTAACCGTGGCGGGTGGATCAATAGGCCGTTTGAGCTGGCGAGCCAAACGGTAGTGAAACGGTGCGATAAACTGTTGTTCACTCAAACTGAGAGGGTGAGTTTGCCATTGCTCCAGATATTGCAGTGCCTGCTCAGGCGCTGTTTTCGCTAAAATGCGAATCTGTCGCTCCCGGCTAAAGGCGGAATCACATTGCGTGTACAGATCCAATGCGGTGGGGTGTTGCTCTCGCCGTTCATATTCACGGGCTATTTTTTCTAAAATGCGTCGACGGCGTCGCTGTAACGCCGGGTGTTCGAGTGGTTCCGGTAATTGGCTCAACAACGGATCGATCGGCCATGAGCCACCTTTCGGTTGTTGTTCTAGCTCATCGGCCAGTAAAGCCAGCTGTAAGGCCTGTTCGATTTGGGCTCGGTCCTGATAAAGACGTGTCTGTTTATCGAGTCGATATTGTTCGTATTGTCGAACCTTCAAATCACTGAGTACAAAATCGGTGAGATTCTGGTGGGGATTATTAAAATACAACAGACTAAATAAAGTGAGCCAGTCGTTTTCCAGCAATGTGAGCACATCAAATGAGAGTTGAGCTGGGGGCGTTTGCTCGGCTAATGCCGCGAGCAGCTGGGGTTTGGCCAGTGTTTTGGCAAACGGGCCGAATGTCCGTAGCTCGGAAACGGTGCAGATGTGGCCGATGGCGTCCCAGCTTAGAGGGGCATTGATCTCGACTAACTGCGCTTGCTTAAGTTCAATGCATGCGGCATCCATATCGCCAATTTCAGAATACCGAAGTTTATCGAAACGAAAATAGATCCCCTTGCGGCAGAGTAGACGGACATAGAGTAACTGTGCATCCAAACTTAAACTGCAAAGGGTTGCAATAAGCTGTTGTTCGTGAGGAGTTAAGAGATCGTCATAGCGCTGAGTGACCCCATCAATGAGTTGCCAAAAATTTGTGAGATAATAATCTGAAGGTAGCTCAATCGTGGAAACAGGGTCACTCATATGTTTAATTAAGATTTATGTTTACTGTAGACATCGATCATGACTTTTTCTGAAATCGACATCCCTAAGTTGTTATCGTAGTATGCGGCTTCGTTAATGAACGTCGGATAAACGGTTTGTTCACCCTGATAGGTGATCACTTCGTCATCGAATGTAATATACATCGGATCGCCTTTTTTCATCGGTTGAAAATCTTTATCTTCCCGATCTTTATGGATGGTTCCGGCACGGTGACCCTCACTATCGACAGGCACTTTTAATTCTTCTAAGAAGCGATAGGCTTCAACCTGTTCAGGTAACTTAGGTAGTTCACCTTTGTTATACAGTTCCAGAAAGTCCAGAATATGATCGGTGAGTGTTTCCATCCATTCCAGAACATCATGACGCAGACATCCTTGAGGCTGCGGACCCACTTCGACAATCACTCCAAATTTACCCATGGTGGCCAGCAGGTGGTGTTCATCACGAGTTTTATGGTCTTCATCCCGTGATATATTCACCTCCGGCATTTTCATTTTGACGTAACCAGCCATCAGATTATACATCGGATGCTGCTGAACCAGTAATAAACAAGGTCCCATGTTGCTGGTGGTGTTATGTAAATCCAGGACAAAGTCAAATTTAGGCGCGTCTTTATCCCCTAGGAACAGGCTGATCGCTTTGGCGCGAGACTGCTCATAATTCCCGAGTGTTGGGTCAGCCAGCAGGTCAGCTCGGAATTGTCGGTTTAAGTCCACATCCAAGTAGCGTTTAGTGGCTTCGAAGGCTTTGGGATTAGAAAATAAGGTACTGATTTCTAGATCCCTAGAGTTATATTTTTCTGGATGGAGTTGCCATTTTTTGAGTAGATAGACGCCTGAAAATTCATTGCCATGAGTTCCGCCAATCACAGCGACCTTTTTAATTGGTTCCACGATAAATCCTTTAACAATATAAAAACTTAAGATGAGCTTATAACCTATGGTTAGCCCTCGCAACCGATTTTTTATTCTTAAAATTTGATTTTTTATTCAGTCATCTCCATCCCTGCTGCTCGCGTAAAGAATGAACAGATAAATGACTATGGCTTCGCCTTGGGAGCGTCAGGACCTAACTGGAAATAGGCCGACTCAATATGTTTAACCTCTGGGAGTTTCGCTATTTTATTTAACTGTTCCCGAGTAAAGATATTAATGGTAAGGAGTGGTTCCTCGGATGAACGGCTGATGATATCAGCCCCAATATGGCGGATTTGATCCGCAACCTGAGGATCATCACTGGTCAGCAATAGTGTAGCCGTAATCGGTCGCGTCAGATGTTCCCGGTCTCGTTTTTGAAATAAATAGCAGAGCATGGAATCGACTTTACTGGCGGCTGGAGCCGCAGCTTCTTGTGAGAGCGGTTGTGACTGTGCTGCCGCCGGTAACATGACCAGCGCAGGAGTCAACGCCAGTATTCCAATACAACTTACTTTGAATATTTTCATGATCCTTCCAAATGTTAAGATTTAGTCAGGATATGCTGGAGCTACCTTGTGAGCGCAGCGAATGTATCTGAATGGGGTCAGTATTAGCTTCGCAAGCCGCGCCTTGTTCAAAATGGATTTGATTTGAACACTATTCAACCATGAATGATCAACATGTCTTCGCCATTATAATATTTTTATGCATGATGCAAACATGTTAATGAGGGTATTTTGCGCTAAAAATAGCAATGCACTTGTGATCGTGTCGCCGTGTTTTCGGGGTCGAACGCATAAGAATCGGGATGTCCGAAAGGTGTTGAGAAGCCATCCGTATTCGAGGTCATTGTTTGCGGATGGCTTTTATCATGGTATGGGCTTAGTTGGAATTAGCCTGATCGGCAAGTTTTTTTAGAACGCGTCCGGCGGCCTGCATTCCAAAACTGGCGGTTACATGAGTGGCGGCACCAAAGCCTCCGGAGCAATCCATTCGCATGCTGCCGTCGGCATTTTTAGCTGCACAGACTTCGCCATTGCCATCGGGATAGATTGGCTGTTCGGTGGAAAAGACACAATCGATGCCAAATTTGCGTTTGGGATTTTTACTAAAATTATATTTACGCCGCAGCTCAGATCGCACCTTCGAAGCCAATGGATCTTGGATGGTTTTGGCTAGATCGGCAATTTTGATTTGGGTCGGGTCGATTTGGCCGCCAGCCCCCCCAACGGTCACGATTTTGATTTTCTGCCGTTTACAATGCGCGATGAGCGCGGTTTTGGCTTTAATACTATCGATGGCATCGACGACATAGTCGAAGCGGCTATCGATATACTCACTTAAGTTATCTACCGTAATGAAATCTTCAATCTCATGGCACTGGCATTCTGGATTAATCCCAAGGATGCGTTCTTTCATCACTTCGGTTTTCGACTGGCCGATGGTTGAGGCGAGGGTGTGCAACTGACGATTGGTATTGGTGACACAAACATCGTCTAGGTCGATCAGTGTGATTTCACCAATGCCACTGCGCACCAGCGCTTCGGCAGCCCAGCTGCCGACGCCACCAATGCCGATGACGCAAACATGGCTATGTGAGAATTGTGTAAGGGCTTTGGCACCATAAAGTCTGGCGATGCCCCCAAAACGTTGCTGATATGACATATCGACCTCCAAAATCTGGGCGCTGATTATAGCAGCCTGATGATAAACCAACATGCCTCTCATAAAAAAAGCCGCCAACAAAAGTGGCGGCTCTCGATGGAACGCAGTAATAGCTTACAGGCTTTCAGCCACAATACGTTTCATGTCAGTCATGTAGCTACGCAGTTTGTAACCGACGACTTCAACCGGATGATGACGGATCGCTTGGTTCACTTCGATCAAACGCTGGTTATCAACGCTGGTATCTTCCCAAGTGACTTTTGAACCGATGTATTCACCGCTCAAACCGTTCACGATATCGCGCAGCAGAGGTACCGCTGCATGGGAGAACAGGTAACAACCGTATTCAGCTGTATCAGAGATAACCACGTTCATTTCATACAAACGTTTACGCGCAATGGTATTGGCAATCAGCGGAACTTCGTGCAGTGATTCATAGTAAGCTGATTCAGCAATGATGCCTGATGAAGTCATGGTTTCAAAAGCTAATTCAACACCGGCTTTGACACAAGCTACGAGCCATACGGCTTTGTCGAAATATTCTTGTTCATGAATTGTGGCATCTGATTCAGGTGCATTTTCAAAACCGCTTTGGCCGGTTTCTTCACGCCAGCGCAGCAGATCAGGATCACCTTTGGCCCAGTCAGCCATCATGCCAGATGAGAAGTGACCTTCAATGATGTCATCCATATGTTTCTGGAACAGTGGGGTCATGACTTCTTTGAGCTGTTCGGAAAGATCATAACATTTGATTTTCGCAGGGTTGCTTAAGCGATCCATCATGTTGGTGATCCCACCGTGTTTGAGCGCTTCAGTGATCACTTCCCAACCGTATTGGATCAGTTTGGCGGCGTAACCGGCATCTTCACCTTCGGCAACCATTTTGTCATAAGCCAGCAGAGAACCCGTCTGCAGCAGACCACACAGGATTGTCTGTTCGCCCATCAGGTCTGATTTCACTTCCGCAACAAAGGATGATTCCAGAACACCTGCTTTGTCACCGCCAGTTGCACTCGCATAGGCTTTTGCGATTTCCAGACCGTTGCCATTGGGATCGTTTTCTGGGTGAACGGCGATCAGGGTTGGCACACCAAAGCCACGTTTGTATTCTTCACGCACTTCGGTACCTGGGCATTTAGGAGCCATCATGACGACGGTGATGTCAGGACGGATTTGCATGCCTTCTTCAACGATGTTGAAACCATGAGAGTAAGACAGTGTAGCGCCTTGTTTCATCAATGGCATGACTTTAGAAACGACATCTGAGTGCTGTTTGTCAGGGGCTAAGTTGACGACCATATCCGCTGTTGGGATCAATTCATCATAAGTACCGACTTTAAAGCCGTTCTCAGTTGCTTGGATGAATGATTTACGTTTTTGAGCAATGGCTTCTGGACGCAGTGCATAAGAGATGTTCAGGCCGGAGTCACGCATGTTCAGACCCTGGTTTAAGCCTTGGGCACCACAACCGACAATCACGATGTTCCAGTCGCGAATTAGGTTACAACCATCAGCGAATTCATTGCGGCTCATGAATCGACATTTACCTAATTGCGCTAATTTCTGACGCAATGTCAGCGTATTGAAATAGTTTGCCATAAGAAGTGCTCTCCTGAATTTGATTTGCCAGTAATGGCATGCATTCGGTTTATTATCTAAACACTATAAAAGCCACAGCGTATTGCGTAAAATGATATATTCGAAATAGAGTGTTGCAGAAAATGCAATAAGAGTTTGGAGTGAGTATGGATCAGCGCAGTGCGGAGCTTTTTTTACATTTATCGAATAGTTTGCACTTTGCTCGAACCAGTGAAGCCATGCACGTGAGTCCGTCGACCTTAAGCCGGAGTATTGCACGTTTAGAAGAAGAATTAGGCGTTGTGCTTTTTACTCGCGATAAACGGAGTGTCGAATTAACGCATGCCGGCCGACAAGTGCAGCGCTTTGTACAGCAGTGGCTTGCGGATTGGCGACAGTTGCAGGCTGACTTAACCGGGCGGGGGGCCGATCTCTCCGGAGAGCTACGAGTGTATTGTTCGGTGACAGCCAGTTACAGCCATATTCCGCAATTGATTGATCGATTTCGTCTCATCTGTCCACGGGCCGAGATTAAGTTGATGACCGGCGATGTGGCGATGGCGGTATCAATGGTTCGCGATGGGCAGGTTGATGTGGCGTTAGCAGCCCGTCCGGATTCCTTGCCGATGTCGGTAAATTTTGTCAGTATGACGAAAGTTCCGTTATCTATTATTGCGCCAAAGAGTCATTGTCTGGCGCGAGAGCTTTTGGATCAAACGCCCATCGACTGGAATCGGGTTCCTTTTATTTTACCGGAACACGGGCCGGCCAGACGTCGTCTTGAAGATTGGTTCGCTGGCATGGCGATTGATCCGCTTATTGTAGGGACGGTTGCCGGGCATGAAGCGCTGGTGAGTATGGTGGCTTTAGGCAGTGGCGTGGGGATTGCCCCGGATGTGGTGCTTTCGAACAGTCCCGTCAGTGATCGCGTGGTTGAAGTGGCCGCCGAAGTGCCGATCGAGCCGTTTGATTTGGGAATTTGTGCATTATCTAAGCATTTGCATGAACCGTTGGTGCAGCGATTCTGGCAACTTGCTTCTCATCTGAATTAACAACGAAGAAGAGTGTTATGACTCCAGCTGTACAGGCACTTAAACGTGCTAAAATTGATTATCAACTCCTTTATTATGAACATGATGCGAATGCCGATAGTTTCGGCGGGGAAGCTGCCGCCAAACTGAATCTAGATCCGCATGCGATGTATAAAACACTGATTGCCTGCGATGAACAGAATCCTCGCAATATGGTGGTGGCGATTGTGCCGGTTGCCGGGCATCTGGATTTAAAAAAACTGGCCAAAGCGGCGGGTATTAAAAAGATGAAAATGGCCGATCCGGCTTTGGCGGAAAAAACCACTGGTTATATTAAAGGAGGCATTAGCCCTATTGGCCAGAAAAAACGGCTGCCCACGTTTTTAGATGAATCTGCCGAGGCTTTAGAGCATATTTATGTGAGTGGCGGCAAACGCGGATTGACTCTTGAGATCGCCCCTAAACCCGTCATGACTTTATTGAACGGTAAATTTGTTCCGATTGCCGCGGCTTAATCGCGATGATACGGATGGCTTAAGGCGCCAGTTGCATATGAACATGGGGAATCCCATCTTCTAGAAAGGTGTCACTTATCGTGACAAATCCTTTGTTCTGGTAGAAATGCTCCAGATGCTGCTGGGCGGCGATGGTAACCGGTTGATTAGGCCAGAGTGTTTGAGTGGCCCGAATCGCTTCTTCGAGCAGTGCATAGCCGACCTGTCCTCTCCGAGCCTCTTTCGCAACGATGACCCGACCAATGCTGGGGGTTTGATGCGTCAGCCCCGCTGGGAGTAACCGCGCATAAGCGACGAGTTGCTCGCCATGGTAGCCTAATAAATGCTGGAGTTGAGGGTTGGTGTCGAGATCATCCAGATCCGAATAAGGACAGTTTTGCTCGACGACAAACACATCGACTCGCAATTTAAGAAGTGCATACAGCTGCTCTAGGCTGAGTTGTTGGAAAGTTTTTAACTGCCAATTTATCATTCTTGAAAGATCCTCTATAGTGTCAGACATCGCGGTGGGCCCTAAACTACAATACAAGAAATGCGATTATTTATCGATAAGGTCAAACTATGCTAAATCCCAATAAACTCGAAGAAATAGCCAAGCAAATTCGGGAGTTGGTTCCTCCTGGAATTAAATCTGCCGGGGATGAATTTGAACGGCGTGTAAAACAAGTTCTACAGGCCAAACTGGCCCAACTTGACATGGTGAGTCGTGATGATTTTGACGTTCAGGCGAATGTATTGACTCGAACCCGGGAAAAGTTAATCGCTTTGGAAGTTCGAGTAGCGGAACTTGAGGCGAAAGCAGACGCTCAATCTGGGGTAGAATCTCAGTCTGAAAAGCCGGGAAAAGATTAGTTAAATACTCGGCCCCAACGGCTTTTAGTCGCTTAGATATATGGTAAATAACCATCTTACCGAACGATTCTGTGGTAAGCATAAAAAAAGTACATTTAGGGCTTTTCAATACCCACAGAATCTCTATTATTAGCGTTTTTATATATCGCTCACGGGGAATAGTAATCATGACCGAATGGACACCGTCCAGCTGGAGACAAAAACCGGCGAAACAGATCCCAGAATATCCGGATCAGACGGCATTAGAACAAATCGAAAAACAGTTGGCCGGACAACCACCATTGGTTTTTGCTGGTGAAGCGCGTGCGCTGCGCAGCGACTTGGCAAAAGTCGCTCGGGGTGAAGCGTTTTTGCTACAAGGTGGAGATTGTGCGGAAAGTTTTGATGAGTTTAGTACCATTCATATTCGTGATTTCTTTAAAGCATTAATGCAGATGGCCGTTGTTTTGACCTTTGGGGGACAAAAACCGGTGATTAAAATTGGTCGGGTTGCCGGGCAGTTTGCTAAACCTCGTAGTGCCAATACTGAAGTCGTGGATGGCGTTGAATTACCTTCTTATCGGGGGGATATCATCAATGCGATCGGTTTCGATGCGGCATCGCGTATCCCTGATCCAGAGCGGATGTTAAAAGCTTATCATCAGTCCACCTCGACATTGAATTTACTGCGGGCGTTTGCCCAAGGTGGGTTGGCTGATTTGCAACAGGTTCATAAATGGAACCTTGATTTCGTCGAAAAAAGTCCATTAGCGGATCGTTACCGTGATATCGCGGGTCGTATCGATGAGTCACTGCAGTTTATGAATGCTTGTGGCATTAACTCTGATACCACGCCTCAACTGCGTGAAACGACATTATATACTTCACATGAAGCATTATTGCTGCCTTATGAGCAAGCGCTTACCCGTTGCGATAGTTTGACCGGTAAATGGTATGACTGTTCAGCACACATGCTGTGGATTGGTGACCGGACCCGCCAGCCCGATTATGCACATGTGGAATTTGCTCGTGGTATTGAAAATGCGATTGGTCTTAAAGCGGGTCCAACGACGGATCCTGATGAATTATTGCGCCTTATCGATACGATTAACCCGAATAATGAAGCGGGGCGTTTGAATCTGATCGTGCGTATGGGCGCCGATAACGTAGCGGAACATCTGCCAGGGTTGATTCGTGCGGTGGAACGTGAAGGGAAACAGGTAGTTTGGAGCTGTGACCCCATGCACGGCAATACTATCAAAGCTCCGAATGGCTATAAAACGCGTCGTGTGGATGATGTTTTGCGGGAAGTGCGTAGTTTCTTCGAAATTCATGCCAGCGAAGGTTCGTATGCCGGTGGTGTTCATTTTGAAATGACGGGGCGTAATGTGACCGAATGTGTCGGCGGTGCTTTCCATATCACCGAACATGATTTGGCAGAACGCTATCACACCTATTGTGATCCGCGTTTAAATGCCGATCAGGCGCTGGAATTGGCATTTTTAATTGCTGATAATATCAAAGCGGCTCACAATGCTGTCGCTTAATCAGCACTGATATTGAAATTCAAAAAAGCCGTAATTTGAAATGACCCCTAATCGTTGGACATCCCAATGATTGGGGTTTTTTTTATGGCTGATAAGTTAAACTTGTAACGGACTTTAGTGCATTTGATAGGGCTGCGGACCGTGTCCGCCACTGTGTTCCCCATGATTGCCAAATGGGCCCAAACCAGCACAGCCAGATAATGCGATAGCGACAATGGCTATTATTATCATCCTAAACATCTTTTTATCCTTGAATGACTGAGATAATTTTACTGTAACGCTATGTTTTACGCCCCTCTATGTGCTTTACCTGAATTGGCATAACTAGAACTTTGTTTACAATTGGATCAGACCCAAGGGGCTTGTGGGTAACAAAGCGGTGTTGTTTTGTCGGCTCTTTTTTGTAGCATCTGAATCGATATGGACTGTGTTCTCTGCGTAGTTTCTTCCCACGGATCTTGCTAATCATGTTATTTTATACAAAAGGGCTGTGGAAAATACCTGAGATTCTATAACCCTTTAATAAAAAAGGTTTTATGTTTTATCTTTTGAGAGTTTAAAGGGAGTCTGTCGTGAAAATTTGTTTATTCAGTGCCAAAAAGTATGATCGCGAATACTTTGAGCGGGCCAATGCTGCGTTTTCGTTTGAACTGGAATATTTTTCAATTGCACTGGCGGCCAATACTGCAGCTTTAGCCAAAGGGGCTGATGCGGTGTGCGCTTTTGTAAATGATGATATTAGCGCTGAAACACTGCAAATTCTGCATGACTATGGCGTTAAGTTGTTGTTGATGCGTTGTGCCGGATTTAATAATGTTGACCTCGATGCCGCGCATCGGCTGGGTGTTCGGGTGGCTCGAGTACCGGCCTATTCCCCTGAAGCCGTGGCTGAACACGCGATTGCATTGTTGATGACATTGAACCGCCGCATTCATAAAGCTTATTTACGTACTCGGGATGCTAACTTTAATCTGGAAGGGCTGACTGGTTTTAATATGCACGGTAAAACTGTCGGGGTGGTGGGTACCGGTAAAATTGGTGTGGCCACTGCACGGATCTTAAAGGGATTCGGTTGTGAATTGCTGGGATTCGACCCTTATCAAAATAATGATTTTATTGCGTTGGGTGGACGCTATGTGGATCTCGATGAATTGCTGAAATCTTGCAAGGTGATTACATTACACTGCCCGTTAACTCAAGAAAGTACTTATTTGATTGATCAACACGCTTTTGCTCTGATGCAACCTCAAACAGTATTGATTAATACCAGCCGTGGTAAATTAATTGATTCGGTGGCGGCCATTGAAGCACTGAAAAAAGGCATCCTTGGGGGACTCGCTCTGGATGTCTATGAAAACGAACAGAATTTGTTTTTTGAAGATCTCTCCGATGAAGTGATTCAGGATGATGTATTCCGTCGCTTATCGGCTTGTCATAATGTGATTTTCACCGGTCATCAGGCCTTTTTAACTCGGGAAGCACTGGATGCGATTGCATCAGTTACTTTAACTAATGCTCGATGCCTCTTAAATGGTGAATCAACCCCAAATGAAATTCGGCAAAGTGCACCAGATCAACATTAATTAAAACATATTTTAAGTGGGCTATGCGGTGGAATGCGTGTTCTGCCGATAGCTCATGGGGTGGTATTGACTCGGGCAGCTCTCTTCTGGGGCAAATTTTGCTGCGCCTTGTTCGCGAAACTGATTAGGCATTACAAGCCGTGCCTTGTTAAAGCGCATTTTATTGGCGCGACATTCAACCACGAAAGATCAAAAGCCCCTAGCTGTGAATATAAGGAGTTTCTATGATTGGGCCATTTATCAATAGTGGGGCCATTATTATTGGTGGTTTGTTCGGATCGGCGATGTCTCGTTTCATTCCATCTCGTTTACAAAAAGGGTTACCTGCTACATTTGCTCTGGCGTCGATAGCGATCGGTATCAATATGATCGTGAAGGTAAAATTTTTACCGGTGGTGGTGATGGCATTGATCCTGGGGACGGCGATTGGTGAACTCTGTTCTTTAGAAGCGGGAATTACTCGTGGTGCTCAGTGGTTACAGCAACGTTTTAAAAAGTTACTCCCGGTGCCACACGGTCTATCTCAAGATGAGTTTTCACAGCAGTTTACGGCGCTTATTGCGTTGTTTGGTGCTAGTGGCCTAGGGGTGATCGGTGCGATGACCGAAGGTCTGAATGGAAGTTATCAGCTGTTGCTGGTGAAAGCGATGATGGATCTGTTGACGTCGATGATCTTTTCCATCGTTTTAGGTCCGGCGGTTGCGATGCTCGCCAGTGTGCAGTTATTAGTTCAGGTCATTCTATTCTTTCTGGCAAAAACGATCATGCCTTACATGGACGCCTTTGCGTATGCTGATTTTACCGCTGTAGGTGGCATTATCATGATCGCTATCGGGTTTCGGATGGCGAAGATCATGAACTTTGCGGTTGTGAATTTTTTACCAGGACTAATTTTGGTTTTGCCGTTTTCTTATCTCTGGCGGCATTTTATGGGATAAAAACAGGGCTCTATTCAACCGAGCCCTATATATTGAAGATGGCGCGCATTAGGCCGAAAAGGCATCGAGCATTTCCTGGCGGATTTCTTCGGTAATTTGTGATTTTAGAGCCATAAACTCGGGTGTTGTTTTCAGTGTGTAATGTCGAGGATGTTCAAACGGACTTGCTAGTTCTGTTTTAATTCGTCCCGGCCGCGCACTAAAAATAACCACCCGATTGGCCATGAAAATGGCTTCATCGATATCATGGGTGACAAACATGACGGTTGTTTTTTCTTTTTCCCAGATATTGAGCAGTAACTCTTGCATCATCACTCGGGTCTGATTGTCCAATGCGCCAAAGGGTTCATCCATGAGCAGCATTTTCGGCGAATTGGCTAAAGCGCGTGCAATGGCGGTTCGTTGCTGCATTCCCCCCGATAGCTGTCTGGGATAATGATCGGCAAAATCTTTCAGGCCCACCTGATTGAGGTAATACTGACAGATTTCCTGCTGCTGTTTAGCATTCATTCCTTTTTCTGTCAGGCCATAGCGAATATTCTCGGCGACGGTGAGCCATGGGAAAAGTGTATAACTTTGAAAGACCATGCCCCGATCTGCACTGGGACCGGTAATCGGAGCTTGATTGAGGTATAGCTGACCTGACGAAGGAGTATCTAAGCCGGCAACAATCCGTAATAAAGTCGATTTTCCACATCCTGAGGGGCCTAAAATCGTGACGAAATCATTCTTTTCGACGTTCAGATGGATGGGGGTGAGTGCCTGTACGGGGGCTTGCTTGGCACTTTCAAAGATGCGTGTGACACCTTTGACCTGAAGCAGTGACTGACTCATAACAGACTCCATGCAAATAGTCGGCGATTACAACGTTTAAATAGCATATCGCTGATGAGACCAATAATTCCGATCGTGATGATCCCAAAGATAATTTGTCCGGTATTCAGCAGTGACTGGCTGTCGACGATCATGTGTCCGATGCCGCTTTGAGAACCAATGAGCTCTGCTACGATGACATAGGTCCAGGACCATCCCAGCACTAGCCGTAGTGATTCAGCAATTTCTGGGGCACTCGCCGGGATCACGACCCGTTTCACCACTCCCCAACGGCTGGAGCCTAGTGTATAGGCTGCTTCGATTAAATCTCTACGGCTCTGGCTAACGGTCACCGAGACCATTAAGGTGATCTGGAAAAAAGAACCGATAAAGATAATGAGTATTTTTTGTAGTTCACCCACACCAGCCCATAGAATGAGTAGCGGGATAAAAGCTGAAGCAGGAAGATAGCGACAAAACGAAACAAAAGGTTCCAATAGAGCCTCGATGGCTTTATAGGCACCCATCATAATCCCAAGCGGGACGCCAATAACAGCGGCCAGACAGAACCCTCCGAGTACTCGTAAAATGGTGACTATGATATCGTGGCTAAAATTGTATTGAGTAAATAGCTCATATCCTTCTTCCAGCATGGAAATCGGATCGGCCAGAAAAGTAGATGAAACAATACCAGTGAATGAGACGAATGCCCAAAGTGCCACAAATAGGATAAAGAAACTAATCCCCAGCCCCCACTTAAGGGAGCTGTTGACTGGTTTTAATGGGGTTAATCCCCATCGTTTCGGCTGAGTGTTTGTATGGCTAGAATTGATCATCGCTCGTGATTTTTCCTCACTGTACGTATTGGCCATCATACAACCCTTGTAAATTTGGTAATTTAGGAATTAATTTGTTTTTCAGCATCAAATCACCGGCTTTACGCGTAAAGTTTTGCAATACGCCTTGGAAGAATTGTTTGTTATCTGAGCGATCCTGCCAGCGGAGGTAGGCGGCTGATTTTTCGAATTCTTCACCACTTTGTTTGACGACAGAGCCCATGATGGCATAGGATTTTTTCGGATCTTTATGGATCATTTCTAACGCGTCAAAATAGCCTTCAACCAAACCTTTAGCTGCTTCAGGATGCTGTTCCAACCAGCTGGTCTGGCAGCCTAAAGAATCCATGACCATGGGATAATCGAGCGTTGTGGCTAGAATATGTCCTTGCTGTGGTGCCTCACGGATTTTCGACAGATAGGGTTCATAAGTCATAGCCGCATCGTTTTGGCCGGCAACGAAAGACTGCGCAGCGGCGCTGGGTGAAAGCATATTGACGTTGATATCGCTCATACTCATATGGTTTTCATTGAGCATCCAGGCTAAACCGAAGTAGGATGTTGTCCCTTTGGCATCAACGGCAACTGTTTTTCCCTTCAAGTCACTAAATGATTTAATATCATTTCGAGCCGCTAAACCATCAGCACCATAAGATTTGTCCAGCATGACGATTTGTTTGATGGGGACCCTTAAATTCCACGGAATATAAGTTTCAATAGTGGTTGCAGCACATTGTAGCGAGTTGGATGCAATGGCTAACAGCCGATCTTTTTGAGGGATCATCTGAATGTCGACATCGACACCATGTTTAGCAAACAAGCCTTCTTTTTGAGCCAGAACGAGTGGACCAAATCCTGTCCAGCCTGAAATACCAATAGCGACTTTGGTATTGGCCAATACGGAAGAGCTAAGAGTCACTAACCCCAGAACAGCCAGAACTTTAGATGCCTGACGTAACGAATGGTGATATGGCATGAACATACTCCCTTATGTGAAGACCCGTGGTGCGGCCTTGAAATAGACTGCAAAATCAAGCAGTAATTATGCCAATCGCCGGAGTGGTGATTGTATATACAGGAACGCTAGCTGCGCTGAATAGAATGGCTGGTTATTGCTATTTTAAGTCTGTTTAAATGTCCTATATTTGTGCATTTGTTTGATAATGGTGCGCCACATTGCCCCATATCGGATCTCTACTGTGTGTTTCATAGTTGCGGTACTGAAAAGTATGCTTGAGACTCGTCAAGGTAATTGGGATAGAGTAGATTACGAGAGTTGATCAACAAGAATAACGATGCAGGAGAATTTCATGGAATCGACATTAGCGCCTAGCTCCATCACCGCTCATTTCCCGGCGGGGTATATTCGTGAAGCTGGAATCATTCAAAAGTTACCCCAATATTGTCAGAAATTCGGTTCTAAAATTATGGTGTTAGGGGGAAAAACGGCTTTATCGGTTTTAGCTGAACACGTGGCCCCAATGCCAAATACGACTTATCACTGGTTTGGTGGCGCCTGTACTCAAAGTCATATTGATCGCCTAACGCAACAGGCCACAGATGAACAGGCGGATGTTTTGGTCGCTGTCGGTGGAGGGAAGGCTCTGGATACCGGCAAAGCGGTTGCGGTGGCTACGGGGTTGCCTTTGATTACGGTGCCTACCATTATTGCTACCTGTGCGGCCGTGACCCCGTTGACGATTCGCTATTTAGATGATGGTCATTTTTCAGATCTTTATCACTTGCCTAAAGCGCCTGAATTGGCATTAGTGGATACTCAAATTTTAGCTGAATCGCCATTACGCTGGTTGTCTGCCGGACTGGGAGATACTTTAGCCAAATGGTATGAATATCGTTCGTTGAAACATGAGCCGGCTGATTTAATGGGGGCTCCGCAATTAACATCTTTTAATAGCGAGTTGTGTTTCCGGTTGATTAATACCTATGGTAAAAAAGCGTGTGCGGCTCTTGATGCTCGCCAATCTGATTTGGCCTTGGAACAGGTGACCGATGCCATCGTGCTCTATGCGGGGATGACTTCTATTTTGGCTAGTGGTGCGCATGCAACTGCGGCTCACGGTCTATATGAAGGATTTACCGTAAATGATGAAGTGCGTGAATTTGGCCATGGTCTGTTGGTCGGCTACGGTAACTTGGTGTTACTCGCGCTAGAACAACGCTCCGATACCGAACTTCTGGATGCGATTGCTCTGGCTAAAGTTTGTGGTATTCCAACCCAGTTGGCCATGATTAAAAATGACTGGACGGAACAGGAATGGAATGCAGTGCTGCGTGAGGCGATCGATACGCCGGATATGCAGCAATTGCCTTTTCCTGTGAGTGTCGAAATGCTATCTGACGCTTGTCGGCGAGTCGATGCTCTGGCTCAGTCAAACTGATGATCTCAAGTTTGTTATTTCTTTGACCCTGATAGGTGCCGTGTTCGATGTTGTTGGTCGTGGTGATGACACGGTACATTAGTTTGCCTTGCTTCAATCAAGCTTAAGATGGCTGCAAAACTAATCATGAAAGGTCAACAGCCCTCGTTGAATGGGCAACTGATTTTTTGGGCGAACATTGGATCACAATCGAAGCTTGCATTCGGGAACGGCCAAACTGGCTGATAGCCCGGAATTCTTCTGGAGTGATGGGCATTTGGATCAAATCGGTGGGCGTTAGACGGCGATCCGTGTCGAAATCTGGATCATTCAGATACAGATGCTGGGTATCAGCATGTGCTACCATGACCCAGTGAGGAGCTTTGTTGCGGTTTAGGCGCCAGGTACTGACGAGCGTTAAGGCCACTGCACCTTGGGTCAGATATTGAAAAAGTGAATTGACATCGAGCGCTTGGTGATAAATGTTTACATCGGTTTGAGCCAACTCTTCACAAAAAGTTTGGTGAACCAGTTTGAGAACCGATTTTTTATCTTCGGAACGAACTCCATCGATAAATGGGGTTTCGACGGTATTGGTAAATAGACTGACTTGAAATCCACGCCGCCAAGCAGCAAGGGCTAACCCTTCTGCAGCACATCCTCCATGTCCGGAAGTCATATAAATGGTGGTGGCCTCTCGCCAGATTTGTAGTTCTTGCTGACGTGTCATGAGGTGGGTTGCATCGAGTGCCTGCATGGCCATCATTAAGCTGGCCGGTCCACAGGTAAACGGTGTGGTTTGCGCGTAATAGGGGCGGGACGGATAGTCTGGAGCACTACGTTGCAGTGGTTTTTCCATACGTAGTCCATCGTTACCATTTTCATAATAACCCGGAAGGGTGTCTATTTCATGAAATCCCAGTTTCTGATACAGATGAATTGCTGCTTGATTATTGCAATCTACTTCTAGGCGTAAAAAATGACAGCCATAAAGTTGAGCGTTGTTTTGGATCCGTTTGACTAAAGCGAGACCAACCCCTTGATGTTGCACTTGGGAGAGAACGGCCAGCGAATAGAGCCGAGCGAGCGATGTGCCACGGCGATAGAGTACCAGAGCGTACCCAACACATTTTCCTTCATGGATAGCAATTTGGAGATCGGCATGGCTGGAGTGAATGAAGCGTTGGAAGCTGCGTTTGGAAATACGGTCACTCTCGAAGCATTGATATTCAATATTAAGTAGGGCATTCAGATGCGCTGTGGTTGCCGGTTCTAAATGGATCGAAGTCGTCATGTTTGGCTTAAATAAATAAAGATTATTTATGCTACGCCTAATTCAATTTTACCACTATATGAAAGATGTGGTTTTAACTTAATACGATAGGAATAGAAAGCGCTCTGCTCGTTTCGCGCATTAAGCGTTACAGAGCGCCTTGTTCAAAATATGTTTAATCTGAACAACATTCAATGATGAAAGGTTAATCGGTTCTAGAGTACGGGGGTCATTTTTTGACGTAAGGATTTTGGAACATCTTTAACTAAGACAATACGTAATCCATCATTGTTTTGGAATGTTTTAGATAAGTTTTGATTGCTATGTAGTGTCGTGTTGACAACGTCAGGAGATAACGTATACATCGCGCCATTGAATGGGTCAACAATAAACCAGCCAATAAGCCCTCCAAAGACTAAGTTTCCTGCGATATACCACCCATTGGCGTGAGCGCTGAGTTGTATCGTTTGCTGCTCATACCCCGATTTACTAATGGTTACGATATAGCTTTTTTTGCCCCAGTAGTTTCCGTTACTTTTTTTAAGGGTTATGGTGGATGGAGTTCGTCCGGCATAGACCTCCTGGCTCGATTCATCTCGAACTGAAATTTTTGCATCACCGGGGGTACTTGAAATGGTCACGACCTGTGTTTTATCACCCACAATTGTGGCGCATCCACTTAGTAAAAAGCAGGCTAGGGTAACTACTGTCCATAGTTTTTTCATATTTAAAATCCGCTATAACTCATTATTTTAAAAGGAAGCGAATTCTATATATTTATTCATAGATAAATCAATTGATTAGTAATTGAAAAATTATTAGTTAGCGAAGACAATGATCTATATCATTTAATATTTTCAGGATTTAAAAAAGGCTACTAAAATCAGTAGCCTTTTATGCTTAAATCATTTTTTTAAGAATGAACGTCGATTACATGGCAGCTTTGAAGATAGCTACGACTTCATCATGGGTAGGCTGTTTGGGATTTGTTAAACCACAAGCATCTTTCATTGCATTGTCGGCTAGAATATCAAAATCACTTTCTTTAGCGCCGAGTTCAGTCAGCCCTGCTGGAATATTGACATCTTTAGACAGTGTTTCAATCGCTTTGATGGCTGCTGCTGCACCGTCTTGATCACTCATGCCTTCAACATCGACACCTAGGGCTTTCGCAACAATTTTCAGACGAGGTGAAGCAACCTGAGCATTGTAGCGTTGGACATGAGGCAACAATACTGCGTTACAAACACCGTGTGGCAGGTCATAGAAACCACCCAATTGGTGAGCCATGGCATGAACATAACCTAAAGATGCATTGTTAAATGCCATACCCGCTAAGAACTGAGCGTAAGCCATCTGCTCACGAGCTTCCATATTGCTACCGTTATGAACGGCTTCACGCAGGAAGTCACGGATCAATTCAATAGCTTGAATGGCACAAGCATCAGTGATTGGATTTGCGGCTGTTGAAACATAAGCTTCAACGGCATGAGTCAGAGCATCCATCCCGGTAGCTGCGGTCAATGATGGAGGCATCCCCGCCATCAGTTTTGGATCGTTTACAGACAGAACCGGCGTGACGTTTTGGTCAACAATTGCCATTTTTACATGGCGTTCTTCGTCGGTAATGATGCAGAAACGAGTCATTTCAGAAGCTGTACCGGCAGTGGTGTTGATACTGATTAGAGGCAATTGAGGTTTTTTAGAAACATCGACACCTTCATAGTCAGAGATATGGCCGCCGTTAGTAGCGACTAAAGCAATACCTTTAGCGCAGTCGTGAGAAGAACCACCACCCAGTGAGATCACACAGTCACATTCATGTTCATTCAGAATATCCAGACCTGCATTCACATTGCTCACAGTTGGGTTAGGCTGAACACCATCATAAACCCGACTCTCAACATTATGCTCTTTAAGTAAAGTCTGAATCTGTGCAACAACACCTAATTTAGTCATTCCAGGGTCGGTGACAATTAGTGCATGTTTGAAACCCTGGTTTTCAATCTGCTGTGCCGCATCTTTTAAAGCGCCTTCGCCCATAATGTTAACGGCAGGAATATAAAATGTGCTACTCATGAAATAATCACCTTTTAGCTACAGTTTTTTAACGGGTGTTATTCTTGCATTTGCATCGTGAAGAAAATTTGATTTACAGCAACTTTTTACAATTAAATTAAAATTTAAAATGCATGGAAAATGCACTTTAAATTTCCGCTAGTGACTTTTTTATTAAAAACAATGCTTAAGCATTATCATTGATATAACCGTCTTTTTTATATAAATCTTAAATAATTATCTAGATTCATTTTAAAACGAATTTTCGATAAATATTGGATGCTAAATAAAATAAAAAAAAATTGACATATGTAACATGTGTAAAATTAGAGTAAAAATGGATAACGGATAACATATTGAAAATAGTCAACTTTATGTATCATACATCTATTTTATTGTTGCAAATGTTAATTAATTTGTCAACAGATTTGTCTGGATGTCGGAGCTCCCCGAGATGGGAGCGTTGAGAGAATACCGTATCTGAAAATAATAAGGCGATAGCATTAACTGAATAATATTCAGGTTTACAAGAGGAGCAATATAGGAATTACAAAATAATAAAATCAATATTTATCATATGGTTAAACGTATTTTTTACGTATTTCTATTTATGATTGATACTGTTTCCTCATGATAGTGACTCATTGACCATGATTTAAGTGCGAAATAGCTTTTTTATCTATATTTTGTCTGACGGTTGAGGGGAGCCTAATCCTTACAGTTTAATTTCCGATGTGAAAGCAGGACCTATGCCACGATATGCGCTTTTAAAAATAGCTATCGTTAGCAAAGTGCTGATGGATATGGAGCAGCGATGAGTATGGATACTAACAAGGGTCATGAAATCAGACAAAAAGCTTTTTATTTAATGCGGCTGGTTTTACAGCAGCATACGGCAGTTTGGCAAAAAGCGATGCCTGGGATTACCAAACCTCAGTATGCGGTATTGAGAACGGTCTTAGATCAGCCCGGTATTGAACAGATTCAGTTGATGAATGCGGCGGCCAGTACCAAAGCGACGCTAGCGGAGCTGTTGAATCGTCTGGAAAAAAGGGGATTGGTGTATCGTCAGGCGGATCCGAATGATCGGCGGCGACGTTTTATCTTTTTAACTGAACTGGGTGAGCAGGTACTGGAAACGGCACAACCTGTTGCAGAAACAACAGATAGCCAATTCTTGGCGCGATTAGATACAGAGCAACGTCAACAATTGGTGACATTGCTGATGTAGATGATGGAGCCCCAATCTCCGGAATCAGAGGAGATGGACCCTATCGATATCTGAAAGGGTTAAGTTTAAGGTGGGCACCAATAAACTTTTTCGCTCGTAAGCTAAAACCATCAATGAAGCTCAACCGTCTTTAACGCTTCCATAAAAGGCGTGAGTCGATGTTGGAGCTGTGGATGTGGAACCAGATAGTAGGCGGCTCCTGTTTGGATGCGGTGATTGGCTGCGATGTGTAAGCGCTGTTGTCGAAGATCATCCTCAATAATATGAATATCTGCCACCGTTATGCCAAATCCTTGGATCGCCGCATTGATAGCTAGATCCATGGTTTCAAAGAACTGATTTTTATGCATTTTGGGATGAATGCCCGCTGTTTCCAGCCAGTGTTGCCAATCTCTGCCGTCCGGGCTTGGATGTAAGAACGTTAGGTTAAGCTGCGACCATTGCTCTGGCGCAGGTAATGGCGATAACGGGCTGGCGGCTAGTACAGGAACTAATTGTTCATCAAATAGTTTTACTGCGTATGCCTGCGGCGTGTGATGGGCATAGATGATGGCGATGTCTACATTTTCTTGTTGAAAGTTAACGCCATGTTGTTGTGTGGTCTGTAAAGCAATTTGATAGCCTTGATGTTGTTCGAGAAATTGCAGCCGAGGTAATAACCAACGCATGGCACAGGTTGGGGCTTTAAGGCGGATCAAGGTCTCGCTATGGTGGATTTTTTCGTTTGCTTGCTCCAGAAGATGAAATGCCTGGCAATAGTCGGGGAGTAGTTGCTGAGCCTGGCTGGTCAAGGTCAAGCCTCGGGCATGGCGATGAAAGAGCGGAAAATCCAGATAGTTTTCCAAACTGGCTATTTGACGGCTGACGGCACCTTGGGTGATGCACAATTCATTTGCGGCATGCGTCAGATTAAGATGACGGGCTACAATCGTAAAGACATACATGGCATAAAGGGGCGGAGCATGGGTTTTCATCAATCAATCCTGGATGATAAATGCGCATGAGCATGAATAGCTATGCATTTTGATCATGGCTATTATGACGATAATTCGATTGTGAAAGCAATCGTTGCTCGCTTAAATGAATTTCTTCAACATGACAATAGGCTTCAGAGAGGTTATGGATATGACATTGCAAGCTGCGGTGGCTCCCCGTTCTAAATTACCCGATGTTGGTGCAACAATTTTTAGTGTGATTGGAGAATTAGTGAATCGCTATCAGGCGATTAATTTGTCGCAAGGGGCTCCGAGTTTTTCTCCTGATCCAAAACTGATCGATGGGGTTACGGCCGCGATGCAGGCTGGGTTTAACCAGTATGCACCGATGAATGGCGTGGTTTCATTAAAAGAAATTCTGGCTGAGAAAGTCAAACGACTATACCACCGCCAATATGATGTCACCGATGAGATTACGATTGCCGGAAGTGCCAGTGAAGGGATCTATGCGTCGATTTCGGCATTGGTGCATCCGGGAGATGAAGTTATTTATTTTGAACCCGCTTTCGACAGCTATTCACCGGTGATCCGGTTGCAGGGAGCGGTTCCGGTTCCGATCCGGTTACAGTTGCCTGAATTTGCCATCAACTGGGATGAAGTGGCTGCAACGGTGACGCCGAAAACTCGGATGATTATTATTAATACCCCTCATAATCCGAGTGGACAGGTTTTATCGGCTGATGATCTCCAGGCGCTGGCTCGGATTACTCACGATACCGGAATTATGATCCTGTCGGATGAAGTGTACGAACATATTATTTTTGATGGTAAATCGCATTGTTCGATGGCAACGCACAGTGAGCTGGCTAATCGGAGTGTGATTGTGTCTTCATTTGGTAAAACATTTCATGTGACCGGTTGGCGAGTGGGTTATTGTTTGGCACCTAAAGCTTTGATGGATGAGATCCGTAAGGTGCATCAGTTTTTAATGTATGCCGCGGATACGCCATTTCAACATGCGATTGCCGAATATATGTGTGATCCTCAAACTTATCTGACGCTGAGTAGCTTTTATCAGCAAAAACGCGATCTGCTCGTCAGTGAACTTGCGAACAGTCCGCTGCAACTATTGCCATGTTCTGGTTCCTTCTTTATGCTCGCCAGTTATCAGCATCTGAGTGATGAAAGTGATCTGCAATTGGTTCAGCGCTTAATCCGTGAAAATCGAGTGGCCACGATCCCGTTGTCTGCTTTTTACGCGGATGGTTATGATCCAAAACTGATCCGGCTTTCATTTGCGAAGGATGAACAGACCATTCGTCAAGGTGCTCAAGCTTTATCTTCTGTTACGTTTGCCCGGGGTTGATCATGAATTCTGCAAAAAATGTAAAAATTGCAGCAATACAGATGAATAGTTATTCGGATATAGCATATAATATCGCAACCGCTGAGAGACTCATCAATGAGGCTGTTTTGCAGGGGGCTAGTTATGTCTTACTTCCCGAATATTTTTATTGGATGGGACGTAACGACGCCGATAGACTATCCTTTGCTGAGGTATTTGGGGATGGTCTGCTGCAGCGACATTTATCCGGTTGGGCTAAACAGTATGGGGTTTGGATTTCTGGCGGCACGATTGCGCTTAAAAGTCTGGAACCCGATCGCGTATTTAATACGAATTTGACCTTTGATCCATCTGGTATATGTGTGGGTCGTTACGATAAAATTCATTTGTTCGGTTTTGATGATGGTGAGCAGTCCTATCAAGAATCGGACGTGCTTTATCCCGGCGATCAGGTTCAGACGATTCAGACGCCGTTTGCCCGAATCCGGCCATCCGTTTGTTATGATTTGCGTTTTCCGGAACTCTATCGGCAGCGCCCAGATTATGAGTTGATTACGGCACCGGCGGCATTCACATATAAAACCGGGCTGGCACATTGGCATTTGTTGCTGCAAGCCAGAGCTGTCGAAAATCAGTGCTATGTTCTGGCGGCTGGGCAAACGGGTGAACATGACGGTGGCAAACGGACTTTTGGCCATAGTGTCATTATCGATCCGTGGGGTGAAATAGTGGCTGAACGGCAAGAAGGCGATGGTATCGTCATCGCTGAATTAGATAAGACGCGCTTAGCAACTGTGCGCCGACAATTACCGGCTTTAGCACATCGAGTGTTATCAGTTTAAAAAATTAATAACTTGCATAAATAGGAATTAGCGATGAAAAAAATCAAGTTACTCATGCTTTCAGTCGGTATGCTGGCAGCGCATAGTGCATTGGCGGAAACAACAACCATGCGTTATGGTCTGGAAGCTGAGTATCCTCCATTTGAGAGTAAAACTGCAGATGGTAAACTGGTTGGGTTCGATATCGAACTGGGAAATGCGATTTGTCGTGAAGCACAACTGAAATGTAGCTGGGTAGAAAGTGCATTTGATACGTTGATCCCAGCGCTTCAGGCGAAAAAATTCGATGTGATCAATTCAGCGATGAATATTACCGCTCAGCGTGCCAAAGCGATTGATTTTACCAATCCTATTTATCAGGTCCCTACTCAGTTGATCGCTCGTAAAGATGCTGCATTAGAACCAACGGCCACATCCTTACGTGGTAAAAATATCGGGGTGCTGCAGGGCTCAATCCAGGAAGTTTATGCTAAAAAACACTGGCAGCCTAAAGGGGTGACGATTACTTCTTATAAAGATCAGAACCAAGTCTACAACGATTTGGCCAATGGCCGTTTGGATGGCACCCTCGTGATGTCAACTGCTGGTCAGTCTGGTTTTCTTGATAAACCTCAAGGGAAAGATTTTGGCTTTGCCGGTAAACCCGTCACTGATGATAAAGTGTTAGGGATCGGTATCGGTTTTGGTTTGCGTAAAGGTGATGACCAGCTGCGTGAACGGATTAATAAAGCGATTAAACAGGTTCAACAGGATGGTACGATTCACCAGTTGTCCCAGAAATATTTTAAAGGTTTCGATGTAAGCCTCAATCAGTAATGATGCCGATTAAGGCAAAATAACAGATTGAAAAACAAATGATATCGGAAGTGTTTGTCATGAACACTTCCATTTTTGTATTTATACCTTTAGTAAAACGCTGACGATAACGGGCCTTTGTGTCGGTTAAGATCATCTCGGCAGCCGTTGGGAGAAGATATGTTTTATGGCTATGGGGAGCTGATTTGGCAAGGTTCCCTGATTACCATTGAATTGGCAATTAGTTCGGTGATTGTTGCGATTGTTCTCGGATTATTTGGGGCCTGTGGCAAGTTATTTGGTCATCGTTATCTTAAGGGTATCTCGGCAGCTTATACATCACTGATCCGCGGTGTTCCGGATATCGTGTTGATGTTGTTGATTTTTTATAGTTTGCAAATTGCTCTGAATCATCTGACCGATCTGTTGGGTGTTGAGGAGATCGAGATTGATCCGTTTCTGGCTGGAACGTTGACCATCGGGTTTATTTACGGCGCTTACTTTACCGAGACCTTTCGCGGGGCGTTCTTGATGGTGCCGAAGGGACAATTAGAAGCTGGAAAAGCCTATGGGTTTTCCAACTGGCAGGTTTTTCGGCTGATTTTGTTTCCACAGATGATGCGTCACGCACTTCCTGGCCTGTCCAACAACTGGTTGGTGACTTTAAAATCAACGGCACTGGTGTCTTTGATTGGGTTGGCGGATGTTGTTAAAGCCACTCAGGATGCAGGTAAAGGAACGTATCATTTCTTTTTCTTTACGATACTTGCCGGGGTGATTTATTTAGTGCTCACAACCTTGTCTAATGCAGGCCTGTGGTGGTTAGAGCGTCGTTACCAATTTGAGCAGAAAAAAAATATCGCATGATTGAACTGATTCAGGAATATGGCAAATCGTTACTCTGGACGGATGGGTATCATTTTACCGGCGTTGTTGTGACTTTATGGTTATTGGTGCTGTCTTTAGCCTTTGGTTTCGCTATTTCGATTGTGTTATCGGTCGGGCGGGTATCGGAAAAACGCTGGATCCAGTTTCCGGTTTGGCTCTTTACCTACGTGTTTCGCGGAACACCATTATATGTTCAGTTACTCATCATCTATTCCGGGATCTATACTCTGGATGTGGTGCGACATACTGAATTTTTAAACTGGTTTTTTCGTAGTGGCTATCGGTGTACGATTTTGGCTCTCGTGTTAAATACCTGTGCTTATACCACCGAAATTTTTGCTGGTGCCATCCGCTCGATCCCCAAAGGAGAAATTGAAGCGGCTAAAGCTTACGGATTTTCCACCTGGAAATTATATTGCCATATCATTATTCCGTCGGCACTGCGTAATGCGATGCCTGCTTACAGTAATGAAGTGATTCTGATGTTACATGCCACCTCATTGGCATTTACGGCGACGGTTCCGGATATTCTGAAGATTGCCCGGGATATTAACTCAGCAACGTATTTATCGTTTCAGTCGTTTGGACTGGCCGCCATTATTTATATGATTATTTCATTTAGTTTGATTTGGTTATTCAAACGAGCCGAGCGGCACTGGCTGAAACATTTATCACCGCTTTGATTCCCATCTCAATGAATTCCGGGATTTGGGCTTAAGCTTTTCACTTAAGGTCCTGATACCCGGAATTCAGTCGCCTCGGCTGCTCCGGACATTCATTCCGCTCTCGTTTGTGGATGGCTGGCAGGTTATTTTTCTGAGCCAAAGTCCACTGGCTCATCGTCATCCAGTGAAGTCTGATGGATGCTCGAGTTCATTGAATGATGAATGCCACCCCAATAATTAAAACAATGTTTTAATAGTGTGATAATCATAACGTTATCAATATGTGACCTTCCCCTAATATGACCCATCATGTTTATTTTTTAAGCTTTGTTTTCATCTGTGGTGTGTGATGAATCCAATCTGAATCCATTTAAGTCATAATTAAGGGAATGAAAGATGAAGCCAGTTTGGTTAATGCCACTGATCGGGTTAGGTTTTACGGTCACTTGCTATGCAACGAACTATGATGCGATCGTCACTAAAATGCCAAAGGCTGCGAATGAATATAGTTCGCTGAGTGCCGCGATTGCTCAGGCACCGGAGCAATCTGAGCACCGGTTTAAGATCTTGGTCAAAAATGGAATTTATACCGAAAAAGTTAATTTAAAAAAATCCAATATTTCTATTTATGGTCAGGATCAGCACAAGACTGTGCTTGAATATGAATCGGCTTCCGGTCAAAACGATGCTGAAGGGAATCATTGGGGAACCTCAGGCAGTTATGTGTTAGCCATTAACGGCAATAATGTGACATTGAAAAATATCACAGTCAAAAATAGTTTTGATTATCTAACCAATGATGCCAAAGCAAGTGATGACGCGACCAAAATTGGTTCTTCTCAGGCCGTTGCATTATTAATTGGCACCAATGCCACGCATGTGAAAGTAAAGGATGTCACATTACTGGGATATCAGGATACGCTCTATGTGAAAGATGGCAGTACCAGTTATTTTCGTAATAGTACGATTAAAGGCAATGTCGATTTTATCTTCGGTGGTGGGACTGCGGTTTTTGACAGTTGCGCCATTATTGCTCGTCCAAGAGGCATTGATGCTCAGCCGATAGGCTTTGTTACTGCGCCCAGTACCATGAGCAATGTTCCGTACGGCTTAGTGTTTTATTACAGTTATATCGGAAAAGAGGCTGGGGTGCCTGCGCATAGTTACGGGCTGGGGCGGCCTTGGCATCCAACCCGAACCTTTAGCGATGGGCGTTATGCTGATCCGGATGCGATTGGTTATACGCTGTATTTCCGGAGTTATTTAGATGATCATGTCTATTATTGGGCGTCGATGACGGGGCATGGTAAAGATGGTAGTACTGTGACATTTGATCCGATGAATGATGCTCGTTTTGCCGAGTTTCAGAATTTCGGACCGGGTGCTTACCGTGATGGCAGCAATCCTCGTCCGCAGCTCTCTTATCGACAGGCCGCACAGATTAATCTGCCACATATTTTAGGTGGGCTTTGGTATCTGAAACAGCAGTAGTGCTGGAGACTGATGGCGGATCTGCGCTGCGTATGTGACATACGATCCCAGTGCCATAAAAATGGATGTAGTGAAAATCATTCGGGGAATGGCGTCCCCGAATGATAATGGATGGTTTTAAAGGATATCCCACCATTTTCGTTGATGCGGAACGTCCAATGTGACCGTACAGGTCATGCCCATGGAGAGCACCTGATCTTTAGGAAATTCATCAATGGTGATATGAACCGGAATACGCCGAGCCAGACGTACCCAGTCAAATGTCGCCTGAACGTTGGCTATCAGGTTACTGGCTTCTGGGTTTTCAGAGTCGTAGATCCCTCGTGCAATACTGCTGACATGCCCCACGAATTTTGAGCCGTTCATGAGCGTGATATTCGCTTTTTCACCAGCTTTGACCAGATGAATTTTCGTTTCTTCAAAATAGCCATAGATCCAGAATGAGTGTTCATCAATCAAAGCCAGAGCGGGCTGCGCAGTACGAACATAATCACCGACATGAAGGTTTAAGTTGGTGATGTAACCATCGGCTGGAGCGCGAATTTCGGTACGTTGTAGATCTAGTTTGGCTGAATCGAGATGATCTAATGCTTGCTGGTACTGAGCTTGAGCCACTTTGTAGGCACTATCGGCTTGGTTGGTATCTTCACGAGAGACCACCAGATGGTTCGCATCTTGACGACGGCGAGCTTCATCTTCACGCAGTGCAACATCCGTTTTACGCATATCTACTTCATGTTGGGCACGATTCAGCGCAATACGGTAGCGGGATTGGTCGATGCGAAAGAGTAGATCGCCTTTTTTCACCAGCTGGTTATCTTTTACCGATAGATCTGATACGAAACCGGAAACATCCGGCGCGATGTTAATGACGTTGGCCCGTACTTTGGCATCACGAGTCCAGGGGTCGTTCATATAGTGGAGCCACAGAATACGGGCAAGCACTATGGCGACCACGACAATCAACAGTGTAATCACAATATTATAAAATTTGGTCAGGCTCATAACTTCCTCAAGCGTAAATAAACAGTGCAATGCCACAACAGATGGCTAAGTAACTGGCAATTCGAAATAGAGTTGGATTCCAGATGTGTCGATGTAGATCTAAAGTCATCAGGATCCGATCCAGTGCAAACGTCAGTAGGTATCCGAGTACAAATACCAGCGTGACAGTTGGAAAATAAAAACTATGAAATGCAATCTCTCTCATATATCCCCCTAGTTCTGCTTGGTGACAGTGGTTGCAGCGGTTTTTTCAGCAGCCTGTTTGGCTTGAGCCGCTTGGGTTGGGAGTAACTGCAGTGATGCCGGAGTTGACTCAAATGTAATCCCGCCCCCCATTGCGATCGCTAAATCAACCTGAGAGCGCATTAACTCTGACTGGACGGTTGCTCGGGCGATTTCTTGATCAAACAGACGACTCTGCGCATCGAGAACATGCAGATAATCGCGAAGTCCTCGTTTAAAGGCTTCTTGAGCGGTCGTGTAAACTTGATTGGCTCGATCAACGCCTAGATCGGCGAGTTGTGACTGTTGCCGGATCGATTGTTGCCGGATCATCTCATCAGAGACTTGCCGTAGCGCCGTTTGTAAGGTGGCATTGTAACCTTCAATCGCTTCATCATAATCCGCAGTGGCGATTCCTAATCGAGCGCGACGGGCTCCGCCATCAAAGATGGGAAGTGACAGAGCTGGCCCTACGGAATAGGTGCGGTTTTTAGCTTCAAAAAAGTTACTTAATCCTCCTAATGTCATCATCTGGCCGAGCATGGCATGGAGATTGATATTCGGATAGAAATCAGCCTTGGCCAGATCAATGCCTCGAGCTGAGGAAACAATCTGCCAGCGGCTGGCGACTAAGTCCGGACGGTGACCTATCAGCGCGATAGGAAGGGCCTGGGGCAGATGCAGTTCATCGGTCAGTACCAGCGAAGGACGTTGGAGTTGAGCCGTTTGTGATAAAGGCAGTCCTGCGAGTGTCATGAGCTGATTTTTAGTGAGTTTGATCTGCTCATGCAGCACGCTGATCCGTCGCTGTGTAATCGGCAGCAATGCCATCGATTGCTGTAAGTCATACTGCGATCCTAAACCATAATCGAGACGCTGTTGGTTGAGTCGGACAATATGGTTTTGCTGTTCCAAACGGGCCCGTTCCACATCGAGTTCTTGATAATAAAGTGTGAGTTGGATATAGGACCGCAGCAGATTCCCTTCTAACTGGAGTCGTGCCGCTTGGGCAGAGGCCTGAGATAATGCGATATTCGCGTGGGCTTGACGGTTCCGGTTGGCTTGGCGATCAAAGAGATCGAGATGATAACTAAACTGTAAATTAGCCGTATTGTCCCAAGTGTGCTCACCGGCGAGTCCACCGCCATAGTGAGAGTCTTCTGGCCATTTATGATAGCCCATGTCGGCATTAGCATCGATATGGGGGCGATCTCCAGATTTGACTTCGCCGGCACTGGCAAGCGCCCGGCGAACTCGGGCATCAGCTTGTTTTAGCGTGGGACTATGGGCTGTCCCTTGATCCAGTAGCCAGTTTAGTTGGTTATCTTGAAAAACCTGCCACCATTTTGAGTCTAGCGGTTTACTGGCTTCTTTGAGTTGTTCCGGTGAGACGGCATCCGGCTTTTGGATCGTCGCTTTGGAATTAATCCCTTGAAATGATGCACAGCCACTTATCAGTATAAATGACATGAGCCATGCGATTGTTTTAAATTGATTTTTTGCCATTGGATAATTCCGTTTCATCAATGATCGAGCTTTGGAGTATATGAGCTTATCCACGTTACAGTTACTCTTTGAATTTCAATTGTTCAGTTTCAGGTGAGTGCAGATAAATATTGATTGCTTCATTCATAATGCGTTCAGTTAAATTCCCGGCCGCCAGTGTTCGTTTCGGTAATTGCTCCGGTGCGGCCAGTAGCAGCGAGATTGAATTGGTGAGCATCCGGATAAAAATGATGGGATCATCAAAACGGACCACTCCCGCAACTTTAGCTTTTTGTGCTATCTCAAGCACCGGGTGCATCATGGGACGCATCAGTTGTTCACGGATGATGGCCATGCGTTCCGGTGAGTTGACCGCTTCTTGTAGAAAGAACGCCGGAAATTCAGGGTTAGCTGTACAATGCTTGGCATACAGCACAATAAACTGTCGCATGGCTTCATAAGGGGCGGTATTTGCCAATTTGACCAACTGCTCCAGTTGTTCTTTGATGTCGTGTTCAAAAATGGCCACGAGTGAGTCGATCACGGCTTGCCACAACTGAGCCTTTCCCCCGAAGAGCCGTGCACACAGCGCTACATCGACATTGGCCCGCCGGGCGATGGCCCGCAGGCTACCTGAGTCGTAACCATGTTTGGAGAAAACTACCATAGCGGCTTTCAATAATGCTTTACGACCCGATTCAAGACCGCTCTGACGGCGTCCTCGGGTTGATTTTTGAGGTTCTTCAGTCATTGGTTATCTCTTTGCCTGTCGCCAGTTAGGCTTCAACAGTGATATCAGATTGAGCCGGTTGCGGAACCAGATAATCTCGGAATGGGCCCTGACAGTCATTCAGTGCAAACCGAATAAAATGAAGGTAACTCATCATCTGACGTTTGGGGGATTGATTAAAACGATCCATCAGGGGTTCCAGCTGAGGTTCTAATTCTTGGATCACCTCATTGATATGCGTGAGCGCCGCTTGATGATGCCGAGCCGAAGGTTTGAGATAGAGATGCGTGAGTGCAATCCCCATCCGGTTGATCAAAATCCGCCACTGAGGCCGTTCTTGCTCCTGGGGCATTGCGTTGATCAGAGCCCTTAATTCGATAATCGCATGACTGACGGATTCGACATTGGCATGCCAGTCCATCAGACTTCGCTGTACTAAAATTTGGCCGGAACTCACGTTGTAGGTCTGGAGCAGAATATCGCAGCACTGAGTATCCAGCCGGCTTTTTAGATTATCTAGTGGTGCCGTAATCGCAACGGCCACCAGACGACGCAGATCTTTGATCATCGCACGTGATAGCCAGCGCCCTGTTGGTGGGAATAGCAAGGCCAGTAAAACGGCAGTTAATGTCATCCCCGTGAATCCGGCAATAGAGTCATTGACGAACTGGTGTGGATTGAAAACTGCCGGATTATGCGGCGAGGCCACAAAGCAAAAGTTAATCATGGCACCGGTGCCGATCCCCGCATATTTGGGATTGAGGGTAAGCCATCCCCCAATAATAATGATCGGGCTGAGGGCCAATATCAATAATGCAAAACCATCAATATTGGGCAGTAAAAAGAAAGTAATCGAGAAACCGAGGATATACCCGACAATCGAACCTTGGGCCAGATTCACGGCCATTTTATGCGGATTTGCAGCCGTTGCACTCAAGGTCGCACCGATGATGCCATTTTGTACAAACATCGTTCCGCCAGACCAACCGCTGTAATACCACAGTGCGGAAACAATCAGGATGACTAAAACTGAACGTGCCCCACAACTGAGAACATAGAGCGAGTTGACGGAAGGTTTGAAATGTCGGCGGAGTGAATCAAATTCAATGTGCCATTTGGGGTGCTCTTTGTCATCCCCAAGACTGGCGTAGCTATGACAGTAGTTATAAAACTGGTCGGTAAAGCGGAATAACAGTTCGCTGAGTGTTTCAAAATGTTCCTGAAGTTCTTGTTGACGAGCGTCATCCAGTGCCTGAAATGCTTTTTCTTGTTCAAGTAGGCGACGAGCTTGACGAATTTGTAATCGTACTTTGACTCGAGTCTGGCGTAATGCTCCGAGATATTGGCCCACATGGTGACTCGAAAGCTTGTTATCAACCTGTAGAATATCCAGCAGATTCACCAGCGGCATGGACATATCGTCAAAGCGTTTGGCGAGTAAGGTTTGGGTGATTTCATCTTGGTTTAAAGCAAAATAGGAGCGGGCCATTGTATGCAGTCGAGTACTGAGATCTAAAAATAGATGCGTGAGTTCCACTAAATGCTGGCGATGTTGGCGAATTTTGGGGTTTTCTGAGCTGGCGGCTTGACGCAAAGCCCCGGTACTAACGGCCTGAGCGGCTAATTGTAAACGAATTTGCTCATAATCTTTTTCACTTAGCTGGTGGTGCAATAGAGTGGAGCTGTGGCGACAAAGGTTGAATAATCGCCGGGCTAACAGGCTCTGAAACGCAGCATTGGTGGTTCGCGGTAAAATAGTCGCGCTGACTAAACCGCCACAGACAATACCCAACGCGACGGCTAGCATCCTGCTGACTGAAACAGCAACGGCGACATGGGGGTCAATGGCTCCGGGAATACCGATCATCCCAACGGTATAACCCGCCAGTAGAAATACATAAGCCCGAAAATCCCGGAAACGAACGGCTCCGGCAATACAGAGGCTACACCAAAGGGCGGTTGCCAGTAGAAATAAAGGGGGATGCTGATGGAACAGATTGACAAAGGTCAGACTCGCAGCCAGCCCAATGACCGTTCCCACTATACGGGCAATACTTTTCACGAAAACCTGGCCTGTTTGAGGCTGCATCACGATGATGACGGTCAGTGCTGCCGAACGGGTACTCGAGAGTTCTAGGAACATTGAAGCCCAATAAGCCAGGCTGACACCTAACAATAATTTGCAAACGTAGACCCAACCAAATCCCTGAGTTCGGCACCAGGCTGAGAGAGCCTGAAGGTGTTTTTCCCGATTAAAAAAATCAGCCGTGAAGGCGAACATTGAGCAATCCCCAAGTAACAATGATCCTGCCGCAATAACAAAACATCAGAAACAGAGGATTGTTCTGATGAGGCATCGCAGCATGGTTCTATTTAAATCCGAATGATGAGGTACAGCAGTTGAATGTTTCGTGTAAGAAATGTATCTGTCTTAAGGACAATATCATATATCAACAACTGTTGATATTTAGCCCTTTTTGTGAGCAAAAGTCAAGTATTGATAGTAAAGAAATATATTTTTACAGCTGCTTTATATTGACTAAAAAATCATTATTTGAAGCGCTATGCGAATAGTGGAATGTTGCTCTTAAATCAACATCTGTTTAGCCTTTATTCGGTCTGTTTCGGCAACTTCATCTTTAGTTTTACCGTCTTGAGTCGATATTTGTATGGTACTGGTAAAAATCTAAAAGAAACTTGGATCGCACCGACTTGCGCTGATGTTTAGCTGACCTTACGAACATGTCAGCCCCATTTTAATGGAGGTCTATATGCGTGCCAGTTGCCTGAAATCTTATAAAAATAGTCCATCTTTGCCTTGGAATCGTAGGGATGAACAAAAACAGTTAAGGATATTGTTTGTCAGTTTGTGCTTGAAAAACCATCGCATGACGGCAAACCCACTATCATTAAATAAGCAATTGCCAGACATTAAGGATTGAAAATGAGAGTGAGAGATTTAAGTGTCGGAAAGAAGATATGGGGGAGTTTTTCGCTCGTCTTTATTATATTCCTGGTGATGAGTCTCATCATGCGCAGCAGTCTTTCAAAACTGGAGACCAATGTTGAAACTATCAGTAATGATAGTTTGCCGTCAATTAGTCTGCTAAAAGGAATTCAGGTCACTTTGACGGAGATCCGAAAAGATGAATTTTCGTTGATCCCTAACGCCAGTTCCCCGCAGTTATCGCAGTGGTTAACGGAGTTGGATGGCAAACGGGATCGATTGGATCAAGAGCTTAAATCCTATGAAGCCCTGCCTCTTTCAACAGATGAAGCTCAGGTACTGAATGTTTTTAAAGCGGCTTGGCAAAATTATCGGCAAGCGACCCGTTCCTATAATCAGTATTTGATTAAAGGACAGCTGCAACAGGCTAATGAGGTCGTGCTGAATTCATATCAACGTTATACCCAAGCGATTGAGAGTCTCAATACTGCGATTCAAGCCAATGAAAAGGCTGTTAGCGATATTGAGCAAACCGTGAAGCAGCGGCTTGTGAGAACAACCTGGATTTTAGTCGTTGGTGCATTGGTGGTTATTGCGGTGATTATTTTAGCGTCGATGTGGCTCATTCATTCGGTTCGGCAACCGGTACAGCATGCCCTGACACTCGCTTCATCCATCGCCAGTGGCAAGCTAAATAATCGGATTGATCAGGCGCATCTGAGCAAAGATGAATTAGGACATTTACTGTTACAAATTGGAAAGATGCAAACGGATCTCAATGATTTGGTAACTGAAGTGAATGAGGCCACGATTCAACTGGCTTCAGCCGTCGAAGAAGTCAGTACGATTTCATCCCAGACCGCATCCGGAATGCAGCGTCAGCAGATGGAACTCAATTCGGTCGCATCTGCAATGACTGAAATGCAGGCGGCTGTGGCTGAAGTCGCTCAGCATACGGAACAAGCGGCTGATTCGGCTAACTCTTCAGCGGAGATGGCGCAGCAAGGGAGTAATTCGCTGCAACGCATGATTGATGTGATCTCTAATGTTTCGGGCATGATCGATGAATCAGGTCGGCTAGCCATCGAGTTAGAAAATAGCTCTAACGATATCAATATGGTGGTGGATGTGATTGGCGCTATCGCTGAACAAACCAATTTACTGGCATTGAATGCGGCGATTGAAGCGGCTCGTGCCGGTGAGCAGGGGCGTGGATTTGCGGTGGTAGCCGATGAAGTTCGCTCGTTGGCACAGCGGACTCAGGAGTCGACTAAACAAATTGTTGGGATTGTGGAACAGTTACAACAGAAATCGAAACAGATGGGAGACTCCAGCGATGAATGTCGAGGTGGTATTGCTAAATGTGTGACTCAGGGGCAACAGGCGGGATCTCAAATTAGTGAAATCGAGGGCTCGGTGCATCAGATTGCCGAGATGAGTATTCAGATTGCAACCGCTTGTAGTGAACAGAATGCGGTGTCTGAAGATCTTAATCGTAGCGTGGAACAGATTAATTTTGCTTCAGCCGAAATGGCGGAAGGGAGCTCTCAGACCGCGATCGCTTGTGGGGAAATTAGTAAACTGGCACATGGTCTGCAAACGCGATTGAGTAAGTTTCAACTGTAATCGCCAAGGTATCTTGTGTACTTTTGACCCTGTGCCGTAATTGCCTCATCAAGGCTTTTTAGATGGCCGTGTTAAAGACAACCGGGGCTGCTGTTATGCATGCCCCTGACGCTGATCATTAAAGTCGATAAGAGCGCTGGATCGTCATCCGATTATTTTGGGAGCAGTTGGCGCTGTGTAAAAACTTCTTTAGCGACAAACATCCCGTTGAGCGCCGCCGGAAACCCGGCATAGACAGCCATCTGTAAGATAACTTCAATGATTTCAGACATTTCACAGCCGACATTTAAGGCACCATTGATGTGTACTTTGAGTTGTGGTGCACAATGACCTAAAGCGGTAAGCGCGGCAACGGTTGCTATTTCACGAGATTTTAGGTCGAGCTGGGGGCGCTGATAAATATCGCCAAAGGGGAATTCAATGGTATAGCGGGCCAGATCCGGGCAGATGGCCTGAAGGCTATCAATGACTTGTTGGCCAGCGTCGCCATCAATTTCAGCCAGTTTGGCTAATCCATTTTGATATCGTTGTTCCATCGCTGTCTCCTTAGTATGTGATGAACAGAAGACAGCTTACAAGTTAGAGTAAGCTCTAAGTCAAGGGCTGATTCGAGGCATAATACTGAATTTTTGCATCGAGAGCCCGCAGGTGTTCCTGTTCGCTTTCAATGCGAGTTTTAAGTGCATCTCGATGCTGTTGTAAAAGTTGTTGCCGTTGACTGAAGGTTTGATCGCCCTGAGCGCGAAGTTGGGCATACTCTAAGATTTGTTTCAGTGGCATGCCCGTTTCACGCAATCGATTGATGAACATGACCCAGTTCATATCGGCTTGAGAATAGCTGCGGTGGCCACTGCGATTCCGCTGAACATGCATCAGTAGCCCCAGTTTTTCGTAGTAGCGCAGCGTATGCGGCGTTAATGCCGTTTTAGCTGCAAATTGTGAAATGTTCATATGACTTCCAGACTTTTGAAAGGTTGCCAAACTAATGACGCAAGATGAACCGAATCTAGCGATGGCTAAACGCGATTTTTCCCGCCAGACCAATCAGTAATATACCGGAGATCCCTTCGATGATCCGTGAATAGCGATTCGCTTTGGCACTTCTGAGTAGCCAGCTGCCTGCCAACGCATAAGTGAGATTACATAATGTGGCTAATGCACTAAAACATAATCCTAAAACCAGTAATTGCAGATTAAGTGAGCCGGCTGAGGTATCAATAAATTGGGGCAAAAAGGATAGGAAAAAGAGTGCGACTTTAGGGTTGAGCACACTGACCACGATTCCCTGTTTAAAGATGCTTTTAGATGAAG
Source organism: Celerinatantimonas marina (assembly GCF_046054165.1). Taxonomy (NCBI): domain Bacteria; kingdom Pseudomonadati; phylum Pseudomonadota; class Gammaproteobacteria; family Celerinatantimonadaceae; genus Celerinatantimonas; species Celerinatantimonas marina. The sequence continues at coordinate 97,904 of NZ_JBFNXK010000008.1, read as the reverse complement.
TCTCGGAGGTTGCTACCGTCAACTTCGAACCACCGCGATACATCGAGCGTAAAGAGGTGATCCCCAAATAAAGCAAATAACACGCGCCCAGCCATTTGACTACCGTAAATGCCAGTGCCGAACTTAAGATGATGGCCGAAAGCCCTAATACGGCGGCTAGCGTATGGACAAAATAACCCACCCCGAGCCCCAGAGCGGCCTTCATGCCACCGAGCATCTTACCTTTCAGGGTATTCGAAACGATATAAATCACATCGGGCCCTGGAATTAAATTGATCGACAGGCTCGCGAGTGCAAAAAGTAATAGTGTGTGTAGTTGCATCTGGAAATCTCTAAAAATTTTTCTTTAATATATCAAAATGAATCGAGCCAGCATTAACGAGCATCTTCCATCTAGTTCGTGAAGTACTGATCTGCTTTGCGATCATCCCTTGAATCCCCAAAGAGGAGGTATCTGCGTTAATCTAACGTGTTATGTAAAGACCGATGTTAACAGAACTCAGAAGCTTTGGGGTGTTTTCCCGAGAAGATGTGTTCACTGTTAAGTCGTATCATCAGGCTGCCCATGTGGGTGATGGGAAGTTGCACTTTTACCATCAGCTCTGTTTCATAACATATCGTTCAGCATGATCCCGAGGCCAAAGCGAGTATCGCTATTGTTGTAGTCAATCAGCGTTTCACCATATCCGGTAAAGATTTGCGCGTAAACTCTGACATGGTGCAATATGGGATGGCTCCAGCCCACTTGCACCGATCCGCGACTGGTATTCCAGTTGTAGTGGAACTCACTGGTGAAGGTACTTTTGCCATAAGCATATCCGGCTTTGACGCGATAGTAGCCGATGTAGTGGGTGATATCCGGATTATCGTCGTTATCACGACTTTCCGGGATCCGCCACCAAGGCTTAAAGGAGATCGCCCAATTGCCTTTGACGGCGGTGATATCGGCGTAAATCCGGTTCCAACTGCGACTGCGGGGGATGCCCCGGCCATTGGATTGGTGATTGAAGCCGAATTCTGTTTCTCGAAGAGTCCATCCCCCAAAGTGATAGTTGGTCAACCAAGCTAAAAACAGTTGCGGTTCATAGTTGGTTTCCCTAAAAGGCGATGAAATTTTACTGTTAAAAGCCTGCCATAAGGAAAGCTGTGTATACGATGCCGCCAACACTGAATTATCACCAACAATTCCCCGAACCAGCGGGAACATGATGCTGAATTGGAATTTCACCTCATGTTTATCAAATTTATCGACTTGCTCTTTATCCAAATAATCGTAGTGGTTACTGGTCAGGTCGGGATCATAGGTATACAGCAGATAGTTTTCTTCATAGGGAAAGAGGACGAACGGATTATCACTCGCCTCAAACATGTGGCCGAGTTTTCGATCCAGAGCGTTTTTTGAGGCTAGCAATTGTTGGGTGGCCTGTTCTTTATTTTGATCGGATGCAATTTTGATTGTGTCTTGCTGGCCGAGGCCGTCGGTCGTGGAGGATGCTGATGTTGATGAGGAATCACCCGGCGGATTGGGTTGTTCGGCTGTGGCCGCTTCGGCGTTAGATATTGCAGATAAAGTGAGTACTAACCCTAAAATGGCTCGCATCGGTTCTCCTTTGAGTCATCAAAAAAGTGCATAAAAATCGACCATAGCAGAATTTATAGCCATGAGTATAGGTCACTTGAGCTACAGTGACTGCTTTAACCGAGAGCAACCGAGGCTTTTATGAAAAATAAAATGCACTATATATGATATGGCGCGTATTGAATTGGTTTACTCGGCATTTGCATTAATGCTTATTTCCCATCCGTTCCTATTAGTGTGCTCATTATCGGATTTTTCATGTTCATCATCTCCTTGGTTGGATGAACACGACTAAGTGTAGACTGGACTAGATTAGGGGGAGCAGGTCAGTAGAGGAGCAGTCAATGCAACCAAAGGACAGAGATTCTATGGGTGCGGTTAACCCTTTATTTCTCTGTCGAACACTGGTATTCAAAATAGTTTACTGGAAGCATATTGTTCAGGAAGACTCCCTCAAAAACTTGTTGGAATCGCTCTTTGCGGATGCGGAGTTGTTCGTTATCTAAGTTTTCGATTTGGTACAGATCGTTGGGATCATAATGGCAGTTGATAGACATGATCACAAAGCTGAAAATCCGCATGAGACATCCCACGAGCTCCCGAGGACACTGGGATTCATCTTTATAGGCTTGAGCCAGCGCGTAGAGAGCATTATCTAACTTAAAATATTCCGCATCAGACCAATAACACTTTTCATGCAAAATTCCTGTGAATGAGTCGTCCGTATAGGCGTTACATCCCGGGAAATTTTGATAGATGGGTTGTAGATTTATTGAGCGCATCATCGTGAAAAGAGCTCCGATTGATTTTATGACTTAGCGGATTGGATCATCGCAAAGGCTGAGTTTACTTTTTTACCCAAAGCTATCATTTTTAAACCGGCCGGTAAATGAAACATCAGTGGAAAGATGGCCCAAAAAAATAAAATACTGGCGATGACAAAAATACCGCCGGTTGCTGCACTCGCCCCGAGTTTACCGAAGACTCCTCGGGTTTGGTTTTTATAGGCATAAGCACTGAATCTCCCGGATTTCGGATCCACCTCTCCGGCAACAATGACCTGATCCCCTCGATTGATTACCCAAGCGTCACTAAGTTGTAGTTCAATCACCCGGCATTCACCAACCAGCTCTAACTGAACATTCGTTTTAGTGACGGGGTTATAATTGGCTACACGTCCTTGTAACTGTTCTAACATCGAGAAATTCTCACTGAGACTGAAATAACATATGAATCATATATTTCAGCACGAATAGAAAGGGATAGATAGCAATAAATCAGCTGGTTTTTAATCCTGTGTTTTTGAACTTCAAGCGACGCTGGGCGGTGTTCATTCTCCCAAGAGGAAATTTTGTTTAAATGAAACGTAGTGGGGAATGTTTGAGGAATGATCAAAATAGGACCCTTGGAACCGCTGTCTTTGATAAACATAGTACCTACTTTTATTGTGGAATAAATTTCCAGATTAATAGAACTTTTAACCTCTTTATTGCGTTTAAAGACTAGGTGAGGATCAGCTAATCTCAGTGATTGATAGAGCACGTTGGTTAGATAGCTTGAGGCTGTCGGCCATTGGCTTAACAATAGGAATATAGTGATGCATTACACCGGTCCAGTTATCCGTCCTCCTCATGAAGCTAATAGTATTTTGTTAGAAGTCACGGTTGGATGTACTCATAATTCATGTCGATTCTGTACTTTTTATCACGGCATCCCTTACCGAATAGCGGCGAAAAAACAGATTGAGAGTGACCTTAAAGAAGCTCGTCTAAGGTATCCTGATGCTCGGCGGCTCTATGCGGTGGGCGGCGACCCGTTCACTTTACGTACGGCGAAACTGATCGATTTGGCGCAGTTGATCCGCAGCTATTTCCCGGAAATTAACATCGGAATGTATGCTCGGGTAGACAGTATCTATAACAAAACCATCGCGGATCTCAAGGTGTTAAAAGCCGAAGGGATTAATGATTTAGTGATCGGAATTGAAAGTGGTGATGATGATATTTTGAATTTTATGGATAAAGGCTATGCGGCTAGCGATATTTTGCGGGAGTGCCAAAAACTGGAAGCGGCAGAAATCGCGTATCGGGTGATCTTCTTAGGCGGATTAGCCGGAGCTGGAAATGGTGCTCGAAATGCTCGGAATACGGCTGAAGTATTGAATCAGTTACATCCGACGCATATGTATATGACATCCGTTGCTGTGCAAGCCGAGTCGCGACTTTATCAGGATGTTCGGGCTGGACATTTTACTGAAGCGAGTGAATATGAGCGCATTGAAGAAACATTGCTGCTTGTCAGGGCGCTAACCAACCCGATTATTTTATTGGGGCAGAGTGTTGCCAATCCGGTTAATTTTATCGCGGCTCTGCCACAAGATTATGATGAACTGACAGCCATGTTAGAACAGACTTTGCAGCGGTTTACGGGGCGGGATGAAGCTTCATTGCGAGCGTATCGAGAGCATTTAATTAATATCTAAACATCATCAACAGCCGCTGGAATAAATATCCAGATCTCTTTATTCGATGGGGGTATTTTCGTTATCCTGTATCGAAAGGTGATCGGCTGTTGAAATTTTACGCTCGGTAGTTTGAATATGATCAGAAAGTATCAAGAAAATGACTTAGCTTGTGTTCTGCAACTCTGGCTCAATGCCTCCATTATCGCTCACGATTTTATTGCCGCTGAATTTTGGGAATCTCAAGTCGATGCTATGCGGCATGTTTATATCCCTGCTTCAGAGAGTTATGTATTTGAAATGAAAAATGAAGTGGTTGGATTTTACGCCCTGAATGAAAATCATTTGGCGGCGCTATTTGTGGCACCCGAATGGCAAGGTCAAGGGATTGGTACACAGTTATTGGCTCATGCGACGCATCGGAGCGAGACGCTCACACTTTCTGTCTATAAAGAAAACCAAGCCAGTTATCAATTTTATGTATCGCACGGTTTTAAAGTGGTGCGAGAGCAGCGTGATATTCATACCGGGCATTTAGAATACCGCATGTGTTTGGAGAGATAATCGTCAATAAAGCGTTTGTTTTAACGATTTGCTATAAATAATATCGGATGCGTTTGAATGAACACATGATCGCGGCGGTAGCCCCTATTCAACAATCGTAAGGATGTTTATGAACGTTGCATTTATTATTTTTGAGCAGATGACCGCATTAGATTTTATTGGGGTTTACGATCCGCTCACTCGCTTAAAATCCATGCATATTCTTCCTGAATTCGAATGGGATATTTGTGCTTATACCAAGGACGTCACTGACGATCGAGGATTGCGATTTTTCCCTGACAAAGTCGGTGCGTCTTTAAGTGGATACGACCTTATTGTTGTTCCAGGTGGTTTCGGGACGCGTGCGCTGCAATTTGATCAAGGCTTTATGGATTGGCTGAAAACGGGACAAGCGGTGAAATTAAAGGTTTCAGTGTGTACCGGAGCCTTATTATTGGGCTCAGCTGGTTTTCTTAGCGGGAAACGGGCTACGACGCATCCAAGTGCTTTTGGGGAACTAGAGAACTATTGTCGTGTGGTCGATCTGCGCGTGGTGGATGAAGGCGATGTGGTAACGGCAAGAGGCGTGTCATCTTCAATTGATTTGGGGCTGTTTTTAGTTGAGCGATTGGCCGGGGTCGATGCACGTATCAGAATTTCGAAACAAATGGATTATCCGTATGGATTTGGGAATTAAAGGTTTGTTGTCTTGATGATCATTCAATCTGTCATGTGGGATTGATATCGATGCAGTGCGGGGGAGCGGTTATTCATCCCTTGAGGTTCAAGAGCGGGATGATGACTGATCTTGGCCGCTGGTTTGGGGATGGTGTTATCGGCAATGTCATCGCCAATGTTCAAGCGAAAGCGCATTCGCTTATTCATGAAATGTATGAGCCACATTGTTTTCCTGATGTGTCGTGAAAGTGAATCCGTTTATTTTCAGCAAGCAGTAAAAAAGGATTGGCGGTGGAAAATAGTAAAGAAAGTCAGATCATTGCCGCAGAAGCGTTGCTTTGTCAGGCCATGTTGGCTTCGGATGTTCAAGAATTGGATCGCCTTTTATCTTCCGAGCTGGTTTTTAGCAATCATTTAGGGCAGGTGCTCGGTAAAAAGGATGATTTGCAAGCGCATCAATCAGGTTTATTACATCTCTCTCATATTGCTATAGAAGATCAGCAGATTAAATTGCAACAAGATACTGCGATTGTGGTGGTTAAAATGAGCATCTGCGGTAGTTATGATGGACAGCCAGCGGATGGGACGTTTCGTTTTACTCGGGTATGGCAGCATGTGGAAGGTGATCGTTGGGAAGTCATTGCAGCACATTCAAGTGGGGTTGCGGGTTCATCTTGAGTCATGCGAAAGACAGTGGGTGTTTTCTTGATCACACCTGAAGCTCCCTTATCAGGGAGCCCATGTGGATATCAATCTGCCCATCGTATCAGGAATGACGCGGTGGGCAGAACATGTGAGCGTCATTCGGTGACAACGCTAGTGATAGAACAAGGGGGGAGCTGGTACTGATAACGGTGTGAATCAAGTTCCAGATCCAACAAACGGGGTTCGTTGTAGGGGTTATTAAGGTTGAGCACCAAAGAACCATCCGGATTACAAAAAGCGACGGCATTGCCACTTAAATGACCGCTCAACGGTACGTATCTCGCCCCCGGTTTAATAAAATGAGAGAAGTGACGCATCACATGGTATTCAGGATTAATCATCACCTGCTGGTTCTCCATATCAACCGAGATCATGCTGTTTTGTCGCCAGCCCCAAGTACTTTCACCTCCCTTGGGTAACACCATATTCCAGTAGCAATAACCGTTCACCCCGTTCACCAAATAATGTCGGAACAAGCTAAATACATAGTGTGCATAGGGCCAACTATTCTCACCGTCGCCACATTCGTTTTCGGTTTGATAGTAACGTAGTTCGGGATAGCTCATGGTGGTCCGTTGGATCGCATTCTTTCCCGCCCACTGGTAACCGACTCCTTTGATATATTGATAGGCCTCGCGATCGTTTAAGACATAACCGGCATAATCATCATAATCCTGCCCGACTTCTTCCATAAAATTAGGGGCATTGATCGTGCCCAACCAGATCTCGCTATCGATATTTTCCGCAGCAAATAAGGGGCCGAGATAATCTCTAATGAATATCCGCAGCTGTTCTCCGCTCCAGACACAGGAGGGAAATTTTTGATCGGCGGCTACCTCGTTCTGCACGTGTATTTGCTGAACCGTGATCCCTTCCTGTTGGTAAGCCTCAATATATTTTTGGAAGTACAAAGCGTAAGCCCGCTGCGTTTGTGCATCGCTTTTTAAGCGACCAAAATTATAGGCCTGATGGGTTTTGAGCCATGTTGGCGGACTCCAAGGGGAGGCAAATAGCGTCATCTTGGGTTGACGTGCCAAGGCCGCCTGAACATAAGGCATTAACCAACGCCGATCCCGTTCAATGGAAAAATGGGCCATGCTGTAATCATCTTCGTGCTCGTTATAGCTATACCACGATTTGGCATAATCGCTGGCACCGATGGGAAGTCGGCCTAGGGTTAGTTGGCATTCTCCATCGGGGGCAAATAGTTGATCAAAAATGGCTTCTCGTTGTTCTGGTTTCAATGAGGCTAACGCGATCATGCCCAGTTCATTAAAACATCCGCCAAATCCTTCTATCGCTCGTCCCCGTTGCTGGCTAACAATAAGATTGGGGCCTTGTTCATCGCTGGTTAGAGGGCAGGCTTTCTGTGTTTGCCATATATGATCTTTGCCGGAACTAATGACATGTATCATTGTGCTTTCTCCTTAGCTAAGCTGGGTAATTTAGCGGCTGAAATGTGAGCATCATCAAGCGAATAACGATGCATAATGAGAATGAGGCTGAACACTAATACCCCAGGGATCACGGTAAATAACGCATTGATCATGGCTAACGCTGAGCTAGTTTGAGCGGTGGCTCCCCCCACGTAATGACTCCATGACAGGAGATATCCAACTAGTGCGCCACCGATAGCAATACCGAGTTTGATAGCAAATAGATTGGTAGAAAAAACAATACCACTTAAATATTGACCGGTTTTCTTTTCAATATCGTCTACTACATCTGATAACATACTCCATTGCAGTGGCGTTGCAGCGAGCTGAATAAAATTAATGGCGATAATAAATGCGAAAACTAAATAGATATTACTTGCCGGAATGAAATAGAAAATACCTAATAAAATAGCTTCTATAAACATAGAAAATTTAAAACCTTTGACTTTATCTATGTTTTTGAATATCCGTGCTGACAATAATGCACCAATAATTCCGGCAATTAATGATGTGGTTAGCAGGGTACTCGCAAGATCGGGTTTCCCCATAACATTATTCACATAATAAATTGCAGTGCTGTTTTTTAATAAAACAGCGATAAGGTTAACGATATTTAATACAAATAAAATTCGCCATTCTTTACTCGCCGTTAGAATCTTTAAATCAGTTGCTAAGCTGCTATCTTTTGCTTGATTTTTATTGGAGTATTTCTCCTTGGTAAAAGAAAAACAAATAAAGAAAAGGATGATACTAATGACACTCATCAGCATCATGGTATAAAAATATCCATGCTGAGGGTTACCTTTGCCAAGATATTTGACTAAAGGTAATGCCGCAATAGATACAATCAGTCCACCTGCGGTACTAAGGGCAAAACGGTAGGATTGTAGCGAAACCCTTTCCTGTGAATCATGCGATATATTATTAATCATTGCGCAATAAGGAACATTAATAGCGGTATAGACTAATGATAATAAGATATATGAGGCATAGGCATAAATAAGCTTGCCGGTATAACTCAATTCCGGGGTATAAAAAGTTAAGGTACAAATACAACCAAAGGGAATAGCAAACCATAAAATATAGGGTCTAAACTGACCCATACGTGTTTTTGTTCTATCTGCGATGGCACCCATGAGTACATCGGTTATCGCATCAATGATCCTTACAGCCAAAAACATGGTTCCCATGTGTGCGGGACTTAGTCCAAAAATATCGGTATAAAAGTAAGCCAGAAATAGCATTACGGTCTGCCATACTAAATTACACCCGGTATCGCCTAAGCCATAACTTATTTTTTCTTTTATTGTCAAAGGGGTACTAGACATAGTTCTTCTCCTTTCAGAGAGTTTTTATTGTTGGTTAAATAAATCTCTTATCGAGAATGAATATGTTATTGAATAAGATATGGCTTATATGTATAAAAAGAATGTATTTATATAATAAGTGTGTACATTATGAGTGATGATTGTCCCATTTTCGAAAAGATACCGGTCCGAGTGGGTGAGCTATTTACCTTACGGGTTGATGACTATCATTGTTTTCGAGGGTTAACGGTTGAACCGCATTATCACATGATGTTCGAGATCATGTGGTTTCGCCGCTCAACGGGGACATTCAGTATTGGTAATGAAAAATATACAATTAAAAACAATACCTTGATCTTTGTACCGGCCTTAATGGTGCATGATATGGATCTGGCGGCTGGAGAGGATCACCTGCGCTATTTGTTGCAGTTTGAAGAAAACTATTTGGACGAATACGGGATAGATATCCATTCGAGTCAGTTGATCCGGGAGATGGTTCGGGTATTGACGGAATTGGAAGCCACAAGATTACAGCAGATCTTTAGTTGGTGCTCCGATCAATTAAAAAATTCGGGCTCATTCGATCCCTTGTTTAAATCGTTATTGAAAACGATCTTGCTTGATGTGTTCAATAAATTAGGTCAATCCCCTTATGCTAAGGTTAGGCCTGTCGATCAGCATATCAACACGTTGATGGATTTTGTCCACGATCTTGATAAAAATAAAGAATACTCAATTTCTACCGAAGAGGCGGCTCAACGCTGCCATTGGTCCAAATCGTGGTTTTCTCGGATTTTCAAATCAACATTTGGCATGCCATTTAAAACATTTATGGTAGTGCGAAAAATTAATGTTGCCGTGAAACTACTGGCCACGACTGATGTGGCGATTGCTACTGTTGCTGAACAAGCAGGGTTTTGTGATAGTGCTTATTTTTGTCTTAGGTTTAAAGAAATGATGCGTGAAACTCCCAAAATATTTCGTGAGCGAGTCAAAAACTCAACCGATATTGCTTTTAGTGATGAAAGCCTCCCTTAAACCATCACTGATCACCACGCATGTATTTAGGGCAATCACAATCTTGTGATAACCGAATACACAGTCAATTTACCCTAAGTAGCTTATTACATCACCCGATAGGTTTAATACTAGGGTTCAATCTATCTAATATGATAAAAATATCAGCAAAAACAATTGTCAAAAATCCCCGCTCTCGCTATGGTTAACTAGTTAATTAAAATAACTATTATTTTAGATTTAGACTGGTTTTAACTATCAGTGCGGTAGTGTGGATATACAGTCGTATTGGTTTGATTCAAAAATGACGCACATTTTGTTGCAAAGCCTGCGCACTTTGTTTTGATGGAATGTTAAAAACTGTTTTTAAATCAATTGGATACAAATCAACAAAGAGAGTTATTGCGCAAAGCTTAGGTAGATATTGCGCGCGCGCATTTTGTAACCAAGGTATATCGGAAAATATCGGTATACCTTATTGATAAATATGGTTTTACCAGAATTTTGGATAAAAGTGTGCAGGTAGTTTTTGAGCGTGCGTGATATACAGCTGTTATATCTATAATTTTATACATTGTGGAAATTAATATTAAGGAAAAAATAATATGACAAAGGTTATTTCTATATTTAATAATAAAGGTGGAGTAGGGAAATCTACCATTACATGGAATTTAGCCCATTCTTTAGGATGTAAAAATAAAAAAGTATTGTTGTTAGATTTTGACCCACAATGCAATTTATCAATAGCAATGCTAGGAGAAGATAAATTTATTCAACAATTACCATCTCAAAATGCTCCTTATGGAACTACAGTTAGATCATTTTTACAAAGGTTTTTACAAAATACAGGTGGTGAGGAAATTTATCTTCATAAGGGAAAACATACATCTGATAATGTAGATATTATAGCTGGTGATTTTTGGTTAAACGTATATGCAGATTCATTAAATGTCGGTTCTGATTTATTGTCAGGGACAGGTCTCAGTAGATATGTTGCTATTAGAAGTATTATAAATAAGGCTGAGGAAAAGTTTAATCAAAAATATGATTACGTATTAATAGATCTTCCGCCATCATTCGGTTCTCTAGTAAGGGCTGCATTTTATTCGAGCGATTATTATATTGTTCCTTGTACGTCTGATAATTTTAGTGTTTATTGTTTGGGGTTAATCGGACAAATGGTTCCAAATTTTGTAAATGATTGGCAAAGTGGCATTGAAAGATTTAATAAAGCTAATCCACATTATAAAGAATTTGACCATTTAGGTATGCCAGTGTTTGCAGGGTGGGTATTTAATGGGTTTGATACTGCGAGTAAGCGTAGAACGAAGACGCAAATAGATGCCGGTGTTGCAAAAGGAAAAAAAGAAATGATTCAAGCAGATGAAACCATGCATAATAAAATTTCTGAAGCTGTTAAAAAGGATCTTTGTTCTATTCTAAAAAGGGATATTAACAATTATGACCCTATCGCTAAAATCGGGGTAGAAAATTTCCGTATTGGTGAAATAGAAGATGCAAACGTATTAATACAAAATAGTCTATGGTTAAATGTTCCATTGGGTGAACTAAATAATTTTCAGCAAGTTGTATCATTGCAAGATCGGAGACAATGGTCTCATAATCAGTTAGAACAAATAGAGTTATTGAAAAATAAGTTTTCTAATTTGGCTGATAACTTAATTACCACTTGTATATAGATATAACAAGGCGTTTCAATTGACAAAATATATGTCACGAATTTTGGTTCCCAAAATGTAGTGCCATATATTTTGCAACTGAACTTTGCGTTAGGTTTGTCAAAAGTAAGGAGATAGATTTCAATATGGATTGCTATTTTGAAGTTCCTTTCTACAGGGATTTAACTAAGTCAAGTGGTTGGAATGTTTTAGATGACAAGTCAACGAAATATCAAGTTGCTCGTGCAATATTTAAACTACAAGCCAGTCAATGTGCGGGAAGTGCAAAAATAGGACGAAAAGAGAATAAATAGGCCACCCACCGTATAAAGCCAGTATTTATGCGGCTCTTATGAAACGAGAGGAAGCAAAATGGCCGAAACCTTCATTTTGCATTTTCATTCATTTTGTTGGTAAAGCTGTGGCGGTCTCGATTATTTGAATTATCTTGAAGAAGGAAAGAAAATAAATAGGCCACCCACCGTATAAAGCCAGTATTCATGCGGCTCTTATGAAATGAGAGGGAAGCCAAATGGCCGAAATCTTCACTTTGTATTTTCATTCATTTTGTTGGTAAAGCTGTGGCGCCCTCGATTATTTGAATTATCTTGAAGCAGGAAGGCTAAAGGATCCTGTTAGAACAGGGTTCATAAGGTGGGTGGCCTGCCTATTGCCCGTGGTGATTTGGGAAGAGGGAGTCCATATTATTCCTTATAACCCAATATCAGTAGTTGTATATTACGTAATCTAGAACTATAATTCGTACGTTATTTTGTACTAATTGGAGTCCAGTATGAGCCGTATACAAATCGATAAAGATATCCAACCTTTGTCAGAGTTTCGAGCTGGAGTTGCGTCATACATTAAGCAAATCAATGAAACACGCCGTCCTTTGGTTATTACTCAGCGTGGTAAAGGTGTGGCAGTTGTTCTTGATGTTGCTGAATATGAGGCAATGCAGGAAAAGATCGAGTTATTGGAAGAAATGAGAACAGCCGAGGCTCAATTAGCTTCTGGTTTTGGTGTGGCCAATGAAGATGCGCGTGAACAAGTGCTAGGGCGCATTCAAAAATGAATGTTGTTTGGTCTCCTTTAGCATTACAAAAATTGGGTGATGCAGCGGAGTTTATCGCACTTGATGAGCCAGCTGCTGCAGAAAAGTGGGTTAACAACGTTTTCGATAAAGCTGCATTATTGAGCACAATGCCAGAAATGGGAAGTAGAAACAGGCCACCCACCTAATGAATCCAGTCAATATGGGAAGTATGATTTGGGCTTGACGTATTGATAAAATACTGTATAAATATACAGATGTATTTATCCGTAGTGGTCGTTATCCATGCCAAAGCCGAGATGTCAGCAGATTAGTCTGAGCGATACACCCTATTATCATTGTATTTCCCGATGTGTCCGGCGTGCCTTTTTATGTGGTGAGGATAGCGTGACGGGAAAAAGCTTTGAGCATCGCCGTGGCTGGATAGAAGAACGACTCTTGTTTTTAGGCGGTGTATTTGCAATTGATATCTGTGCTTATGCCATCATGAGCAATCATTTGCACGTGGTTTTGCATGTCAATGAATCACAGGCCGAGAGCTGGTCCACACAGGAAGTGATTCAACACTGGCATCAATTGCATCGGGGCACACACTTTACCCGGCAATTTGAGCATGGTGAGTCTCTGCCTGAATTCGCCATGAATCTTGTTAATGCTTCGGCAGAAACTTATCGGGCCCGGTTACAGGATATCAGCTGGTTGATGCGAGAACTCAACGAACCCATTGCAAGACAGGCGAATGCTGAAGATAACTGTACGGGTCGATTCTGGGAAGGTCGGTTTAAATCACAGGCGCTGCTGGATGAAACCGCATTAGCGGCGTGTATGGCCTATGTTGATTTAAACCCGCTGCGCGCAGGCCTGAGTTCGACACCGGAAGACTCCCAGTTTACCAGCATCAGACAACGAACCCAGGCGGCTCAGCAACACCGGCAACCGAAACGGCTATATCCGTTTACAGGAAACCCTCGTCAAAATCGGCCGGAAGGGCTGGCTTTCAAACTGACCGATTATCTGGAACTTATCGACCTGACCGGGCGTATCGTTCGACCCGATAAAAAGGGTGCGATTGATATTTCATTGCAACCTATTTTACAGCGTCTTCATATCAGCTCTGCGAGCTGGCTCGATATCATCACTTCATTTTCAGCGCAATCTAAAGGACTGGTCGGGAGCCATGCGTCACTGGTTCAATATGATTATCACCATCATTGCCGTAGGCATCATCGGGGCGGTTATCAGCCAAGTGCGTTACACGCTTAAGATTTTATTTTGTCTCCTGGAAGGATAAATTCTGATTACTCCCAAACAGAGCGACCTCGATGACCCTCAATCATACGATTTACTCCAACTCTCCTCAGATATGAGCTTAAATATTCATTCTGAGAGCTCTAACAGGATTGTTCATCATTTAATTCATTGAAATGGTATGTGCATCAGCCGTGTGAGATTTAATGTTCTGTTATTGTGGCTGTCCTATTAGTTCTTCTACGGAGAGTCAACAGGCCACCCACTTTATCATCAGATATGAGCTTAAATATCTATTCTGAGAACACCAACAAGATTGCCATCATTTAATTTATTGAAATGGTGTGCGCATTAGCCGTGTGAGATTTAATGTTCTGTTATTGTGGCTGTCCTATTAGTTCTTCTATTAGTTCTTCATTCTAAAAAAATCGCTGCCTATATACTGGATAGACAGCGATTTTTTCTGGATTCAATTCCGCGTGTGAAATGCTTTTTCTACACTAACGCATCGTCACAAACTCTTCAGCGCTTGTTGGGTGAATGGCTACACAACTGTCGAAATCAGCTTTAGTCGCTCCCATTTTGATGGCAACTCCAAAGCCTTGCAGAATTTCATCCATTCCCAAGCCGATGCCATGTAAGCCGACAACTTTTTCATCCGCTCCGGCACAAATGAGTTTCATGCGGGTCATCTGACGATGTGAGGTCACGGCCGTATACATGGCGGCAAAGCTGGAGGTATACACTTTGACCTGATCATCGCCATAGCGTTCTCGTGCCTGCGGTTCACTGAGCCCGATGGTGCCGATGGTTGGGTGGCTGAAGACGACGGTCGGGACTAGTTCGTAGTCCATTTTGGCGTGAGTCTGATGATTAAACAACCGTTCGCTCAACAGGCGGCCCGCTTTGACGGCAACTGGTGTCAGCTCAATTTTGCCGATGACGTCACCCAGTGCATAGACGCCTTCGGCGGTGGTATTCGAATACTCATCTACACGGATAAATCCCCGAGCATCGGTTTCGATTCCGGCAGCCGCGAGATTGAGCTGGTCGGTATTGGGTTCCCGACCAATTGCCCAAATGACGCAATCGACATTCAGATGGGTACCATTTTCAAAGCTTAAGTCTAATGAACCATCAGCGCATTTTTCCAGTTTTTTAGGAATACTGTGGGTATGAAGTTCTAGCCCATCTTCTTGCATGATATCGACCAGTGTTTCATAGAGCATCGGTTCAAAGTTGCGAAGTGGGGCGTGTTTACGAACCGCCAGATGAACCTCACTTCCTAATCCTTTGAGTACTCCGGCTAGTTCTACGGCGATATAGCCCGCACCGACAACGGCGACTCGTTTAGGTTGCTCGGTGAGTTCAAAGAAACCATCGGAAGTAATGCCGTATTCAACCCCGGGAATGCTCGGGAGGGAAGGGTGGCCCCCGGTGGCAATCAGGATATGTTTGGCGTGATACCGGACGCCATCGACATCAATGGTATGAGCATCGATAAATTTGGCGAACCCCTGAATTTGGGTGACATGGTTGTTGTCGAATCCTCGTTGATAGGAACCGTGGATCCGGTCGATGTAAGCCTGACGATTTTTGACCAGTGTGCCCCAGTCAAACTGGTTGACGGTGACATCAAAGCCGTAATCAGGGCCATATTTATGAATGGCCTCGGCAATTTGGGAGCCAAACCACATCGCTTTTTTGGGAACGCATCCAACGTTGACACAGGTTCCGCCAACTTCTTTCGCTTCAATAATCCCAACTTTTTGACCATACATGGCCGCCCGGTTCGCCGAGGCAATTCCCCCACTTCCGGCACCAATACACAGATAATCAAAAGCGTTTTCTGGCTGTGTCATACGTTTTCCTCTGCTCGTCATTTAGTCTCAATGGTTTCGAGTATAACGAGAATGGATCGATTTATCATATTGTTACTCATAAAGGCTTTAATAGTTGTAGCCAATTAATCAGAATAATTGAATGCGTCATCCTCAAAGTGCTGAATGGGGATCTCTATATGAAAATGCGTGCCGTGAGGTTCCCGAGGTGAATATTCAATAGATCCAGAGAGATTTTCGGTAATGATTTGGTGAATAATATAGGTTCCTAAACCGCTTCCGCCTTGTTCTCGTTTGGTCGTGACAAAGGGTTCAAACAAGTGATCGCGAATAGAACTGTCAATTCCCTGACCATTATCTTCATAATCGATCATGAGCCGCTGTTTCTGGCGGGTAATTCGGATATTGATGCTTGGGTTTACGTTTATATCGTTAAAGGCATGAATGACAGAATTCATCAGTAGATTAGAGTAAATTTGTGCAAAACGCCCCGGCAGGCTGTTAATTTTTAAGTGGGGCGAACATTCCACGGATACTGAGATGGATTTTTGGCGCAGATGATGCCCCAGCGATACGATGATTTGGCGTAAGTTATCTTTAACGTTAAAGAGATAACCTTGTTGTGACGTTTGATCGACGGCCACTTGTTTGAAACTTTTCAGCAGTTCACTGGCCTGATGCAGATTAGTCAGCATTAAGTTGGACGCTTCGATGACGCGTTCCAAAAATTCATTCATCTGACTTTTCGTCAGAGATTGTTCCATGATGGCCTGCTGGATTTTAGAAGCTTGCTCTTTGAGCAGCGATGTATTGGTGACACAAATTCCAATCGGCGTATTGGTTTCATGGGCAATACCGGCCACCATATTGCCTAAGGCTTCCATCTCTTCAGATTTCATCATTGGCGTGGCAATGGCGGGCTCATCTCGATGTTGAACGGCTTCTTGAAAAAATAGCTGGTCTTTTAATTCACTGATATCGACCCCGGATGCAATAAAAGATAGAACTCCCTGAGCATCGGTATAGGGAATCACTGTCCAACTGAGTTCTAGTTCATCGCTGATCAGGCTATTGATTGGCGATAACAGTCCATTAATGGAAAGCGATTGATCTAAACGTTGCTGAACAATCGCGTGCTGAGTTTTGGGGATGAAAAGCTCAAGCCAGTTTTTCCCGAGGAGTTCCGCTTCAAGGCGTCCGGTCTGGAGAATTGTGGTTGGGTTGACAGCCTGAACACAAAGCGCGTTATCCAGCTTTAGAATCAACATTGGGGAACGTTGAATCACTGACTGACAAAGGTCGTGGCTGAAATGAGACAATTCGGTGGTCCCTGATATCAGATCGGGTGGTGACTCTGAAGGATCGGAGTCGGAACTGAAAGGCGGCATCATGGCATATCCTCTTATTTTTTTGTGCATTAAATAATAGCTGAACCATCCCATTGCGATCAGCCCGATAATCCAGAACATTAATGCGAATTTTAGTTCTCGGGCTAATTGATACGCATTGAACGCCGGATCAACGGACAAATAGAGTTGACCGATGAGCTGTTTATTCTCGATGAGTGGATAGTGTAATCGCTGATCATTCGCTTCTTTGTGACCCATCGCTAAAACTGTTCTGGATTGGGTCGGGGAAATTTGATCAATCATGACCGTGTGGATGTGCGGCTGCGTGATAATCAGCTTCGCGAGTGTGTAGAGCTGCTGATGTTGATCACTGGCTAAAGCGGTCGCCAGTGGTTTAATAAAGCTGTGTCGAATCAGCCGCAAATCGCTATCTATGGCTTGCTTGGTTTGCTGATATTGCCCGCTGATGATGGCCAGTGTTGTGACGAGCACTAAGATCGAAGCCCCCAGAAGATGGTAGGTTGTGATCGCAGCGTTGCCTCGTGGAGATAATTCCAGATGTCCCTCATGCATATGTATCCAGTGCCTTCTCCCTGACTGATATAAATCAGAATAGCTTAAATTGATGTATTTTGATGGGTGGATTAAAGCTGGAGGTCTCACTTCGATCACCTATATTGGACTATGCTGTCACCGATGAGACCGACCTTTGGTTGAATTCGTCGGAAAATGTCTCCATATTGACAATATTCGGCGCATTTATGCGCCCCGCTATCAGGAGCCGATATGTCAAATCCCCTATTAGAATTTAAAGGTTTACCTCCGTTTTCCAAGATCCTTCCCGAACATGTTCGTCCCGCTGTGGAACAGGCGATTACCGAATATCGGGATACCGTTGCAAAAGTTCTCAAACAGGATGTGTTCAGTTGGGATAATTTCATTGAACCGCTGACTGATGTCAGTGATCGGCTGAGTCGGATTTGGTCGCCGGTGAGCCATTTAAATTCGGTGATGAATAGTGAAAGCCTGCGTGAAGCCTATGAAAGCTGTCTGCCGTTGTTATCTGATTTAAGTACTTTCTTAGGGCAGCATCAGGGCTTATATCAGGCGTACCAGCAAATAAAAGAGAGTGACGCTTTTGCATCGTTTTCTCTGGCACAACAGAAAACCATCACCGACTCGCTCCGGGATTTTGAACTTTCTGGTATTGGTCTACCGAAAGAGAAGCAACAACGATTTGGTGAAATTAGTCAACGCTTGTCAGAGTTGGGTTCGACATTTTCCAACCATGTATTGGATGCCACTCATGCTTGGCAAAAACATTTGACCGATGCCTCTCGTTTAGCCGGACTTCCTGAGTCGGCACTGGAAGCAGCCGCTGCGGCCGCTAAAAATAAAGAGATGGACGGTTATCTGTTAACACTGGATATCCCCAGTTATTTGCCGGTCATGACTTATGCTGACGATCGAGAGTTGCGTGAAGAGATGTATCGGGCTTACACCACTCGGGCTTCCGAATTAGGACCGAATGCCGGGGAATTTGATAACACCGGTGTGATTGAAGAAACGCTGGCACTGCGTTATGAATTGGCCCAATTGCTGGGATTTGAGACGTATGCGGATCTGTCGTTGGCGACTAAAATGGCGCAGAGTCGTGATCAGGTCATTGGCTTTTTAGAAGATCTGGCCAATCGTTCGAAACCTCAGGCGGAACAAGAATTGGCTGAATTGCAGGATTATGCCCGTCAACATCATGGTGTGGAAAGTTTGCAGGCCTGGGATATCGGTTATTACAGCGAAAAACTAAAACAGCATAAGTATGCGATTTCAGATGAGCAGTTACGGCCTTATTTTCCGGAGCAAACCGTATTGTCTGGGCTGTTTGAAGTGGTTCATCGCTTGTATCATATTCGGGTCCAGGAAGCTCACAATGATGAGTTGTGGCATCCGGAAGTTCGCTACTTTGAGATCTACGATCAGCAGAATGAACTGCGAGCCTCTTTCTATTTAGATTTGTATGCCCGTGAACATAAACGGGGTGGGGCCTGGATGGATGAATGCCAGGTTCGGCGGATCACGACGAATGGCCGTTTGCAATTGCCGGTGGCTTACCTTACCTGTAACTTCAACCGACCGGTGGGGGATAAACCTGCCCTGTTTACTCATGATGAAGTGCTGACGTTGTTCCATGAATTCGGGCATGGTTTGCATCATATGTTGACTCAGATCGATGTGGCATCGGTGTCAGGCATTAATGGTGTGGCGTGGGATGCGGTCGAATTACCTAGCCAGTTTATGGAAAACTGGTGTTGGCAGGGTGAGGCGCTAAGCTTTATTTCCGGGCATTACCAGAGCGGGGAATCACTGCCCTCCGAATTATTGGATAAATTGCTGGCGGCTCGCAATTATCATTCGGCTATGGCAATGCTGCGACAGCTGGAATTCGCGCTTTTTGACTTTAAATTACACAGTCAAGATCCGGCCCAATTATCGGTTCAGAAAGTATTGAATGATGTCCGAAAAGAGGTTTCGGTGATGGTCACTCCAGACTTTAACCGTTTCCAGAACGGCTTCTCTCATATTTTTGCCGGAGGCTATGCCGCAGGCTACTACAGCTATAAATGGGCTGAAGTGCTTTCCTCGGATGCATTTTCACTATTTGAGGAAAATGGCATTTTTGATGAACAGACCGGCCAATCTTTCTTGCAGAATATTTTAGAGAAAGGGGGCTCTCAGGAACCGATGGAATTATTTAAAGCATTCCGAGGTCGGCAGCCGCAGGTCGATGCACTACTACGCCATAGTGGTATTCATGGTTGATCGAATCTTCACCACTAAAGTGGCTGAGGGGAGTTGATCCATCCAGTTGGCTCATTTCTAGGCCTGAGTTCGAGATGTTATCGAACTCAGGCCTTTTTGTTTTCGGCACAGAGTGAAAGGCTGCGATGCGGGGCAAATTAGTGTATTTGATCAATCGCTAATCAGATTATTTAAATAAGTTTATTCTGCTGATTTAATCCACTGAATCAGGTTTTTTATTTTATTCGTAACTAAACCGCTAAATATTTCCACTTTATTGTCTAATTTATTTGCAATTACTCCCTTTAAAAGTTGAAAACTCCTTATTTTTTGCTTTGCGAAGCGCTTGCCGAATCTCGGTACAATGAGGTAAAACTGCTACTAATCACAGTTGATAGAGAATTTTATAACGTTAACTGTGGATAAAAACACACAACATTGCATATAAATTAATTATAAAACGAAATGGTTACGGAGAATCATATGATGAAATGGACTAAAAAAGCGGCTGTAGTCGCTGTTTCTCTCGCTCTCATAGGTGGTGCTTCCATGGCGCAGGCCGCCGATAGTGTCAGAATCGCGATTGCAGGCCCAGAAACCGGTCCGGTTGCTCAATATGGTGATATGGAATTTGACGGTGCTCATGTCGCTGTTGAATTAATTAATAAAGCTGGTGGTATCGATGGCAAAAAAATTGAAGCCATTGATTATGATGATGCCTGTGAACCTAAACAAGCCGTTGCGGTTGCGAACCGTATTGTGAACGATCAGATTTCTTTCGTGGTCGGGCATTTGTGTTCCGGTGCGACTCAGCCTGCTTCAGATGTTTACGAAGATGAAGGCGTGTTGATGGTCACTCCAGCAGCCACCAGCCCAGGGATTACTACTCGCGGGTACAAATTTATCTATCGTACCATCGGTCTGGATAGTGATCAGGGACCTACCGCGGCGAAATATATTATTGATCATGTGAAACCTAAACGAGTGGCGATTGTGCACGATAAACAGCAATACGGTGAAGGGATTGCGACCGCCGTTCGTGACAATCTGAAAAAAGCAGGGATTAAAGTGGTTTCATTCGATGGGATCACCAGTGGTTCAAAAGACTTTTCCGCACTGATTGCCAAACTCAAACAGGAAAATGCCGATTTTGTTTACTACGGGGGCTACCATCCTGAATTGGGTCTGATTTTGCGCCAGTCTGCCGAAAAAGGCTTTAAAGCACAATTTATGGGGCCGGAAGGGGTAGGGAATAAAGATCTATCCGCGATTGCGGGTGCTGCTTCGGAAGGTTTGTTAGTGACCCTGCCTAAAAAATATGATCAGAATCCAGAGAACGCCGAAATCGTAAAAGCTCTGCAGGCTGAAAATAAAGATCCAAGTGGTCCATTTGTCTGGACTTCGTATGCGGCGGTACAAACCATTGTCGCCGGGATCAAAGCGGTTGGTGATGATCCGGATGCCGTTTCTAAATATTTGAGAACGCATACGGTGAATACCGTGATGGGTCCATTGAAATGGGATCAAAAAGGTGATTTGAGAGGGTTTGAATTCGGCATCTTCAGATGGCATGCAAACGGTTCTTCGACTGCATTGCAGTAGTTGATATGACAGGGTTACCCGGTTGTTCTGGTAACCCTCCATCTTACTGTTTTAAGCAAGAAGAACCTTTTCGGGGCTGCTATGTCTGAACATTTTTATTATTTTATTCAACAGCTTATCAATGGGCTCACGGTGGGTAGTACCTATTCACTGATCGCTATCGGTTATACGATGGTATACGGCATCATTGGTATGATTAACTTCGCGCATGGCGAAGTGTATATGATCGGAACCTATATTGCGTTTATTGCATTATCGGTGCTGATGTTGATGGGGTTTGATAATGTCCCATTATTGTTTATCGCGGCATTTGCCATCAGTATGTTGATCACCAGTATCTACGGCTGGACGATTGAACGCGTGGCTTACCGACCTCTGCGTGGTGGTAACCGTTTAATCCCTCTCATTTCAGCTATCGGGATGTCGATCTTTTTACAAAACCTAGTCCGTACGGCACAGGGGAGTCGAGACGTGGCGATTCCTACCCTGGTCAGCGGTGGCTGGGTGATTGGTCCGGCGAATAGTTTTCATTTGACCATTTCTTATATGCAGGTCGTGATCTTCGTCGTGACGTTTATCGCGATGATGTGTCTGACCACTTATATTTCACGTTCTCGCATGGGACAGGCCTGCCGGGCTTGTTCTGAAGATATTTCTATGGCCAGCTTACTCGGGATCGATACTAACAAAGTGATCGCTTTTACCTTCATCGTCGGGGCGGCATTGGCTGCCATTGCCGGGGTGTTGTTAGGCGTGTACTACGGGGTGGTGAATCCGTATATCGGGTTTATTGCTGGTCTAAAAGCGTTTACAGCGGCGGTATTGGGGGGCATTGGTTCTATCCCGGGCGCGGTACTGGGTGGGTTGCTCCTTGGGGTGACCGAAGCTTTGACCGCAGGTTATATCAGTCCGGAATATTCGGATGTGGTGTCATTCCTGTTGTTGTGTTTGGTACTGCTCTTTATGCCAACCGGAATTTTAGGGCGTCCGGAGGTTGAAAAAGTATGAAATATTTTGATTTTTCAACGGCCATTAAATCTTTGCTGGTTTATCTAGTTTTAGCCGGATGGTTGTTGGGGATCCGTTTGGATACCACAGCGACTGGCTTGACTCTGGCCTGGTCTGAAGCGCCGCGTTGGTTGTTATTAGGAGCCGGTGGGTTACTGGTCTTTTTGTTTCAGTTGTTTCATGAGCCGTTACAGACCTTGTGGGGTAAAGCCAAACCGAAGCAGACCTTTAAATTCCCAGCACCGCAGGAAGCGCCTAAGTTTTATCGCTGGTTGGTCAGTTTTGTAGCCATTGGTTCGATTATCTGGCCATTTGTGGTCTCGCGCGGGGCCGTTGATTTAGCCACCCTGACTTTTATCTATGTCATGCTAGGGCTAGGACTGAATGTCGTGGTGGGGTTGGCTGGGTTGCTAGATTTAGGCTATGTCGGTTTCTATGCGGTCGGCGCTTATAGCTATGCATTATTGAACCATTATGCGGGACTTGGATTTTGGCAATGTCTACCGATTGCTGGCGTTTTGGCGGCCTTTTTCGGTTTTTTACTGGGGTTCCCGGTGCTGAGGCTGCGAGGGGACTATTTAGCGATCGTGACGCTGGGTTTTGGTGAAATTATCCGGATTATGCTCAATAACCTGACTGGGCTGACCGGTGGGCCGAATGGGATCGGTGGGATCCCGAAACCGACTCTATTCGGCTTGGAATTTAGCCGTCATGCCCGGGATGGAGGCTGGGATACCTTCGATCATTTCTTTGGATTCCACTATAACTCGGATCATAAAGTGATCTTTTTATATCTGATGGCTTTGTTGTTGGTGGTGGTTACGTTGTTTGTCATCAACCGCTTACTGCGAATGCCGATTGGTCGAGCCTGGGAAGCATTGCGTGATGATGAAATTGCCTGTCGCTCGCTGGGGCTGAATCCAACCGTGATTAAACTGACCGCCTTTACCATTGGGGCTGGATTTGCTGGATTTGCTGGAAGTTTCTTTGCGGCTCGTCAGGGGTTTATCAGCCCGGAATCATTCACCTTTATGGAGTCTGCGATCATTTTGGCAATTGTGGTACTCGGCGGGATGGGCTCACAGATTGGTGTGGTCTTAGCGGCGATTATTATGACGGTATTACCGGAACTCGCGCGAGAATTTAGTGAATATCGGATGGTTTTGTTCGGTCTGATGATGGTACTGATGATGGTTTGGCGTCCGCAAGGACTGCTGCCGATGAGTCGACCAAAAATGGAGTTGGGATCGAATGAATAACCAGAGTTTACTATCGGTCAGAGATCTGACCATGCGTTTTGGTGGGCTGGTGGCCGTCGATAAGGTCGCGCTGGATATTGCACCGGAACAGGTCGTTTCGATCATTGGTCCCAATGGTGCGGGGAAAACCACGGTCTTTAACTGTATTACCGGTTTTTACAAGCCAACAGCCGGCTCGATTACTTTTAAAGGCGAAGCTGTGCAAGGATTGCCGGGTCATAAAATTGCTCGCAAAGGGATGGTTCGAACCTTCCAACATGTGCGTTTATTTAAAGAGATGACGCCTATTGAAAATTTGTTGATCGCTCAGCACCATCATCTGAATACCAATATTCTCTCCGGTTTGTTTAAAACACCGGCATTTCGCAAAAGTGAGGCCGGAGCTTTAGATAAGGCACGCTATTGGCTAGAGAAAGTGGATTTGCTGGATTTTGCCAATCGGTTATCTGGTAATTTGGCCTATGGGCAGCAGCGGCGATTGGAGATTGCACGTTGTATGGTGACCGATCCCAGCCTGTTGATGCTGGACGAACCCGCGGCGGGTCTGAACCCAAAAGAAACGGCCGATCTGAACGATCTGATTGTCGATCTACGTCAAAATGAAAAGATCTCGGTGGTCTTGATTGAGCATGATATGAAATTGGTGATGGATATTTCTGATTATATCTATGTGGTGAATCAGGGGCGCCCTCTGGCTGATGGTACCCCGGAGCAGATCCGGCAAAATCCTGATGTGATTAAAGCTTATCTGGGAGAATCATAATGAGTATGCTTCGTTTTGATCATGTCAGTACCCATTATGGAAAAATTCAGGCGCTGGATGATGTATCGATCACGGTCGAAAAAGGGGAAATCGTCAGTTTAATTGGTGCTAATGGGGCCGGGAAAACCACTTTGTTGATGACCTTGTGTGGTGATCCGAGAGCTTCATCCGGGCAGATTTTCTTTGATGGGGAAGACATTACCCAGAAAGAAACATCGCAAATTATGCGCGGAAATATCGCCATTGTGCCTGAAGGCCGGCGGATCTTTTCCCGGTTAACGGTAGAAGAAAATCTCTATATGGGGGCTTTTTTTGCGACGACGACCGAAAAGATCGAGTTGATGCAGCAGATGTTTGATCTGTTCCCTCGATTGCGGGAACGACGTAATCAGCGGGCTGGAACTATGTCGGGGGGGGAACAGCAGATGCTGGCTATTGGCCGAGCGCTGATGAGTCAACCTAAACTGTTATTACTGGATGAACCCTCGTTGGGTCTGGCTCCCATCATTATTGCGCAGATTTTCGATATTATTGAATCACTGCGTAAAGATGGGATGACGATCTTTTTGGTGGAACAAAATGCGAATCAGGCCCTGAAACTCGCCGATCGGGGCTATGTGCTGGAAAATGGCCGGATTGTATTGGAAGACAGTGGTGATGCGTTGCTGAGTAATCCTCAGGTACAAAGTGCTTATCTAGGAGGATAGTGCTCGTCCTTGATGTCCTCTGCTCTGATGAGCAGAGGCATTTCTCCTCGTGAACTGATGTTGCATAGTCATGATGCTTTGCTCAATGTAAAATGCTCCCTCCAATCGATTAATCACCGTGTTACAGATAAGAACAGGGAATTTATAATGTTGAAAAAAACAGCGCTGGCCGCCGTCGTTATTATTGTTGCTGGAGGGATCGTTGCCGCGCCTTACATCATGAAGCCTTACGTGATCGAACAGATTAAAAATCCGGCTTTTCCCGATGATGTTCGGCAAAATCTTGTCGAGCAGGGATTTGATGTCACGCTGAGCTCGGCCGATTTTCAGGTGCAGGGGCTGACGTCTCAAGCTGTAAGACGGCTGGAGATCCTGAATCAGAATGATCAGCAACGGTTTTGTCTGGAGCTACATAGTCAGTCTGAATTTGGTTACCGGCAGTTATTTAGTGGCAAACTGGTTCAGACGCATATGGAACTAGTGAATGATTCTGCAAAATCGGAGTGTAGCCTGATTCATAATCCCCAAATTGCATCTCATCCGGGGGCCGCTCGAATTGTTCAGTCTCTGTTTCAGAAAGGGTCTCCGTTGCTGGCCGATGTATCGTATAGCTGGTTGGAAAATTTAAACTTCATGGTTCGGGTGGAGCCGCGCACCATTTATAACATGGACAACGGAAAAGGGCAGGCCGATAAATTTGTATTTAAAGCGTTGCAAATCCGAGGTCAGGACGATCTAAAAGGGCATCAGCAGACGCAGGTCAACTGGGAGGGAGGCAATCTCTCTGTCCGTTATGTTAGTCATGGTTCGGTTGGACAACTTGAACTGGCATTGGGGGGAATTTCGGGTCATTCGGATTATCACTGGCAGTCGCAGACGTCGATGGCTCCGGGTGAGTTTTCCATGCAAGTGGGGTCATCGTCGATGCATGTATTGAGTGATGATGAAGATAGCCCGCAGGTGATGACGTTTTCTGGATTAACGATGTCAGGAAACACGACTTTTGATCAGAAGCAGCAGACTTTCGACTCATCGTTACGCAGCCAGATTTCAGATTTAATGTTCAATCAAATCGCGATTGGCAATCCACAATTTAATGTGAGTCTCAATCACATGAGTGCAGCTTCTGATCGGGAGGTCGCTCATTTCTTTAAGCAAATGCAAGACCAGCCACATGATTGGAAATATAAGCAAGATTTAGATGCCATGATGGCTAAAGCACTCAGCCATACTCAGTTGCAGTTCTCTCCGATAGCTTTGCAACAAAAAGAGCATGAGGTCTCGGTAGCTGGACATCTGGATATCGGAGCTTTAAACGATGCACGTGTACAACAGATGGGCGATGTTGGTTTGTTACTGGAATTGATGGCTCATGTGCAGGCTGATTTAAATGTGGTCATCGATCAAGAGCCGATCCAGCAATTGATCCGGGGGCTATTATCTTTTGATAAAGACCATCCGCAATTGAGGGATCAGCGTTCTGCCATGTTGTCAGAACAGGTGCAGCGAGTGTTGGAGTTTCAGTCTCAGCGTGGTTATCTGGCTTATGATCAGAGTAAACAACGTTATTCGAGCCATGTGGTGTTAAAAAATGGCCAGTTGTTGCTGAATGGGAAAAGTTTTCAGCATCCTTAAGCTTTGATATAGCATGTTGATCTGTTGTTAAAAAGGGGCTCCCCAACAACGGATCAACATGATACCGTGACAGGATACCCATATTTTTCAGGTCATCGTGAAGGAGTGATAATGGAACAATTTGCACATATTAATGTGGAACAAGCGCAGGCGCTTGTCGCTGAAAGTGGGGCTATTATTGCGGATATCCGTGATGATCAGTCATATCAACAGAGTCATCCTCAAGGGGCGATCCATTTAACCAACCAGAGTTTAACAGCGCTGATGCATGACCATGATCCGGACACTCCAATTATTGTGGTCTGCTATCATGGTCACTCTAGTCAAGGTGCCGCCCAGTATTTGATCCAGCAGGGATTTGAAGAGGTTTATTCGTTAGATGGTGGGTTTGAAGCGTGGGCGCAGCAAGCTCCGGTCACGAATAAATAGGTCGTTTCATGCAGCAATTGGTTGTAATAAATAATCCTCGTCTGGCACAAGCATTTGTTGATTATATGGCAACGCTACACATTGAATGCCAGCTGTCTGTCGATCATAATGACGTGATCATTTGGCTTATCGATGATCAACATCTGGAGCGGGCTCGGCAGGAACTTGAAGAATTTGTTAAAAATCCTTTAGCGCCTAAATATCAGGCGGCTTCTTGGTCGGTGGGCGATCACAAGCGAGCTTCTATTCGTTACCATAGTTCGACTTCGGAGATTAAACAGCGGCTGCTGAGCCATGCTGGACCCGTCACTTTAATCATGATGGGCGTTGCCGCTATTGTGTATGTGTTGGGAATTTTAACTGGTGGCGAATGGTTGTTTAATGGGTTGCGGTTCTCTGATAGTTGGCATCAACTTTTAGAGCAGCCTTGGCGCGCAGTCACACCGATCCTCCTGCATTTTTCTATTCTGCATATTCTCTTTAATCTATTGTGGTGGTGGGAATTAGGGGGCGTGATCGAGCGGAGACTGGGTAGCGGTAAGTTATTCATGATTCTGATTGTGGCCGCCGTGATCCCGAATATGGCGCAGTTCTGGGTCTCCGGGCCTTATTTTGGCGGGCTTTCTGGGGTTGTCTATGCTCTTTTGGGGTATTTGTGGCTGACCGGATGGCTACGGCCTCAGCTAGGGATATCTATAAATAATGGAATCGTCATTTTTATGCTGGCTTGGCTGGTGATTGGCTTTTTTCAGGTCATCGGCCCGGCAACCGCCAATCAGGCTCACCTATTTGGGTTGCTGGTTGGTTGTTTGCAGGCCGTATTTGATAAGGTTACTGATAAAGATATTTCGTAAATAAGAGATCATCCACCAGGTCTTTTTCCCCAGTTTCCTGGAATAATAAATCGTTCACAGTGGACAGACATTGTTCTCGAATTTTTTCTCGACCTGTGAGTGAGCGGATTTGCGGTTCATCCTGAGACCCGAAAATTTTAATAATAGCGTCACGCAGTAATGGCGAATTATGTTCTACATCGGCTAAACGGCTTTGATGTTTGACTCGTAATTCGACGGAGAGGCGGATGTATCCTAGGGTTCGCCCGGCTTTGATATAATTTGTAATAATATCGGGTTCAAATCCGAAGTAGGCATAGCTATCCTGATTTTGTGGTTCATCTGCGGCCTGTACCGTGGCCGTACTGAACCAGCCGATTAAAACAACTATCAAAATCCGCAAGAACTGATTCATAACCTGTGTGATTCCCTATATTTTTACAGAAGAGTATTGTCACTTTTTCTCTGTGGGGGTCAAGTTTTTCCTGATTGGATAGCCTCAGTCTAGCTGCTTTTTGATAAGTTTACATTGTTGTAATGAATACGGGATAATAGACGTTTATTTTGACCGATATGGATGGAGATGGAATCATTAAGCTGGCCTGAAGCTTGGGATTCATGGGCTATTCTCGAACCTGACAAGCTCCCTGAAGCCATGATCGGAAACTGGCTGCGAGCCAGAGGTTCATTAACGCAACAGTTAAAACGGTATTGTCAGCGATTCCGGGTGGATGTTTTGCTGAATCAGCCTGCGATAGCTCGTCAGGATGAAATGACGTTGTTGAACGGCCATAGTAGAATATGGGAGCGGCAGGTTTGTCTGTCTGGTGATGGGATCCCGTGGGTGTTGGCCCGTAGTCTCTGGGATCCAAAAGATGGCTCTTTAAGGGCGTTGTCCCGGATTAACACTCAGCCTCTAGGGGAGTGGATCTTCAGCAATCAAGATAGCGATCCATTGCAACTGCGACAAATTAGTCGATGTTATGGTGTTCACCCGGAGCCGTTATGGGCCCGGCGCAGCGTGTATTCAGTTCGAGCCTCGCAGTTATTAGTTCAGGAATTATTTTTGCCGGATTGTCCGGCGTATCTGGAGATTTGTCATGGCCAGTGAAAATTCAAAATGGCTGGCTTATGTACAGCTGATGCGGATTAATAAGCCGATTGGTTCGCTGTTGCTACTTTGGCCAACGTTGTGGGCATTATGGTTCGCCGCGGATGGACGCCCTGATTTTAGTATTGTCGTCGTTTTTGTGATTGGGGTTTGGTTGATGCGCTCTGCCGGCTGTGTGATCAATGATTTTGCCGATCGCAAAGTCGATGGCTTTGTCAAACGAACTCAGAATCGACCGTTTCCTGCGGGATTGGTCACGGCGGGTCAAGCCTTGGGATTATTTCTGATTTTAGTCGGCTGTGCCTTTGCGATGGTTTTGACTCAAAATCGTTTAACCATTGAATTATCGTTTGCAGCATTGATATTGGCCGCGATCTATCCATTTATGAAACGGTATACCCATCTGCCACAGTTATTTTTGGCGTTGGCTTATAGTTGGGCGATCCCAATGGCGTATGCCGCGCAGAGTGATTCGTTGCCATTACAGGCTTGGTTACTGTTGTTGGCCAATAGTGCCTGGACTATTGCTTACGATACTTTTTATGCCATGGTCGATCGAGATGATGATGTTAAAGTCGGCATTAAATCAACGGCAATTCTGTTTGGGCGTTGGGATAAGCGAGTGATCGCTTGCTTACAGTTGATTACCTTGCTTTTGCTTATTTGGGTGGGGCATTTGAATGGGGTGTCGGCTATCTATTTTATTGGATTAGCTATCGCGGCTGGTTTGTTTATCTATCAACAGCAATTGGCCCGCTTTCGGGAACGTCAGGCTTGTTTTAAAGCATTTTTGAACAACAACTATGTGGGAATGGTGGTGTTCTTCGGGGTGGCACTGCATTATCTGTGGGTGGTGTAAAATTGTCCGATGTCTCTGTTCGAGCGCTTTCAGAGACATCGGTATTTGCCATTACAACTGAGCCTGTAAGTATATTTCAAGGCCGAGTAATTTGATCTGTTTAAGTTGTTGTTCCAGCCAATGAGCATGATCCATTTCGGTATCATCAATGAGTCGTTGCAGGGCATGTTTCGTCACATAATCCTGTTCTTTCTCACATAAATCCATGGTTTCTTTCAGCAGCTTATCAACGGTATATTCAACTTGAAGATCGTTTTCTAACATACTGGGAACGTCGGAACCCACAT
This sequence comes from Celerinatantimonas marina, assembly GCF_046054165.1. Taxonomy (NCBI): domain Bacteria; kingdom Pseudomonadati; phylum Pseudomonadota; class Gammaproteobacteria; family Celerinatantimonadaceae; genus Celerinatantimonas; species Celerinatantimonas marina. The sequence goes on along the minus strand of NZ_JBFNXK010000008.1, from coordinate 67,715 downwards.
GAATTGTATCGCGAGTGACCATGTCTGGAGTTCCTTCCAAGAACAGAATACGCTCGATTAAGATGGAGATGTGTTCGCGTTCTTCGAGGGATTCGTGTTCGATACGTTCATAAAGTTTGCTGTATCCCCAGTCACTATACATTCGGGAATGAATCAGGTACTGGTCCATTGCGGTCAATTCATTGGCCAATAAATGATTTAAAGCATCAATTACAATCTGTTTGCCTTGCATATCAGTCATCCTCCGAAATTTTCGTTTGCAGGTATTTTTCAATGCCTATTTCTTTGATCTGGTAGTGTTGTGCTTCGAGCCAATCGATATGTTCCTCTTCATCATCTAGAATTGAACCCAATAGATCGCGACTGACATAGTCCGTTTCTGCTTCACAAGTGGCAATAGCTTGACGTAACAATGGAATTTGTTCCAATTCGAAATCTAGATCACAACGCAACATTTCTTGGGCGTGCTCACCAATTTTTAAAGCTCCCAGCGCTTGCAAATTGGGAAGTCCTTCTAGGAATAAAATACGCTCGATCAGCGCGTCCGCTTGTTTCATATCCTTAATTGATTTTTTATAACTGACTTTGTTGAGTTCATTGAACCCCCAGTTACCAAACATCCGGGCATGCAGAAAAAACTGGTTAATTGAGGTTAATTCTGCCGTCAGCACTTTGTTTAATAATTGGATGATCTGTGGATGACCCTGCATATTAAACGTCTCCAGTCGTTGTCTTAAAATTTTAGTATAGGCATATCATTGCCAGAATGAAATCAAAAATTGATTTAAATCAATATCTTATTAACTGATTACCATTCTCATTTTTATTTAATAAATGCTGATAGGTAATTCTTTATTTTTTAAAGAAAATTAGCTCTATTGGGTGAGATAGGTCGTTTGTAGCGTGTGAATGGCACAACGGTTGCTTTGGCTAAATTAAGTGCAGTTGCTGTAAAAATGCTCATGAAATGAAACATTGTAGAAGAATAAAGGACGTCTCCTCCCCAAGCCCATCATCGCAAGGCATACCAAGGCCTGTCGCGTGGACAAAAAAGCAAAAGCAATGCTCGTTCGCGTTATGTCGGTGGCCGCGTCATTGGATGGTGAAAGTGTTTTAAGACAAAATGCCAATTCGGCGAAACCGTTCATGCTTGCTGACCTTGCCGTTTAACTCGGGATGTAGCCAGCCAAATTAGTGCGGCACGTATTGCCGGAGCCGATGACTATCGGCACCTTGTTCAAAATGGATTTAATTTGTACAAATTTAGCTGTTTTTGGACAAACTTTTTTACAGCATGCAAACTTTATTTTAACCAAACTCGAAAGCGGAACGATATATTTTCATGGATCATGCAATAAGTATTTACTAAGCGTGCTTATTAAATATAATGCTATTTCTTATATAGGAGTAACTGAATGAATTCTCTTGAAAAAATATTGCTAGAGTATGCACCTGCTGAAAAATTAGGCCGGACATTCCGCTTGTGGCGCGGTGTAGCGGATCGCTATTTAAAACCTTTGGGACTCACGCATCCTCGTTGGACAGCTTTGTGGAAGTTAGCGCGTATGGATGGAGAAGTTAGCCAGAAACGATTAGCTGATGCGTTAGAGTTGGAATTGCCATCACTCATGCGGACACTGGGCCAACTTGAATCTCAGGGGCTCATTGAGCGTAAAACGTGTGAAACCGACCGGCGCGCCCGCATCGTGATGATGACAGAAGCCGGTCAGTTATTACTGTCTGAAATTGAGCAGCGTATTTTGTTAATTCGGCAGTCACTTTTGGCTGGGATCCCAGAAGATCAACTGCAACTTTTTGAGCAGCTCTTGATGCAGATTTCATCAAATGCTGAGCAAATGGAACAGAGCATTTAAACAGATAAGCGAGGCGTTTATTGCCGCTATCGTTTGATATTTCATGGCTATGTCATCGATACGATCTCTGTCTTAAATCTAAACCAGAGTGGTTTTTACCCTTATTCCTCATCGGGTTATTTTCTGCCGTGTCAGACGATGAGTTTGGTGATAACGCTGAATCCACTGCAATATGATAAATATCATGCTGAAAATTAATAGATAACCGATCTCTGTACCCAGACTCCACATAAAAATAATACAAATAATGGCTGAAAAAATGGCCAGTCCTCGGCCAAATCCTTTGAGTAATGTGCATCCTGCGAGCATGGCCAGGAGATATATGGCAATAAAACTGCCATTGCAATAGAGAAGTAATTGACTCAGGTCGAGACCGATAAACCAAATCAGCCAAGTCATGAGCATGATGAATCCGGTTGTGACGAGCAGCGCTGGCAGTGGGGCCTGATGGCGGTTTAACTGAGCCATAAAAGTGGGTAATTTTTGTTCTTGTGCCAGGCTCCAGAGTAAACGAGCAGCTCCCTGAATGTAAGTATTGGTACAGGCAAAGCAAGAGAGAAAGCCTAGTGTGGATACTAATAGGCCGACTTTAGGGCCGAATAATTGGCTGGCAATGGCCGGTAAGCTTCCGGCCTGTGATGAGAGGGGTTGTTGAGCGCTATATTTTAATACGACGACGTTGGCACACCAGTACAGCGCTAGGGTAATGATGGTCCCTAGAATCAGAGCTAACGGAAAATCCCGTTGCGGTTTTTTAAACTCTTCCCCCAGATGCACAAATGCTTCCAAACCGATAATACACCAGAACATGATGCCTAATGTTTTGAGCAATGGGGTATTGAATTGCCAGTGTACCTGCACATCTGCTGGCTTTAAGTCGGCGTTTCCAAGCAGTAGTACCACGAGCACCATAATAAAAATAGCGATAGGCGTTTGCATTTTGGCGCAGGCATTAGAGCCGTAAAATCCGGTTGTAAACATCCCCACTAACATCAGGATCTGCACTGCGAGTATGGCAAGCGGTGAGAGCGGAATAACAGCAGTAATAAATCCGGTGCCGATGATGAGTGATGCAGGAATACCTACCGGAAGGATTGAAATAAATAAAAAGGCACAGTATTTTTCGAATCCTCGACCAAACGCCTGACCGACGACATGGGGTACGCCTCCTGCGTGAGGATAGCGTTTCCCGAGAGAGGCAAACGTGAGTGCGATAGGCAGGGTTACCATCAGTAAAATAGCCCACGCCAACAGTGACTGATGACCTATCATTTGAGCACTCAATCCGGGAACCACAAAGATTCCGGTTCCCAGTAGCGTCGTCACCAGTAATCCGATGCCTTGGAATAAATTGAGCTGTGGTTTTAATCGTGTCATTTGTTCATTTCCGATGAGTTCTGGTCGTGTATGATAGAACAGTTCAAGGCTGGAACGAGCTTACAAAGTGTTGGATTTTACCGTTAATTTCACGTTTCATCCCGCGAATTTGAAGGTGTGCGGCTATGGCATCCAATCATCCGGAATTTGGAACCCTAACAGATAATAAATATGGATAAATTTGATCAACAAATTATTGCATTGCTAACCCAAAATGCTCGTCAGACGACGAGTGAGATTGCCCGTCAGATAAACCTTTCCCGTTCAGCAACTCAGGAGCGTATCCGGCAGTTAGAAGTCCGAGGCATTATTAAAGGATATTATGCCAAAGTTGAAGATCCTGAACAGAAAGAGCTGTTGAAGGCTTATTTCGAAGTTCAGGGGCATGGACAAGATACCGTGTGGCGGGAGTATGCGGAACAAATAGAGACGATTCCGGAGATCCAGCGCTGTGATTTTACCAGTGGGCAGGTTGATTTAATTGCCTTTGTAGAGGCGGCCAGTATGCGTCGGATTGAAGAGATCCGCACAATCATTGAGGCGATTCCAACCGTGACTCTGGTTCGGACGCATATGGTAATGCGAACCTTATTTGACCGTAAAATTCGATGATGCTAACTCTTTGTAAAAAACGGTAAAAAGTGGGACTTACATTTGAATTTTGCGATTGATTTACAGATAGTAACGCCATGTAAACTTTGTAGGGATACAGTGAATGATAGCGTTAGTCGTTCCGGATACTCAGATCATCTTGTGGTATCGATTACTCCCGGCAGAGATGACGTCTTATTTTAATAATCCACCTCTAAATATTGCGTTGCAATGTTTGATGACGAATGAGTACTAAAAATGATAATGCGTTCTTCCTTTCGGCGTTGTTCTGGCAATAGTGTGGTTTGGATTTTAGTCATTGCCATTGTGATGGTTGTGATCCTTGGATTCGGTTGGCGATATTTTATGACTACCGATAAATCTCCTGCAACGGCGGTGGCTTCAGGGCGTGGTACGCCTCCGGCGACGACGGGACATCGACGTTTTGGTGGGCCTTTTGGGGGAATGACCAGCTCGGTGTATGTTGGAAAAGCATCGTTAGCTGACGTCGATGTGTATTTGCATGCGTTAGGTACCGTACAAGCCAATAAAACGGTGACGGTGACCAGCCGGGTGACCGGTGAATTACAACAGGTCTTTTTTGATGAAGGACAGTATGTCAAAAAAGGGCAGCGATTGGCACAAATTGATGATCGCAGTTATCAGGCTTCATTGGCGCAGTATCAAGGGGATTTGCAGCAAAATCAGGCGCTGTTGAAAAATGCTCGTCAGACACTGGCTCGCTATCAAAAATTATTTCAGCAGGATTCGCTATCACAGCAGGATTTGCAAGATCAACAGGCGAGCGTTGGTCAGTACGAGGGCACTGTACTCGCCGATAAAGCGCAGATTCGAGCGGCGCGGCTGAATATCGATTATGCCAATATCCGGGCGCCTATCAGTGGCTATGTCGGGCTACGAACCATTGATCCAGGAAATTTGGTGAGTAGCGATTCCACCGAAATCGTGACCATTACTCAAACCCAGCCAATTGCGGTGACATTTAGTATTCCTCAGGCCCGATTACAGTCGCTCTTACAAGGGGTCCGCCGTGGTCAGAGCTATACGGTTGATGCTTATGATCAGAATGGGGTTCAGAAGATTGCCTCGGGCCAGCTGAAGTATATCAGTAACCAGATTGATACCGATACCGGGACGGTGAAACTCAAAGCGCTGTTTGATAATCAGGATTCGAAGCTGTATCCGAATCAGTTTGTGAATGCTCAGTTACAGTTGCAAACCTTGAAACAAGCCGTGGTGATCCCTCAGGCGGCATTGCAGCTCAATAGCGAGGGCGATTTTGTGTTTGTGGTGGATAGCGAATCCAAAGTCCATAAACGGTTAGTTGTTCGCGGGCCGAACAACGGTGATGATCGGGTGGTGATCTTAAAAGGCGTTCAGGCCGGAGAGCGAGTGGTAACCACCGGAGTGGATGATTTGTCTGAGGGAGCCAAAGTGAATGTGCTGACCTTGAAAAAGGCGGCTCAATGAATCCATCCCGTCTATTTATTCGAAGGCCTGTTGCAACGGTTTTGCTAATGGTTGCAGTCCTATTGGCCGGAGTGATCGCTTACCGACAACTCTCGATTTCTGCATTGCCTGAAGTCGATTATCCCACGATTCAGGTGACGACTCTGTATCCCGGCGCGAGTCCCGATGTGATGGCAACTTCGGTGACGGCGCCGCTAGAGCGTGAGTTAGGCGAGATGTCGGGGCTGAATCAAATGTATTCGACCAGTTCCGGTGGCGCTTCGGTGATTACGTTAAAATTTAATTTGTCGTTGTCGCTAGATGTCGCCGAGCAGGAAGTACAGGCGGCGATTAATTCGGCTAATAATTTGTTGCCGGACGATCTGCCGAATCCTCCGACCTATAAAAAAGTGAATCCAGCGGATACGGCCGTGATTACGATTGCCGCGACTTCCAAAACACTATCCCTCGTGAAATTACAGGATCTGATTAACTCTCGGATTGCGCTGAAGTTATCGCAAATTTCTGGGGTCGGGATGGTGACGCTGGCGGGGGGGCATCAGGCGGCGATTCGGATCCAGGCGGATCCTCGGGTATTAGCGGCTCACCAGCTGACACTGAATGATATTTATACCTTGATTAATGAGAGTAACGTCAATGGCTCTAAAGGTGGATTCGATAGTAAATATCACTCGATCAGCATCGATGCCAATGACCAGCTCCGCAGTGCCAGTGAATATGCCCGTTTGATCCTTAAATATGAAAATGGTTCGCCACTGCGAATTAAAGACGTCGCTACAGTGACCGAGGGCAGTGAAAACCAATACTTATCCGCGACGGCCAATGGTCAACCTGCCATTATTATTCAGGTGAAACGCCAGCCGGGAGCCAATGTCATTGCGGTGGTGGATCGAATTAAGCAGCAGTTGCCGACGCTGACAACTTTACTTCCCGGTAGTGTGAAATTGACGATTTTATCGGATCGAACCCAAACTATCCGGGCCTCGATTGAGGATGTGCAGTTTGAGCTGATGCTATCGATTGCACTGGTGATTATGGTGACCTTTCTGTTTTTACGGAATCTTGCGGCCACTTTTATTCCCAGTGTGGCGGTGCCGCTATCGCTGATTGGTACTTTTGGGGTGATGTATCTGGCCGGATTTAGCCTCAATAACTTGACGCTAATGGCACTGACGATTGCGACTGGTTTTGTCATCGATGATGCGATTGTGGTGGTTGAAAACATTTCGCGGCATCTGGAAAAGGGCCTGACGCCTTTGGAGGCGGCTTTTAAAGGGTCGAAGGAGATTGGGTTTACCATTATTTCGCTGACGTTTTCGCTGGTGGCGGTATTGATCCCATTGCTGTTTATGGGGGATGTCGTCGGCCGATTATTCCGAGAATTTGCGATTACATTGGCGGTCGCCATTTTAGTGTCGATGGTGATTTCTCTGACCTTAACCCCGATGCTATGTGCTTATTTTTTAAAGTATATCCCACTGTCTCAGCAAAGTCGTTTTTATAAGAAAGGCGGGGAGTTTTTTGACCGCTTACTCAATTTATATGATCGGGGGCTAAACGTTGTTTTTAAGTATCAACGAGTAGCGCTGATGATTATCGTCAGTTTATTTTTTATCACGGTCGCTTTGTATTTATGGGTGCCCAAAGGGTTTTTCCCGGCGCAGGATACCGGGGTTTTGCGAGGCATTACCAAAGCCTCGGCGGATGTATCCTATACCGAAATGGCCGCTCGTCAGCAGGCTGTGGTGCAGCGATTATTGAAGGATCCGGATGTCAGCAGTATTAGTTCGACGATTGGCGTAGATGGTCAAAATACCAGTTTGAACCGAGGTATGCTGCAGATCAATCTGGTGAGTTTTGCTCACCGCAGTGATCGAGCACCTGCGATTATTCAACGTTTGCAGCAGGAGGTCGCCGATGTTCCCGGGATCCAACTGTATCTACAAGCTCTGCAGGATCTGACGGTGGATGATCAGATCACACCCAGCCAGTATCAATTTATTTTAAGTGATACCGATGGCTCTCAGTTAGCCGGGTGGACACCGAAATTGGTTCAAGCCATGCAGCAGCGCCCTGAATTTAAAGCGGTCGTGAGTAATTTGGATCAGTTGGGACGCGTTTTATCGTTGCATATTCATCGGGATATTGCCGCGCGGTATGGAATTTCGGCTCAGGACATTGATACCGCACTCTACAATGCCTATGGGCAACGGTTGATTTCAACGATTTTTACCCAGTCAAATCAGTATCGGGTGGTGTTGGAAGTTCAGCCGCAACAGCAACGAGGCCCGGCCGATTTGGATCATATTTATGTCGCCGGGACCCGGAGTAGTGACAGTACTAATACGACTACCCCAATGGTGCGCCTGACCGATCTGGCTTCGGTAACTGAAACCACTGGGGCACTGATGAAGGCCCGCTTAGGTCAACTGCCGGCGGTGACGGTGTCGTTTAATCTGGCTGAGGGTTACTCACTGGAAGATGCGCAGTCAGCGTTGGCGCAGTTGACCCATCAACTCCAGATGCCGGTGAGTATGACCCTGAATTATCAGGGATCGGCCGATGCCTTTAGCCGTTCTTCAGGAAATACGCTCTATTTGATTCTGGCGGCACTGGTGACGATGTATATCGTGCTAGGGGTGTTATATGAGAGCTTCATCCATCCGGTGACGATTTTGACCACGTTACCGACGGCAGCTATCGGGGCTTTTCTGGCGCTGCGTTTTACCAATACCGAGTTTAGTTTGATCGCTTTAATCGGGATTATTCTGCTGATCGGGATTGTGAAGAAAAATGCCATTATGATGATCGACTTTGCCCTGGAAGCGGAGCATGAGGAACACTTGTCTCCCAAAGATGCGATTCATCAAGCGTGTCTGCTACGATTTCGCCCCATTTTGATGACGACGATGGCCGCTTTGCTCGGGGCTCTGCCCCTGATGTTTGCTCATGGATCGGGGGCCGAATTACGCCAGCCGATGGGGCTCGTGATCGTGGGAGGCTTGCTACTCAGTCAGTTACTGACCTTGTTTTCAACACCGGTGATCTATCTGTTTTTTGATCGTTTTACGCGCCGTCGCCGGGCGAGCCGGGAGCATTAAGATGAATTTATCCCGGTTGTTCATCTTCCGTCCGGTGGCTACCTGGCTGCTGACGCTGGCATTGATGTTGTTAGGGGTGCTGGGATTTCGGTTATTGCCGGTTGCTCCGCTCCCTTCGGTCTCATTTCCGGTTATTGTGGTTAGTGCTAATTTGGCCGGGGCTTCTCCGGCCACGATGGCGGCAACGGTGGCTACACCTTTGGAACGTGCTCTAGGCCAGATTGCCGGCGTCAATGAAATGACTTCCTCTAGCTCGCAAGGGTCTACGGAAGTGATTCTGCAGTTTGACTTAAATCGAGATATTAACGGGGCGGCCCGAGATGTGCAGGCCGCTATTAATGCTGCTCGCAGCCTGCTGCCGAGTGCCATGAGCTCGCTGCCAACCTATCGCAAGATCAACCCTTCATCGGCGCCGGTGATGATGCTGACGTTGACTTCCGATTCATTATCTACGGGTGAGCTGTATCAGTTTGTCTCAAATAATCTAGAAACTCGGATGGCTCAGGTTCCGGGGGTTGGTTCGGTGTCGTTGTTTGGTAGTGCGCTTCCGGCGATCCGGATCGATGTCCATCCACAGGCGTTGACTCATTATGGGATCTCGTTGGAAACGGTGCGTCGGGCGATTGCTCAGGCAACCGATCATCAACCCAAGGGGATTCTTCAGGGGCAACGTTATGCCTGGATGGTAAATACCAACGATCAACTGACGGATGTTGATTCTTATCGTAAGTTAGTGATTGCTTACAAAGAGGGGGCAGCCATCTACCTGCGGGATATCGCCAATGTTCGTAACGGTGTTCAGAACGAATATAACGTGGCTTATTACAATAATCAGCCGGCAGTGAATATCGGGGTGACGCTGGCTTCAGGTGCGAATATGTTGTCGACCATTGAAGCGATTAAAGCTCAGTTGCCGACATTTCGTAAACTGCTGCCGCAGGGTGCGCGATTGGTGGTATCGATGGATCGATCCCCTACTATTGTGTCGTCGCTGCATGAAACCGAACGCACGTTGCTCATCGCTATTGCACTGGTGATAGCGGTGGTATTTATCTTTTTGCGGAACATTCGGGCACTGCTGATCCCGGCATTAGCATTGCCCATTTCGCTGGTCGGCACTTTTGCGGTGATGTATTTGCTGGGATACAGCCTGGATAATTTGTCCTTGATGGCTTTAATTGTGGCGACTGGTTTTGTCGTCGATGATGCCATTGTCGTGCTTGAGAATATTTCCCGAAATCTGGAAGAAGGATTCGGCCCGGTTCGGGCGGCACTGCGGGGTTCGAAAGAGGTCGGATTCACCGTGTTATCTATGACGCTATCGCTGGTGGCGGTGTTTATCCCATTATTGTTGATGGGCGGCATCGTTGGCCGATTGTTTCAGGAGTTTGCCGTCACATTAACCGTTGCGTTGTTGATCTCGATGGTGGTGTCGTTAACGTTGACGCCAATGCTCTGCTCGCGGTTGTTGCGACGGGCACCGCCGCGATCATCTCAACCTCGATTATACCGAATGATTGAAATGGCGCTGAAAGCTTTGCAGAACGGCTATCAGCGTTCGCTCCGAGTTTTATTGGTACACCGGCGGTTGACGTTATTGGTGTTACTGGCCACGATTGTGCTTAACGGTTATCTATATGTGGTGGTGCAGAAGGGATTTTTCCCCGATCAGGATACTGGGCTATTGTTTGGTGCTGTCCGTTCCGATCAGAGTACTTCATTTGCATTGATGAAACCGCGCTTGATTAAATATTCCAAGATGATTCGGGATGATCCGGCGGTGGCCAGTGTGATGGCGTCTATTTCCAGCAGTCACCGCGGTACACGTAACAGCGGACGTTTTTTTGTCCGTCTAAAACCGGAAAGCCAGCGTCAAGCGAGTGCTCAGGAAGTGGCAAACCGACTGTATATGAAAGCAAAAACTATGGCAGATGGTAAATTATTTCTAATGGCGGTGGGTGATTTGCACTTTGGAGGCCGTAGTGCCGATGCCAGTTATCAACTGAGTTTGCAGGCCGATGATCTGGATTTGTTGCGGCAGTGGGCTCCCCGGGTTAAAGAGGCACTGACCGCATTGCCGGAATTAAGTGGCGTGACTTCTGATTTACAAGATGGTGGTCAGGAAATTCGGTTAGTGATTGATCGGGATGCGGCAAAGCGGTTGGGAATTTCGGTGCGAGATCTGGATGCATTGCTCAATAATTCATTTAGTCAGCGTCAGATAGCAACTATGTATCAGAGCCTCAACCAATATTATGTGGTGATGGGACTGACGGATGATTATGTCAGTAACAGTGAGATGCTCCAGCAGATGCATATCGTCACAGATGCCGGAAAAGTGGTGCCGTTGCAGGCCTTCACGCATATAGAGAGTAGTAATGCACCGTTATCGGTGGCTCATCAGGGGCATTCGGCAACAGTGACTGTTGCTTTTAATACTGCGGATGGCGTTACCTTGGCACAGGCGCAGCAAGCCATTCACCAGGCGCTGCAACAGATTGCGCTGCCGGGAACCATTTCGGCCAGTTATGCCGGTAATGCTCAGATTTCGCAAAGTTTTATTCAGCAGATCCCGCTGTTGATTTTAGCCGCGTTGGCAGCGGTTTATATTGTGTTGGGGATGTTGTATGAGAGTTATGTGCACCCGCTGACCATCCTTTCGACACTGCCTTCTGCCGGTCTTGGGGCTTTATTGTTGATGCAGATGACCCATACGCCGCTGACCGTGGTCGCTGTGATTGGAATTTTGCTGCTGATTGGGATTGTAAAAAAGAATGCCATTATGATGATCGATTTTGCCTTGGATGCGCAGCGCCAGCATGGATTGGCTCCGAAAGATGCGATCTTTGAAGCGTGTATTAAGCGTTTCCGGCCGATCTTGATGACGTCGTTGGCGGCATTTTTTGGTGCATTGCCGATGGTGTTGGACAGTGGCGGTGATGCTGATTTACGGCGTCCACTGGGGATTGCGATCTGCGGTGGGTTGGTGGTCAGCCAGATCTTAACGCTGTATACCACCCCCGTTGTGTATATCTATATGGATAAAATGAGTCAGGGTACCCGTCATTTATGGAATCGTTACATTCGGCGTCATGCTCGGTCCGAGCCGTCTTCTCAGGTAGGTGAGTGATTTATGGCAGCAAATCAACTAAAACGAATTAGCTTGTTCATTATGGCGGCGTTGTTAAGTGCATGCTCGGCGTTAGGGCCGGATTATCAGGTTCCGAAAGCGCCACTGGCTCCACAGTATAAAGAGGCCAAAGGTTGGGTTCAGGCAACCCCTCAGGATCAACAGCATAAAGGGCCGTGGTGGAACGTGTATCAGGATCCGGATCTGGCGACGTTATTGGCTCAGGTTGAAATTAATAACCAAAATGTGGCGCAGTATACCGCGCAGTATCGTCAAGCTCGGGCGCTGGCTGCGGAAGCCGGGGCAAATTTATACCCGTCGCTGAGTGCCTCGGGCAGTGGTTCGCGTTCTCGGAGTAGTGGCCGGGTGGGGAATAACTGGTCGGCCAATGCTTCGGTCAGTTGGGAGGTCGATCTTTGGGGGAAACTTCGGCGCACCCGTGAGCAGCAGCAAGCGAATGCGCAGGCGAGTGCCGCCGATCTGGCCTCTGCGACACTCAGTGCTCAGTCGGAGTTAGCCCAAGATTATTTCCGGCTTCGGATTATGGATGAGCGGATTCGGTTGTATCAAACCAATATCGCTATCTATCAGCGTTATCTAAAAGTGGTCGAAAATCAGTACCGGGGAGGCAAAGAGCCGCGGGCATCGGTGGCTCAGGCTCAGAGTCAATTGCATTCGGTTCAGGCCTCGATGTTGGATCTGACCTGGCAACGAGCACAGTTGGAACATGCGATTGCGGTGCTGATCGGTAAGCCTCCGGCTGTGTTTTCACTTCCGGCTAAAGAATTTCACTATCAGTTGCCGGTGATTCCGGCCGGAGTTCCCTCTCAGCTTTTACAGCGACGGCCGGATATCGCTTACGCTGAACGCTCGGTCGCTGCGGCCAATGCCGCTATTGGGGTGGCGATGAGCGGATATTTTCCGGATTTGACGCTATCGGCGAGTGGGGGAACTGAAAACTCTGTATTTCGAAATCTCTTTTCACTCCCTTCCCGGGTTTGGTCGGTCGGACCTGAGCTAAGCGGGACTGTTTTTGATTTTGGAAGAACTCGGGCACAGGTGGAAGAGGCTCGTGCAGCCTATGATGCGCAGGTGGCGAATTATCGCCAGCAGGTGTTATCCGCTTTAGAAGAGGTCGAAAACTATCTGGTGGAAATGTCTGTATTAACGCACGAATTAAACGCGCAGCGGCTAGCGACGGATGCTGCGCAACAATCAGCCCATCTCACGTATAATCAGTTTCAGGCGGGGATGATTGATTATCTGGATGTTGCAACCACTGAGGCGACCAGTCTTAGTTCGCAGCAAAATTTACTACAGCTGGTGCAGACACAGTTAGTAACCAGTGTGCAGTTGATTGTCGCGCTGGGCGGAGGGTGGAATAAACACCAGCTTCCAGGGCAGAAGCCAGTGTCGTTCGCAAAGGATTAAACGGTACGAATTGCGCCACCGTCACAGCGAATTTTGCTGCCGGTGATATAACTGGCCAGTTCGCTGACTAAAAAGGCGGCAGTGGCGGCAAATTCTTCGACTTGGCCATAACGGTGCATTGGAATATGGCTCAGAGCCTGTTGTTGAATGGCTTCGAGCGGGCGATTCTGCTGCTGGGCTCGGGTTTGATCGAGTTGTTCGACACGCGAGGTTTGGATGCGTCCCGGTAACAGCAGATTACAGGTGATCCCATCTGCCGCGACTTCATTGGCTAGGGTTTTTGACCAGCCGACCAGTGCACTGCGTAAGGTATTGGATAATCCCAGATTATCGATAGGTTGTTCGACACTGATGGAGGATACCGTTAGGATCCGTCCCCATTTTTGAGCCCGCATGGCCGGTAGAAAGGTATTGGTGATCTCGATGATCCGCAGCACCATCATTTGAAATTGTTGTAGCCATTGTTCTGTAGTAATCGATGTGATGTCACCGACTGGGGGACCGCCACAGTTATTAATCAGAATATCCAGTTGACCGAATTGACTTGCTACAAACGTGGATAGGGTGGCTACGCAGTCCGGCTGGGCTAAATCCAGAGGACAGGCCAAAACTTGCCCGGGAAATGTGGCATCGAGTTGCAAAGCTAGCGTGGATAATTCAGGGCTGCGGCCGGTTAATATCACCTGAGCACCTTCAGCGGCTAGTGTTTTTGCGATTCCCAGCCCTAACCCTTGAGATGAGGCTAGAACGAGAGCCCGCTTATTTTGAAGTCCAAGATCCATTCGCGCTCCTTAATGACTTGAGTGGATGATTCGCGCTTGAACAGTGTATGCATTATGATGGCAAAGGGCTACTTTTTATCCGATGAGAAGGGTAACGGTCACTCATGAAAATGATGGGTAAAATGGGATAATCGGTGTCGTAGACGTAACCAGTAACGACCACGTTGCAGACGCAGCCAAGCAAAACTGGTTAGCATGACCCACAGGATCAGACCGACTCCCGCCGCTCGAAAGCCACTTTCTGAATCGATTAATTGACTGAAGTAGCCATAGATCAATCCATAAAGGACAATGCTCATGGATGTGGCCAATGTGAAGAAACGCTTAAAGATGGCTTCCCGATTGCAGACGACATCCCCATGGCTAAAGCGAACACTTTGCACGGAACGGCGAAAGAATAACCCTCCGGGATAAATGGCAATTGTCATCATTCGGCCACTTTGAAGGGCTTCATAAATGGTTTCATCCATTTGGAGTGGCCCTTCGATAATAGGACCATGCTGCATCTGGATATAACTACATCGAATAGTATGCGAATGAGCATGAGGACAAATCGTTAAGTTCTGGTGCCCGAGAGCTGCGACCTGTCCGGTTACAATTATCATGTCTGGTTGCCTTTCTTTTGAACTTGAACATAATATCGCCAAACTCAGAAAAAGCTATGACTTTGTCCGCATTTTGAGCGGTATGGATGATATTGCAAGGGGACGCGGTCTAATTGATTGTAACGACAGAAAAAGTTGCACTTGCTAAACCACTGTATATACTAACAGTTGCTGTATAAAAAAACAGGTTTATCATGAAAGCACTTACCAAGCGTCAGAGTCAGGTTCTTGAACTTATAAAATCGCATATCCATTCAACCGGGATGCCGCCTACCCGTGCTGAAATTGCCAAACAATTGGGGTTTCGCTCCGCGAATGCGGCTGAAGAGCATCTAAAAGCGCTGGCCCGTAAAGGTGTGATCGAAATGATCCCCGGTGCATCGCGGGGAGTACGTCTGGTCGAAACTGAATCCCCTGAAGTTGTATCAGAGGCTCATGCAACGTCTCTTCCAGATGTTGAAGCCGCTAATGATGAAAGTGGTTTGCCGTTGATTGGTCAAGTGGCTGCTGGAGCACCTATCTTAGCGCAGCAACATATTGAATCGCATTATGCCGTCGATCCGGCTTTGTTTCATCCCCGAGCTGATTTTCTATTGCGGGTGCAGGGGGAAAGTATGAAAGAAATTGGAATTATGGATGGCGACCTGTTAGCGGTGCATAAAACGCAGGATGTGACGAATGGTCAGGTGGTCGTGGCCCGGGTCGGGGATGATGTGACCGTGAAACGTTTTGAGCGGAAAAATAATCATGTGTTTCTGCATCCTGAAAACCAAGACTATCAACCCATTGAAGTGGATCTCAGCTGCGAAGAACTAACGATTGAAGGTTTGGCTGTGGGGATTATTCGTAATTCAGACTGGCTGTAATTTTTCTATTTAATCTAGCGATCTGTTGAACTTTCGTGGGGATAAACCCCGGCACGAAAGTTCAGCAGTCCTTCAGCGCCTGTTCTAGGGCTGACTTTTCAGTGCAAGGGATTTGCTATGTCCGCAATGCTGTCCTATCGGGCTATTTTTTCGATTGCTATTCCGATGATTTTATCCAACGTAACAGTGCCCCTGTTAGGGCTGGTCGATACGGCGGTGATCGGACATCTTCCTTATAGTTATTATTTGGGGGGCGTCGCTATTGGCTCAACGGTGGTCAGCTTTATCTTCTGGCTATCCGGTTTTTTACGAATGTCGACCACTGGGGTTGTTGCGCAGGCAATGGGGCGTGCTGATTATCAGCAGGCTGTGGATACCTGGCGGCAGTCGGCATTGTTGGGCTGGGGAATTGCCATTGTCCTCATTGTGCTGCAATGGCCGATCTGGCAACTTGCGGCATTGCTGTCGGATGCCGATGGACAGGTGACCTATTACGCGCATATCTATTATCAGATCCGAATTTGGGGGGCTCCGGCCGCCTTGATGCATTATGCCACGTTGGGATGTCTATTGGGGATGAAACGGGCCAAAGCTCCGATGACGCTACTGATTTGGATGAATGTGATTAATATTTCTCTGGACTTAATCTTTGTGATGGGATTTCACTGGGGGGTTGCCGGAGCTGCGGGGGCTTCGTTAATTGCCGATTACGCAGGGGCCATCGGTGGGGTTTGGTTATTGTGGCGAGCCTGGAAGCATTTGGGGGTATCGCTATTACCCCAGTCAAAAACACTACAGGTTCATTGGCATAAATTGTGGCATTTGTTGCGCCTGAATCGAGATATTTTTTTAAGAACGCTGGCATTACAGTTATGTTTTGGGTTTATCACTTTTGAAGGGGCCAAACTGGGGACGTTGATCGTGGCTGCCAATGCGGTTCTGATGAATTTTATGGTATTTACCTCTTATGCTCTGGATGGCTTCGCTTATGCGGTTGAAGCACTGGCAGGACATGCGATGGGACAACAAAACCGGGCACAGCTTGAGCAGTGTGTTCGACGAACCTGTAAGGTAGCCGTTGGGGTAAGCCTGGGATTTTCACTGATTTATTGGGGGGCTGGTAAATCGATTATTGCCGGATTAACCAGTATTGAACTGATCCGTGAACAGGCGGCAGATTATTTACCTTGGCTGGTGATTATGCCGGTGATTGCTGTCTCCAGTTATATTTTTGATGGTGTGTATATCGCGGTGACTCAAGGGCGGATTATGCGAAACGGGATGCTGGTTTCGGCATTTGTCGTTTTTTTCCCGGTCTGGTGGCTGACCCGTTCCTGGGGCAATCATGGGTTATGGTTTGCGCTAAGTTGTTTCATGTTGGCTCGCGGTGTTACGTTGATAGCGCATTATCTGAAATACCATAAAACTTGGTTTCGCTGATCCCGAAACGTCGAGTGTGGCCCAATCATCACTCAAGGTTAATCGTCTTAGCTAATTTGCAGTCACGGAGCATCGCGTTATACTGCGCTGCTGATGTTTATTCGTGAGGCTTATTGTGTTCCATATTGCTTTGTTTGAGCCACAAATTGCGCCTAATTGTGGAAATATTATTCGTTTGGCGGCCAATAATGGGAGCAAATTACATCTCATTGAACCGTTAGGTTTTGATTTAGAAGAGAAAAAATTACGTCGGGCTGGTCTGGATTATCATGATTTAGTGAATTTGACTATTTATCCGAATTACGATGAGTTTGCTAAAGCGATGGGAGAGCGACGGATTTTGGCTTGTACAACCAAAGGCAGTCGTCCTTATACTGAGATCCAGTATCAGAATGATGATGTGTTACTTTTTGGGGCTGAAACGCATGGGTTAGCGCCTGAAGTGATGGCATCGATTGCCCCTGAACGGCGGATCCGTATTCCGATGCAACCCAATAGTCGGTGTCTGAATCTTTCTAATTCGGTGGCGGTGATTAGTTATGAAGCCTGGCGTCAACAAGGTTTCGCGGGCGGTCAGTAATCAATGGTGTGCTTAGCCGATCTCCGGTATTGGCTAAATGTTGTGCGGTGAGCTGACTTTCTTCGCTAGCGATGAGGCCGCACAGCCCCTGAATGAGTGAATGTGGGGGATATATCGGAGACGGTTTTTAATCTCTGTTCTGTTTTTCCTTTGTTTCGAAATCTTCATCTTTCAACCAGATCTTTGCGTGGTTTTACCCGCGTTATTCGTATTCACTTCCGTTAATTTAATCATGAAGTCGATCATGGTGAAGGGTATATGGATATTGATGCTCAGCTGGTCATTGAAGAACGTGGTTTACCAGCAGTTAAAAGAAAGGCCATTTTGGCGGAATATGGCGCTCGAATGGAAGCGCTCAAGCAAAATTTTTTAGGTTATCAGACCAATCAGGATGTTTCTTTTCCCAACTCGTTAATGCGGTTTTTATCCCTGAATTTGGTGAATTTAGGGGATGGCTATGATGAAGGGTCATACCGCATCAATGCTAAGCCATTTGAGCGCGCGGTGGTGGAATATTATGCTCGATTATGGCACTTTCAGCATCCGGCACAGCGGCGGCGCTATTGGGGATATACCACGGCCATGGGGTCCACCGAAGGGAATTTATTTGCGCTGTGGAATGCTCGGGATTACCTCTGTGGAGAGGCGATTAGTCCATCTCAGCCTGCCGTTAAAACGGTGTTACCTCCGGTACTGATTTGTTCGCAAGCAACACACTACTCTGTTTTTAAAGCTTGCCAGATTTTACGAATTCCAGTGTTTAATGAGATAGGGCCGACACTTGGGCCTTGTCCACTTCCGGGGCGAAACTGGCAGCAGCGGTTACCGGTGGACGATACGGGCGCGGTACATGAGAAATCGTTGGAAATACTGGTGCGGTTTTTTATTGATGCCCATTATCCCATCATTCTGTTGTTAAATCATGGAACAACGTTTACCGGTGGCAGCGATGCAACCACCCGGATCCTGAATCGCTTAAAACCGATCCTTGGATGTAACCGAAATAATGATCGCCGCTACTGGATCCATGTGGATGGTGCCTTGGGGGCTAACTTTTCCCCTTATTTACATGCGGATCCTTTTGAACTCGCTGAGGATCCATTTGAGTTTCGTCATCCGGAAGTAATGTCGATTTGCGCCAGCCCTTACAAATGGTTGGGAGCACCGTGGGCCTGCGGGATTTATCTGATGCAGTCGCGTTATAAGATTGGTTCCAGTTTTCATCCCTCCTACATTGCGAGCCGGGATTCGACCATATCCGGATCGCGTCAGGGATTGTATGCCTTATTTCTGTGGGAACGATTAGCTGCGTTAGGGGAATTTGGGTTACGGCATTTGGCTTTGAATAATGCTAATCATACTGAATATTTGAGTGAACAGTTAATTCGATTATTTCAGCAACTTGATCCGAGTGGTCGGGTTCTCAAGGTCATGCCGAGGGCTCCGCATAGCAATATTGTTTGTTTCAGTTCTCCAGATGTTCCTATTATTACCCGCTTTTCGCTGGCACAGGATAGTTGGGTCCATCAGGGGTACCGGTATTCGATGAGTCATGTTGTGGTGCTGAGTCATGTGACTCGCTCATCACTTGATGAACTGTTATGTGCATTGGCGGCCCCCGGAGCATTTTCAGAGCGGTTTCGTGAGGCATCTACGCAGGAACATGCGCCATTTCCGGGAGATAACGCATGATGAACCTGAAACGGTGGATGGGATTGATATTGACTTTGATGCTGTATTATCCCATGTCGGTGCGTGCTCAACCCTTGGTCGATACCTCGATTTCGATTAATAAGATATATGGCGTGAATACGGTAGATCAAACTTACCAGATCGATGGATATTTGGTGACCAGTTGGAAACTGGATCAGCCTTCTGCTTTTTTCCCTGCTCAAGGTGAGAAAATTTGTGAGAATAGTTGTGTCGATACCCTGATTAAAAGTGGGTTATGGGTGCCCGCATTCGAATTTATTAATATTATCGGGAAACGTCAGACGGCCAATAAACGGTTGGTTTTAACGGCAGCCGGAGGGGTGATCTACAACGAACGTTTTAGCGGAACGTTTACCACGGCCATGGATTTTCGGAAGTTCCCATTTGATCAGCAGTCGTTTGATATCATTATGGAGCCATTTTCTTATGAAAAGTCACAGCTCTCTTTTCGCCATGTTTCGGTATTTTTAGAGGCGCTGGAGAATCAGACCATTAGTGAATGGGATATGACGGATAAACCCGTTTCTCGGGTGACGGAGTCTGTTTATCACCATATTGAAAATGATCATCCTAGTTATTTTTCCCGATTAGAAGTTCATATTCAGGCCAAACGGAAACCGAATTACTATATCTGGCAGTTTTTGCTGCCGCTATCGCTGATTCTGATTGCATCGTGGTCAGTGTTTTGGATCGATGGTTTTACAGAGCGCCTGATGACGTCATTTACGATGATGCTTACTGTCGTCGCTTACACTTTTTATACCAGTAGTCTGTTGCCGCGTTTGCCCTATACCACCTTTATTGGGCGAATGGTGGTATTGGGGTATGTCAGTATTTTCACGGCAATTTTAGTGATTGTTTTTGTCAAAATTCGCGAAGAAAAACAGAAGACATCATTCCGAATCGTGCATCACTGCCGCTATTTATTCCCATTGTTATCGATCATTGCGGTAGCGCTGTTGGTGGAGGCGAATCATTGTTTATGAAACCCAGTAAGCCTTTTCAATATATCAGTGAAGTCATTGTCGTGAGTAGTATTTTTATGTTGCTGCTGGGGGTGACCATCTATTTACTTTATACCAAGTCGATGGATGCTCTGGAAGAACAGATTAAAATTGGTTTGATTTCAACGGTATCGGCTGCGGCTACGACTCTGGATGGTTCGGTACATGAACAGTTCTCAGCTTCGACATCCCGCTCTGATCCGGTTTATCAGCAAATGGCCCAGCACATGGAAAGTATTCGGAAAGCCGCTGCTGATGTTCGATATATTTATACGTGTATATTACAAAATAATAAAGTTTATTTTATCGTGAATCCAAGCCCTCAAAATGATAATGATGGTGATGGAATTGCAGATGAACCGCCGGCTTTAATGGAGTTATATCGTGATGCACCGGATGAGTTATATCAGGCGTTAAAAAACCAGCAGATTGGAATATCTAAAATACCCTATCATGATCAATGGGGAACATTTATAAGTGCTTATGCACCTTTTTATGATCATCAAGGTCGATTTGTCGGTGTATTAGCCATGGATTTGGAGTTGGGCAATTTTTATCTTCGGATGGCCCCGATAAAACAAGTTTTTAATAAAGCTAAAATTATCATAGTTTTTTTAGGGATTATTGTCGGCCTGATCGTATGGTGGATCCGTCGCTCACATTTTAACCGAAATCGTTTATTTACGGTGATCAATCAACAATCCGATCTGAATTTAGATAAATTACAACGACAGGGATATTTGTTAGTTGCCTTGATGAAATTTTTCTATCAACTGAAAGATCCATCTTATTCCGGGGATACTCAAAAATTAGAATCACTTGAAAAATATGGAGAATATTCATTATTAAAATCAGAATCCTCGCAGCGGGGAAATTTTCCGCAGTGGCTGAATAACTTTCAGGAGCGCTTGATCCAGCATCGGCTTGGGACGCTGACCTGGCGAGGAAATGAGGTGTTACAGGCTTGTTGGCCCGAAGCGATGGGGGAGGCATTATTTTCGTTATATGACGTATTTGAGCAACTGATTCATCATCCGGTCATGGCTGAAATTGAGATGGCGTCTGAATTATTAGATAGCTGGAAACTCCGTTCTGTTTTTCATTCCAGTCACAAGCAGCTATTTTTATTACCCGCTAAGATCATACGAATAATAAATGTCCCTTTGTATAAAATTGAATATGAACAGCTTATTAAATTGAGTGCTATTGAAATTAAACTTTTAAGTGCCTTGATTCGGTTAGAAAATCTTGGATGCCATATCCAATTAAAAAATAGTTCAACTTTATGGATCGAATGGACTCTTTATAAGGTGAAATGATGATTAATAAAATTATACCTATCATACTAATTATGGTGGCTTTAATTGTGCAGTTATCATCAGGGATTAATTATGTCACTATTCCTGTAAATATGAATGAACAAGGATATGGGAATACTCTAATTGGTATGGCAATGGCGTTCGAAATTATTGGTCCATTATTATTGTATCGACCTATTTCTATCGGTTTAAATAAGATTGGAATTATTCGTTCTTTTATTTTATTAGAACTGGTGAGAGCGATTAGTTTACTTATTATGACTTATAGTTCGTTTTATGCGGTTTGGGTTGGATTAATATTTTGCTATGGATTGGCATCTGGGATGGTTTTGGTACTGGTCCAGACTTGGTTAAATATTTCAATATCGGGGCGACTCAAAGGCATGTGGATTGGGTTGTATTCATCGGCATTATCATGCGGGGTTGCGCTGGGGCCGATTGTTCTGCAATTAGTTCCAATCCCGATGCACTGGCGATTTGCCTTTAGTGCCGTGATTACGTTGATCCCGATACTCTGTTGTGTGGTGCTTCGAGTGCAGCGGCAGGCGATGCAAGGGGTGGGGTTGGTTCGTTTCCGATTTGCGTTTAAGCATGCCAAAATTATTCTGGTTTCGGCATTTGTCGGTGGTATTGGTTTCTTTGGATTGCCTAGTTTTTTGACTCTTTATGGGCTGAAAAATGGGCTGAGCGAATCAGAGGCTCAACTGCTGCTGACGACTTTTATGCTGGGATCGGTCAGCCTT
The DNA here is from genome assembly GCF_046054165.1 of Celerinatantimonas marina. NCBI lineage: Bacteria > Pseudomonadati > Pseudomonadota > Gammaproteobacteria > Celerinatantimonadaceae > Celerinatantimonas > Celerinatantimonas marina. The sequence continues at coordinate 45,668 of NZ_JBFNXK010000008.1, read as the reverse complement.
GGAATGTTGGTGAGTATGCTCTCGTCATTTTTGAATCGCTGTGTGGTGGTCTTGGCGGCTGTTTTTGGCGCGGTGGTTTGTTCGGTGTTTTTATCACTGGCTGTTTATGCTGAATACAGTGTGGCATTGGCGCTGCTTTTTGTGTGGGGGGGATGTCTGGGTGGAATTTATGGCATTGGTATTACGGTAATGGGAGAGCGTTTTTGTCAGCAGGATCAGATGTCGGCCAATATGAGTTATGCCATGATGGATTCAATGGGAGGCATTACCGGGTTACTTATTATCGGTGCCATGTTGGATGCGGTTGGTTCAGAAGGAATGACATTTGTTTTTGTAACTTTCGGAACAGGATTATTAATCCTATTTGCTTACGAAACTCTTGTTCCAAGAAGGACATTTGAGTAATTAAAGTTTTATTTAATTTATATTATATAGATATAATTTTTTTATTTTGATTTAATTTTTTATTGTGAAATAAAATTGCTTCAAATCATGTCATTTTAATCTCATGCTGATATTTTACTGGCGGTGACTTTAGAAATTTATCAAGATAACCCAGTATAGCTAATATTTGTGTTATTCCTCTCTGGTCATATATATCTGTACGTAACCGTTTTTTCATTTCGGCAACTATGATGCTTGTAGGAATTTTATATGCGGACTAATACACCGGTAACAGATCATGAGGTTCTGTTTTCTGCTCATTGTAATCTATTATCTACAACGGATCTGAATGGTATTATCACGTATGCCAGCCCTGACTTTTGTAAAATTGCAGGATTTACAGAGCAAGAACTGGTCGGACAACCTCACAATATTGTTCGGCATCCGGATATGCCGGAGGCCGCCTTTAAAGATCTCTGGGAGCATGTTAAAGCAGGAAAAACATGGCAGGGCATGGTCAAGAATCGCTGTAAAAATGGTGATTTCTATTGGGTCGATGCGTTTGTTTCCCCGATTATCCGTGATGGGAAAATTGTTGAATTTCAATCTGTTAGATTAAAACCGGTTCGAGCCCTTGTCGAAAGAGCACAGCGCACGTATCAATTGATGCAACAGCGAAAATCGCATATACCTCTGACGATCCGATTGGCCAAATTAGGGCTGTCACGTTCATTGATGCTAGGCTCATTGGTGATGCTTATTCCCGCGCTTCTGATCGGCTATTTTGGCAATTGGGATGTGGCCGCCGTTATTTATGTACTCCTGAATTTATTGATGCAGTATGGTCTCACTCGACGGTTGAAGAAGTTGGTGAACCGGTCTAAATCCGTTTTTGAAAACCCGCTTATGGCTTATATCTATCATGGTCGCTGTGATGATGTGGCCGCGATTGAACTGGCCTTTAAAATGTCACAATCAGAGCTGAACGCTGTGACTGGCCGGATCTTGGATTCTAGTGTTCATATTCGGTTATCCGCTGAATCTTCCCGAAAAAATAGTGAGCAAATTGTCGGTGAGCTGAGTCGACAGGCCATGGATACGGAGCAAATTGCAACGGCGGTGGGCCAGATGTTACAAGCCACTCAGAATATGGCTGAAAATACTCAAGGGGCTGCTGATGCGGCCAATATGACAGCTGAAATTTCACAGGAATCCGCACAGCGAGCCATGCAGGTTGGAGCTTCAATTGGTGAATTAGCTCAGCAGTTACATAAAGCTGCACAGGTTATGGGTAAACTGAAAGATTATGGTAATTTGATCGAACAAAGTTCTAGCCAGATTTCTAAAATTGCTGAGCAGACCAATCTGTTAGCACTGAATGCGGCGATCGAATCGGCTCGGGCCGGAGAACATGGGCGGGGGTTTGCCGTCGTTGCTGATGAAGTCCGGAAACTGGCTCAGAATACTCAAACATCGACCCAGCAGATCCAACAGGTCATTGAAGATATCCGTAATGTTTCTATTGAGGCTGGTGATATTGTCTCACAGGGTGAAACGCTGGCTGATGCCTGTATGGATCAGGCTCAAGATGCCAATGAACAGCTTAAAGAAAGCCTGAATCAGACCACCGCGATTAGTGATCGAAATCAGCAGATTGCGGCAGCGGTTGAAGAACAGGTGCAAGTCACTCATGATGTGCAGCATAATGTTGATGAAATCCATCGTCTAACCCAGCAGTGCGAGCAGCTGGCCAGAGAAACCGCTGAAAATAGTATGAACCTGAATGAAGCTTTAAAACATCAGTGCTCATTAGTGGAACAGTTGCGACGGGTTGATGATTAAGTCTTAAGTAATAAACAAGTTATATACTCCTATCGTCTCAATATGACACGGAAAATCCTAGACCCTCGAAATGGATTATCCGTGTCAAAGCACGATCTATAATTTAGACGATAAACGTTTGCTTTTTCATCTCAAGATAACCTATCAACACTCGCTCAAATCTTAATGTCACTACTGCTCTTGTATAAAAAGTGTTTAGTTCGTACAAAATTCAACGCTGCAAGTGCAACAGCCTTTAGCTGATATAAGGTAGTGTAATAATCACTTTCAGCCCTGAATGGTCCGAGCGGTTTTCAGCCCGAATCGTGCCGCCATGCTGACGAACGGCCCAATCCGCGATGGCTAGACCCAAACCAACACCTCCGGAATCGCGATCTCGGGCCTCACTGGCTCGATAAAACGGACGAAATATCTGTTCGATATCTTTTTCATCAATGCCGGGGCCATCATCTTGTACACTGATTTTAAGTGTTTGATTGGAGACTGGTTCGATCAAGAGTTCTACACGATGTTCGGCATATTTAATGGCATTGCGGCATAAATTTTCAATCGCGCTAATTAAAGCATCTGGATAACAGCGTAGCATTTTGGGGCCACGATTCTGCCATTGAAATGTTTTGCCCAATTGTCCGGCTTCAAATTGACAGTCATTCGCTAATTCTTCGAGGAGACTGTTAAGTTCTTCATCTTCCAGACCACTATCATCTAGCTGCATTCTGGACAGTCCTAATAGCGCTCGGATCATCTCTTCGAGACGCTGCGACTCTTTCTCTATTCGTGCGAGTTCATTGCTGGGACCATGTCGCTTATAGCTTAAAGCGACCGCCATGTTCAGACGGGTGAGAGGGGAGCGCAATTCATGAGAGATATCACTGAGTAACCGACGTTGATTGGTAATCGCATTTGCCATGGTTTGTGACATATTGGACAAACTTTTGGCTAGATGACCAATCTCATCACGGCGATGTAGATCGGGTAATGTGGCCGATAAATCTCCCATTGCAATCTGATTGGCTGCATGGCGCAGTTTTTTGAGAGGACGGGCGATATGCCAGGCAATGGCCATACAGGCGATCAAACTGAATATGACGAGGACTATTAAGAGTATTTCTGGGCGAGCCCTAAAGTTTTGAAGTCGTTCCATTTGTTGTGATGGCAGCGATTTAAGCAGATAGAGATGGCGAGATTCACCGCTGTGTTCATCATTAAAAGCTAAGGGGCCAAAAACGACTTGATGTTCATCTAAAATTCGTAATTTAGGCGCAAGAGGATCGGCAACACTGTATATAAAACTACGAATAGGTCCATCTAATTGTTGTAACTCTGGCTCATTGAGTAAGGTGCCATGTTGATCGGTAATGATGATCGTCGGATGTGGTGGCATTGGAAAACGAGAATGATCGTCCATCATCGGCATTCGCCGGGGTAAACCATGCTGTAATATAAAATGGGCTCCATGGAGGTCACGAGTTGCCCATCGGGGCAAAGGAAAATCGTTTTTTTGTCCTAACTGGATGATGATGAAACCGGTTGCGAGTGTTAACAGTAAAATCCCCCAAAAGGACAATAATATCTTGATAAATAGGCTGTTTACCAACAACCATAGGCGATTTACCATGCCAGCCATAAATAACCTTTCCCCCGAACTGTTTTGATGCGTGGTTGTCCGTCATCCCGATCTGGGATTTTCTTGCGAAGATTACTGACATGCATATCCAGACTCCGATCAAATGGCATGAGCTTTTTCCCCAAGACCTGTTCATTGAGTTCGGTCTTATTGAGAATTTCGCCCGGATGCCGAAGAAACTGTTCCAGTAATAGGAATTCAGTGCTGGTGAGACTCAGTGGTTGTCCTTGGTGTAAGGCTTCCTGACGTTTGGGATATATTGTGAGATCATCTTGTTCGATATGATCATCGATCGCGGCTTCATGATGCGTGCCGTTGCGGTTCATTCGTCTTAGTATCGCTTTGATCCGAGCCAACAGTTCCCGGTCACTAAAAGGTTTCGGTAAATAATCATCCGCACCCAGTTCCAGCCCCAGAACGCGATCAAATTCATCACCTTTGGCCGTGAGCATCAGTACCGGTAATTCGGGTTGTCCCTGACGTAATTCTCGCAAGACTGCAAATCCGTCTTTACCTGGCATCATGACATCGAGTAGCACTAAATCAATATCGTGTTTGGCTAAGCGGTCTAACCCCTGCTGACTATCATGACATGATTCAAATTCAAATCCTTCTAATGTAAGTAAGTCACAGAGTAGCTCTGTTAACTCTCGGTCATCATCGATCATCAGCAATTTCATAGTTGAATTTCCTCCCGTAATGCCTTCAACGGCATAATGCCCAAAGTTTAACGAATATTGTTCCTGAATGCGGTATGTTTACCGACATTTACAGTATGCGGCTTAAAAATACATGATTGCATTGCGTTTACTGACATACGCATAGGTCATTAAGTATTATACTGACTCTTTTATGAATCATTGATACGAACGATGGATGACTCTCAATATAGTCGGTTAGTCCGACAGGCCAGTTTGCTAGCGACGATCATTGCGATCACGTTACTGGTGATCAAAAGCGCGGCCTATTTACTGACGGGTGCCGTAAGTATTTTGGCTTCTCAAGTTGACTCATTGATGGATATTGGCATTTCGGTGGTCAACTTATTGGCTATTCGTTATGCATTGCGCCCTCCGGATGCAGAACACCGCTTTGGGCATGGTAAAGTAGAGCCATTGGCGGGGTTGTTACAGGCTGGTTTTATTTGTGGAACCGCAATTATTTTGCTGTATACCGGTATTGCGGCTGTGTGGACGCCGAAACCTCTGGTACAGACCTCTGTTGGGTTATTGGTAATGGCTATTTCGACGGTGTTAACATTACTTTTAATCTTTTATCAACTTTATACTGTACGCCGGACCGGGAATAGTGTGATTAAGGCCGATTCATTACATTATAGTATTGATATTTTGATGAATTTGGCGGTGATGGTGGCGTTGGTTCTGGATCGTATCGGATGGTGGTGGGCGGATGGCTTGTTCACTATTGCCATTGCGTTGTACATTTTTCGGGGCGCTTGGTCGATTGGTTTTGAAGCCTTTCAACATCTGTTGGATCGCGAACTTGATGACGACTTTAAAGATGAGATCGTGGCGACTGTTGAAGCGGTTGATGGGATCCAGGGCACACATGATTTACGAACCCGACAATCAGGACAGATTATCTTTATTCAAATTCATATTGAATTGGACGATAATCTTCCTCTGATTCAGGCGCATGCTATTGCTGAACGGGTTGAGCAGCAGTTGAAGAGTCGTTGGCCTAAATCTGATATATTAATCCATCAGGATCCATTATCGGTGATTGGCAAAGAACCATCACTGGATTTCCAAACAACTTAGGTTGGAGTAAAACAATTACTATGGCGTTAACTCGGCAACAGATATGGGAGATCATCCGCGAAGAAGCTTATCAATTTACACTTGATGAGCCGATGTTGGGGAGCTTTTTCCATGCAACGTTACTTAATCACAAAAATTTGCGTTCCGCTCTGAGTTTTCAGCTCGCCAGTAAACTGGATAGTACCACGGTGCAGTCGATTGTACTGCGGGAAATCATCGAGGAAGCCTGCCGGGCCGATATTGATATTCTTGATGCAGCGGCTGCCGATATTGAAGCCGTTGTAGAACGTGATCCGGCTGTGACTCAATATTCAGTACCATTATTGTATCTCAAAGGGTTCCATGCCATTCAAGGATATCGGGTAGCTCATTGGTTATGGCAACATAATCGAAAAGCATTAGCGAGTTATCTGCAGAATCAGATTTCTGTCGTGTTTGGGGTCGATGTTCATCCGGCGGCTACGATTGGACGGGGAATTATGTTCGATCATGCAACCGGAATTGTCGTTGGAGAAACCGCAGTTATTGAAGATGATGTGTCGGTGCTGCAGTCGGTAACCTTGGGGGGAACCGGGAAAGAAGGCGGTGATCGCCATCCTAAAATCCGCCGAGGGGTGATGATTGGTGCCGGCGCTAAAATTCTGGGTAATATCGAAGTTGGATCCGATGCTAAAGTTGGAGCTGGTAGCGTTGTTCTGCAATCTGTTCCCCCTCATACCACGGTAGCGGGCGTTCCAGCTCGGATCGTGGGACGACCGGATTGTGATTGCCCCGCCATTGGAATGAGTCAGTCACTTTAGTTCAGATATCACTGGGCTGCGATAAAGATGACTCTGTTTTACGGATTAAACTAAAACGGGGGCATTCTCCATCCGCTGTGGTGGCGGGTTGATTAAAGAGTGCCAGTGGTCTGACCCAGAGTTGACGCTGGCCATAACAAGGGCGATATAAAACTAGCAATTCTTCGGTTTCACTGTGATGGACCACATCTAAAACTTCGTACAAATTTCCTTTAAAATGTTGATAGAGGCCAGGAACAGGAATGCTGTTTGATTTTTCATCATCTGATGGAACGGTCATCGGGTTCTCCTTGTTGCCTTGTGAAGACAAGGGTATGCTGCAAGTGGGCCTTTGTCATGGCTTTTGAATTTGATTCTTATATTCGGGCATTGCGATTAAAATTACGGGAGCATCTATGTCGTTCGAATTACTTGAAGAACTGGAAGCTAAAATCCAGACTGCGGTTGAAAATATTGAGCTGTTACGTATGGAAATTGATGATTTAAAAGAACAGAACAGCAAATTAAGTGACGAAAACAACCGTCTGACCCAAGAGCAACAAGCTTGGCAAGAGCGATTGAAATCGTTGCTGGGACGTATGAATAATATCAATTCGGACGGTGAATGATCATCAATCACTTAGCCACTGTCTGCTGACGGTGGCTTTGCTGTTGAGTGCTGATATTCAATTATTCCAGATCCAACGGATCGGGTGAGAGAATCATCCCTGTTGTATCCGCATATAGATGATCTTCCGGTAAGAAAGTGACGCCAGCAAAATTGACTGGAATATTGATTTCGCCATGTTCATCTTCAAAATCAGCCCCTACAGGAATAGATCCCAACGCCTGAACGCCAATATCTAACTCTTCAAGCGCGTCGACATCCCGAATATAGCCGTAGACGACAATACCTTCCCAGTTATTCTCAATGGCGGCATTGGCAATGGCTTCGTCAACAAGAGCGCGTCGCATCGAGCCACCCCCATCAATAAGTAAGACTTTCCCTTCACCATCTTCTTGAACAACCTGATTGATTAATCCATTGGCTTCAAAACATTTGATGGTGACGATTGAGCCGCCAAACGATGAACGACCACCGAAGCTCACAAACATAGGGTCAACGACATCGACGGTATCCGCATAAATATCGCAAAGTTCAGATGTGTTGTATTCCATAGAGACGGTCCTGCTAACGCTGACTAATGGCCCAAGTATAACCCCTAAGTAGCCGTTTTCAATTGAAAAAATATGACGAATTTATCTTGTTGAGGTAAAAATTTATACAGAGATGAAAAAACTTGTCAAAAATAAAGAGGATAGCAGGAAAGACCGGCCCGAAGGCCGACCTTGAAGTTTATTAAAGAATAAAGCGAGTTAAATCTTCATCTTCCACCAGTTCATCAAGATGCTGATTAACATATTCCGCATTAATGGTGATGGTGTCCCCAGCATGATCGGCGGCACTAAAACTGACTTCTTCCATCAGTTTTTCCATCACGGTATGTAGTCGGCGCGCTCCGATATTTTCGGTACGCTCATTGACCTGCCAAGCCGCGTTGGCAATGCGTTCGATCCCGTCCGCTGTAAATTCAACATTGACGTTTTCAGTTTGCATCAATGCTTTGTATTGCATGGTCAGTGAAGCATTCGGTTCTGTGAGAATACTTACGAAATCGCTGGCACTGAGTGCGTTTAAGCTCACGCGGATTGGCAAACGGCCCTGTAATTCTGGAATTAAATCGGAAGGTTTGGAAACCTGAAAAGCACCCGAGGCAATGAACAGAATATGATCGGTACGGACCATTCCATGTTTGGTATTGACGGTTGAACCTTCAACTAATGGCAACAGGTCTCGTTGAACGCCTTCACGGCTGACATCTGGGCCTGAAGTTTCACCGCGTTTACAGATTTTGTCGATTTCATCTAAAAAGACAATGCCGTTATTTTCAACGGCTGCCAGTGCTTTTTCTTTGAGTTCTTCCGGATTTAATAGTTTTGCGGCTTCTTCTTCGATCAGTAGCTTAAAGGCATCTTTGATCTTGAGCTTGCGTTTTTTGGTGCCGTTTTGTCCACCCAGATTTTGGAACATACTCTGAAGCTGGCTGGTCATCTCTTCCATTCCAGGAGGCGCCATAATTTCAACACCGACTTGTGGCTGAGCCACATCGACTTCTATTTCTTTATCATCCAGTTCATTTTCGCGGAGTTTTTTCCGGAAGATTTGACGGGTATGGTTTTGGCTATCGGAGGTGCTGGTGGTGGTATCGTTACTCCAGCCATCTCGGGCCGGAGGGAGCAACGCATCTAAAATACGTTCTTCCGCGTGTTCTTCGGCGCGATAACGGACTTTTTCCATTTCGTGTTCACGGGTCATTTTCATGGCCACATCGGCCAGATCACGAATGATGGTATCCACTTCTTTACCAACGTAGCCCACTTCGGTGAATTTAGTTGCTTCGATTTTGATAAATGGTGCCCGAGCTAATTTAGCCAGACGACGGGCGATTTCGGTTTTACCTACCCCGGTGGGGCCAATCATCAAAATGTTTTTCGGAGTTACTTCCTGACGTAGTTCAGGGTCAAGTTGCATTCGTCGCCAGCGATTACGCAGTGCGATCGCAACCGCGCGTTTGGCTTCAGACTGGCCAACAATATGGCGGTCTAATTCCGAGACAATTTCTCGTGGAGTCATTTCAGACATGTCAGAATCCTGTAATCGATAGTTAGGCTATGTCAAGCTCTTCAATAGTTTGATTCGTATTGGTGTAAATACAAATGCCACCTGCGATCGTCAAACTTTTTTGAACAATGTCATGCGCGTTTAAATCTGTATTTTCAAGTAAGGCGAGTGCAGCTGCTTGAGCGTAAGGACCTCCCGATCCCATGGCAATCAGATCGTGTTCGGGTTGGAGCACGTCGCCATTACCGGTAATAATAAGAGACGCCGTTTTGTCTGCGACAGCCAGCAATGCTTCGAGTCGACGTAAGGCCCGATCAGTTCGCCAGTCTTTTGCCAGTTCAACGGCTGCACGCATCAACTGTCCTTGGTGCATCTCTAATTTCGCTTCAAAACGCTCAAACAGGGTAAAAGCATCGGCAGTTCCTCCCGCAAAACCAGCGAGTACCTGGCCGTTATAGAGTCTGCGTACCTTACGGGCATTGCCTTTCATAACGGTATTGCCAAGTGAGACCTGACCATCACCACCGATAACTACTTTATTGCCGCGTCGAACGGATACGATTGTTGTCACAATAAACCTCTCTGTTGCAAATAAGATCAGTAACTGATCTGCAGATATACCTGCTGATATGGGGGGGATTCAGCTCTTTTTCAAGAGCAAAGCGAAAATGTCCCAGACTGGGCGCTAAACAGCGCTGATTTTTATCGAGATCTTAAGCAAGAGCATCAACCTCCATGGTTGATGCTCGCGAAAGCTAGCGGTGTAGGCTGTGTCGGTATCGGCAAAACAGCCCTTTAATGAACAAAGATTGAAGGAAGATCAATCCCAAGTCCAATACCAGATTTGACAGGTATTGATGTTGTTTCGTTCCAGTAGATGGCGATCGCTTTCGGCTTTACGGCGAGTGTCATAAGGTCCGAGCACGACTTTAAACCAAGCCCCTTTTTTCCCTTCACTGCGGCGGACCTGACTGGATAATCCGGAAAATGCAATTTTGGCTTTCATGGTTTCCGCATCACTGCGATTGCGAAAGGCTGCACATTGCATTTGATAACGATGTTCGGATTTTTCTCGTTTAGGTACTTTGACTTTGACCTGCTTATTTTCCAGCTCACGAATATAATCCGGTTCTTTGGGTTGCTTCGGTAAGGGTTTCACCTGGACGGGAGCCGGTGCTTTGGGAACGACAGCCGCGGGTAATGGCGCAGGAGCTTTTGCCGAGTTTTTTATATGCCAGAGGACCCCTACGAATGCAGCAATCGCCACAACCAGAATAATGACGGCCAAAATAGGCAAGCGTCGACTGGGGGGCGGGGTGGGTTTCCGCCCTTTTTTGTTGGGTGAAGGCTTACGCCCGACATAGTCCCGTGCCATGAATTACATTCGCTCTAATGTTTGGATCCCGAGCAGGCCGAGCCCCCGTTGGATGACTTTGGCACTCAGGGCTGCCAGCTGTAGTCGAGATTGTTTGAGTTTTTCCTCAGCGGATAACATTGGGCATGCTTCGTAGAAACTCATAAATAAACCACATAATTCGTAAAGATAATTACAGAGCATGTGTGGCATTCCTTTCGCAGCCACCTGATGCACGGTTTCATTAAATTGAATAAGTTTCTGAGCCAGAGCAATTTCTTGTTCTTGTTCAAGATAAAGTGGGGCCTGTAGTGAATCCATCGCTATGGCGGATTTACGGAAGATTGCAGCGATTCGGGCATAAGCATATTGTAAATAAGGCGCTGTATTTCCGTTGAATGCCAACATGTTATCCCAGTCGAAAATATAATCAGTCGTTCTGTTTTTGGACAGATCTGCATATTTGACCGAGGCAATGGCGATCGTCCGCGTCACTTCGGCCAATTCCTGTTCGGTTAGGTCGGTATCGCGGGTTGCTAATAATTCTGTGGCTCTGGATTCAGCTTCATCCAGCAGATCAACGAGTTTGACCGTACCGCCACTACGCGTTTTAAACGGACGTCCATCTTTGCCCAGCATCATACCGAAAGCATGGTGTTCTAAAGGAATTGTTTCGGGAACATAGCCCGCTTTTCGCACAATGGTCCAAGCTTGCATCAGGTGCTGGTGTTGGCGCGAGTCGATAAAATATAAGACGCGATCAGCGCCTAGCGTTTCATAACGATATTTAGCACAGGCGATATCCGTGGTGGTGTATAGGTATCCCCCATCTTTTTTTCGGATAATAACGCCCATTGGATCGCCATCTTTATTTTTAAACTCCGGCAGAAATACGACCGTGGCACCATGATCTTCCTCGGCAATGTGACGTTGCAGCAGATCGTCGACAATGCCGGGTAACATGTCATTATAAAGGCTTTCACCCATCACATTTTGTTTGGTGAGGGAAACGCCTAATCGATCATAGACGGATTGGTTATGATTGAGCGTAATATCGACCAGTTTTCGCCAGAGCGTATTGCAGTATTCGTCACCGCCTTGTAGTCGCACCACATAGTTGCGAGCACGTTCTGCAAAGACTTCATCACTGTCATAACGTTGTTTGGCTTCCCGGTAAAATTCTTCCAGATTGGCCAGACTGATGTGGGTGGGATCCAGCCCTTGTTGCTGAGCGACATCTTCTAAGTTGGCAATCAGCATCCCAAACTGGGTTCCCCAGTCCCCGATGTGATTGGCTCGGATGACTTTATTACCCAAAAATTCCAGTGTTCGAACCACAGCATCCCCGATGATGGTGGAGCGGATATGGCCAACGTGCATCTCTTTGGCAACATTCGGAGCGGAGTAATCTACGACGATGGTTTGATGTTGATCTTGTTGTACACCCAGCGTGGCGGAATGGGACATCTGTTCGACTTGAGAGGCAAGCCAGTTGCTATTCAGATAAAAGTTGATAAATCCGGGACCGGCAATTTCTGTTTTTTCAACCAGATCAGAGGTCGGTAGATGTTCGATAATCATTTGGGCGAAGTCTCGGGGTTTCATCCCGGCGGCTTTGGCATTGACCATCGCTACGTTAGTCGCTAAATCCCCGTGAGTTTTATCTCGGGTCTTGTCCACCATGATCTGCGCACTCAGGTTGGCAGGGAGTAATTGCCGTTGTTTGAGTTGAGAAATTGTTTCTTCAAGAAGTTGTTGGATGCGCTCTTTCATAGCTGGACAGTACCTGTTTGGCTTTTTGGCAATAGTTCAAAATTCAGGCCGGGTATTTTAGCGATAATTGCCGCTAAACACTACTGCTCATTACAGCATATCAATGGGATCGACATCAATTGACCAGCGAACCCGTTGTGCACAAGGTGTATTTTCTAGCCAATGTGCCAGATGGTGGAGTAACTGATGAAGCCTGACGCGTTGATGGGCCTGCAGTAATTGTTGCATCCGTAATTTCCCGGCCCGTTTGGGCAAAGCGGATTCGGTAACGGGAAAGATCCAACACTGATGATCGCTCAGCGAACGTTCAAACGCTTCTAATTGCTCGCTGAATTGCTGGATTTTTTCTGAATGAGAGGTTTCGAATCGGATCAGAGCCTGATAACTAAACGGTGGTAATTCGGTTTGCTGACGTTCTCTTAAGGCAAATTGGGCAAAATGCGTATAGCCATTGTTGATTAAATCCTGCAGGAGTTCATGCTCCGGATGGTGTGTTTGAAGCATGACGGTACCTTTTAATCCGGCGCGTCCGGCACGCCCCGCAACTTGAATAAATAACTGTGCGAGTCGTTCGGCTGCTCGAAAATCACTACTAAACAGCGCGTGATCAATATCGATGATGGCGACTAAGGTTACGTTAGGAAAATGATGGCCTTTGGCCAACATTTGCGTTCCGATTAAAATTTGATATTCATTAGCATTGATCGCTTTTAGCATGGTTTCTAAAGCGCCTTTGCGGCGGGTACTGTCTCGATCAATTCGAGCGATGGCATAGTCTGAAAACAGTTGTTTCAGCTCTTGTTCGAGTTGTTCTGTGCCCAGTCCGGTGGTGACCAGTTGTGTGGATCCGCAATGCTGGCATTGCTGCGGGATCGGGCGCTGACTGCCGCAATGGTGACAGGCCAGATGGGCGGGTTGTTGGTGCACCGTATAAAAGCGTTCGCAGCGGGGGCACTCGACGACTTCTCCACATTCATGGCAAAGCAGGGCCGGGGCATATCCGCGGCGGTTCAGAAAGAGCATGACCTGTTGCCCATTTTTCAATGTTTGCTGCATGGCTTGGAGAAGCTGGGGAGATAACCCCGCCCGCAGGGGCTGGTTTTTAATATCGAGCAGTTGATGATGGGCTGGTTGAGCGTTTCCGGCTCGTTGGCTCAACTGAAGATAATGATAGCGGCCGGACAGGGCATTATGTAGCGATTCTAACGCCGGTGTCGCCGTTCCCATAACGATGGGAATTTGCTCCAGTTTCGCTCGCATCAGTGCCACATCCCGGGCATGATAGCGGAAGGTATCCTGTTGTTTGAAAGAACTGTCATGTTCTTCATCAATGATAATAATCCCGGGATTTTGCAATGGAGTGAATAGGGCGGATCGGGTGCCGATCACGATAGCAACTTCACCATTTTTGGCCTGTAACCAGGCATCAAGGCGCTGGCGGTCATTCATCCCGGAATGGAGAACGGCCAGTGGCAGCTCAAAACGTCGTCGAAATCGGTCGATCGTTTGCGGGGTTAATCCGATTTCGGGGACTAGGATCAGTGCTTGTTTACCCGATTTTAATAAAGGTTCCAGTACCTGCAGATAGACTTCGGTTTTTCCTGAACCGGTGACCCCTTCTAATAAGAAAGGAGTGAAAGGTGCACTCCGGTGAGTGATAGCGGCGACGGCAACGGCCTGTTGGCTATTTAGTTGGTGAGGTTGTTGCGCTAGATCTCGCCATTGCCATGGATGACTTTTGGGCATCTGCGTGACGGGTTCGATCCAGTGCTGTGATTGCATGGTGTTTAAAACGGCAGGGGTAATTTCAAGAGATGACCATTGTTCGTGGGGAAATAATGCCACTTGCTGCAACTGTTCCAGAACCTGTTTTTGGCGGGGCGCTTTTGAGGTTCGCGCTAACTGTCGCAGGCGGGTTTTCCCCTGTTCAGTGATCTGCCAGTATTTTTTGGGCACTTTTTGCGCGGGTTGTCCTTGACGTAACAAGGTGGGGAGGGCCTGAAGATAGACGTCCCCTAAGCTGTAATGATAATACTGGGCCGACCAGAGTAGTAATTTATGGATAGGCGCTGGAAGCAGCGGGCACGGATCTAACCGTTGGCCGATAGGTCGTAATTTATCGGCTGCAATATCACTGTGCTGGGGATGTTCGATGGCTATTGCAATTAATCGGCGCTGGCCAAAAGGAACTTCAAGGCGAGCCCCAATCGCTGGAAGTTCCTGATCGTCCGGTATTAAATAATCAAATGTTCGGCGTAAATGAGTCGCCACCACCACCCGCACTAATTGCAACGCGTCATCTCCTAAATCGATTTCATAATAAATGAGAGAGTAGTGTAAACAGCCCGTAAGGGGGTTACCAGTGATATTGGTTGATTGAGACGGTGAAAAAAACAGCAATAATTCATCAAAACTCGTTGCTAGAATAGTTAAGATCGGCTAACATGCGCGCCCTGATAGAGTGTTCACTCAATTTTATAATGTTTCGTGTGGTGTCTGACTTCGGGTTGGATAGCGACACGGCCTAATTGTGAGGTTTCCCATGAAAACTGGTATTCATCCAGAATATGAAGAACTTGTTGCAACTTGTTCTTGCGGTAACGTAATCAAAACTCGCTCAACTCGTGTTGGCGCAATCAGCTTGGACGTTTGTGACAAATGTCATCCATTCTATACTGGTAAACAACGTGTTGTTGATACCGGTGGTCGTGTGGATCGCTTCAACAAACGTTTCGGTAAATTTGCTAAATAATGACCGAGTTTGCCGGAAACCCATTCATGATCCAGTTATGATGAATACCGTTCTCCGGAATGTAAAAAAGCCGATAATCGAAAGATTGTCGGTTTTTTTATGTGATTTTTTCGATGGGGAACATCCAGTGCGTAAAATGCTTTGGAAATAAAGAAGCCTCTATTAATGAAGAGACTTCTTTAGATGATTAATGAACTGAAATGATTCAGGAAACTTCACTACTGGTCCGTACGGGTTGGGGGTAGTCGTGGAATCCCAGCGAGTCTGACAATGAAGATGCAGCCTGATGCAGCATCGATACATATTCATCTCGACGGCTTTGTTCAAAGCGGATGGTCGGAAATGAAATACTCAGCCCGGCAATGACCACCCCAAATCGGTCAAATACTGGAACGGCCAGACATCTTAGTCCTTCTTCTTGTTCTTCACGGTCTTCACCGACGACTTCATCACGTACTTTTGCGAGTTCTTCTATGAATTGTTCGACATCGGTGATGGTGTTGTTTGTATGCGCGATGAATTCAACATCTTTAAGAGCATCACGGACAAAAGCTTCATCTCGGTAAGCCAGCAGTACTTTCCCGATCCCTGTGCTGTAGAGTGGATTTCGACGCCCTACTCGTGAGTACATACGCAAATTGTAACGGGAATCAATTTTATGGATATAAATAATCGCATCTTCATCGAGTGCCCCCAAATGCATGGCTTCACCGGTTTTAGTCGCCAGTTCTCGCATTTTTTTATCGGCTAAAGAGATGAGTTCGACATGTTCCAAGGCTTTAGAGCCTAATTCGAATAGTTTTAAGGTGAGGGTATATTTTTCAGTATCGTCTTCCTGAGAAACGTAACCTGCCATCTTCATCGTTTGTAAGAACCGATAGACCGTGCTTTTTGACATCATCAGTCGCTGGGCAATTTCCGTAATTCCTATCTCTCGTTGTTCTGCCAGAGCCTGAAGGATGCCAAACACTTTGAGTACCGATGAAACCGGTTCAACCTGTTTTGTTGCTCCCATAAATAGCTACCTTTTCCTGTTTTGAGCATGTTATTAGTTGTTCTCTATTATAGAGGTGGTTGAAAAGATTATCTATGTCACATTTCATATTTTATAAAACGTGATTTTATCAAAACCCGAAAAGTTGTGAGCCAGTTCTCTATCTTAAAACCAAAATTAAAACAATATTTCATAAACGTTGAAATGATGGTTCTTTGAACTTATATTAGTAACCATTAGATACGTCGGATGTAAGACGTTTTTCGAATATATATGGAAAAGGGGTTATATATGATTTTGGATAGTTTCGATTTAGCCGGAAAAGTCGCCATTGTGACTGGCTGCGATACAGGCTTGGGTCAGGGAATGGCACTTGGTTTAGCTGAAGCTGGATGTTCGATTGCCGGGATCAATATTGTAGAACCGACAGAAACAAAAACTATGATGGAAAAAGCAGGTCATAAATTCCTCGATATTCATGCCAACATGGCTGAAATAGATCAATTCGATAGTCATATTGATCGAGTTCTGAGTGAATATGGCCATGTTGATGTTTTGGTAAATAACGCGGGTATTATTCGTCGTGAAGACGCTTTAAACTTTACAGAGAAAGACTGGGATGATGTCATGAATCTCAATATTAAATCTGTATTCTTTATGTCTCAGGCGATTGCGAAGCAGTTTGTTAAACAAGGTAATGGCGGCAAAATCATTAATATCGCCTCGATGTTATCTTTCCAGGGGGGAATTCGAGTCCCATCGTACACTGCCTCTAAAAGTGGTGTCATGGGGGTTACCCGCTTGTTAGCGAACGAATGGGCCAAATATAATATTAATGTGAATGCGATTGCCCCTGGCTATATGGCTACGAATAATACCGCAGCACTGAGAGCTGATAATGATCGTTCCAGCGAAATCTTGGATCGTATTCCAGCCGGACGTTGGGGAACTCCTCGAGACGTTGCGGCGCCGGCTGTCTTTTTAGCTTCAGCTGCTTCTGACTACATTAATGGTTATACCATTGCCGTTGATGGGGGCTGGTTAGCCCGTTAAAATCTCCAAAATTGATGTTCAATTACAGTCAATTGGTTGCCGCTTTGTTTAGATAAGGCGGCTTTTTTGTAGGGAACTTTTTTATGTGGCAGGACTCTACTTTTATAGAGAAATGTGATATAGACAGAGTTTGGCAATCCCTATTGCCCGTGGTAAACTAAATATGAGTTTTTAGGTCTTTATCCAATAAACGTGATGTTGAGGTTTAGTGATGAGCGATAATTTAACGTCTATGGCTTTAGTCCCCCAAGGGAGTATTGAAGCTTACATTCAGACCGTTAACAGCATTAAAATGCTGACGGAGGAAGAAGAAAAGGCGTTGGCTCTTCGTTGGTGGGAGCATGGCGATTTGAAAGCAGCTCGCCAGCTGGTTATGTCTCATTTGCGTTTTGTCGTGCATATTGCCAGAAATTATTCCGGTTACGGTTTGCCTCAATCAGACTTGATTCAGGAAGGCAATATCGGGTTGATGAAAGCGGTAAAACGTTTTGATCCCCATCATGGAGTCCGACTGGTTTCTTTTGCCGTCCATTGGATTAAAGCAGAAATTCATGAATATGTATTGCGCAACTGGCGTGTTGTAAAAATTGCGACCACTAAAGCGCAACGTAAACTATTTTTTAATCTACGCAAGTCGAAAAAACGGCTGGGTTGGTTCAGTCAAGATGAAATCTCTACCGTTGCCAATGAATTGGGGGTTTCGACTCGAGAAGTCGAAGAGATGGAGTCGCGCATGGCTGCGCAGGATCAGGCTTTTGATGTGAGCGTGGATGATGATAGCGAAGGAAGTTTTGCTCCGGTTCAGTATTTGGAAGACAAAACATCCGATGTTGCTCAAGGCATTGAAAACGATAACTGGGAAGTTCATGCCGCTAATCGGTTGTCTGCGGCGTTAAATACGCTCGACGATCGCAGCCAGCATATTGTGACTCGTCGTTGGTTGGATGATGACAAAGCCACGTTGCAGGAACTTGCTGATGAATATCAGGTTTCGGCTGAACGAATTCGTCAGCTTGAAAAAAATGCGTTGAAAAAATTACGTCAGTCTATGCAGTTATAATTATTGTGATTTGTTTCCTAAAGCCTCGCTATTGCGGGGCTTTTTCATATCTGGAATATTATGACTCAAGAGGCTATGTTTGAGACGGTTGAACGTCTGTGATTGTTCCGTGAGCTGAGTGAATTAGATAAAACTATTCCACGGGGTTATGGCACGATAAACGATAATACCCCTCGTGTTTTTAACGATTAGGAAATCATTGATGGATAAGGATTTTGATTTAAACCGGGTTAATTTTATTGTCGATAATGAAGGGCGTCAGCAAGCGGCGATTATCCCTATTGATATGTATCATCAGTTGCAGGCACTGCAAAGTTTGATCAATCCGGAAGCGGTCCAGGAAAAAATTCAGGCTGATTTTCAGTTTGAGGTTAAACGGGCCAGTGCTTATGGGTATCCGGCGGGAAGTAAAAGTCGTCCTCAGTTTGTCGTCACCAAGGGCTCAACGGCCAATCTGGGATTAACCGAGTCCATGCGCCCGGCGGTTCGTGAACTTCGAGAACAGTTGCTTCGAGAACATGTGCTCGTAGAAACAGAACAAGGATATGAGTTTTTACGGGATCATCAGTTTGCGAGTCCCAGTTTGGCCGCATGTCTTATTGCCGGAAATGCCCGAAGTGGTTTGGATGCCTGGAAAGATCAATGGGGGCGGTCATTAAAAGATCGGGGATATGGCAAAAAACGCCCTAAAATAGTCCGACGTTCCTAAATGAACTTCACAACCTTTGATGCAGAACATTTATTATTTTATTGACTTGGATTTCATCGCTTCTTTGCTGGATAAATATGCTAGGATCGCGGCAATTACAGGATTTAAGGTTAGTTAACGAAGGTTGATGTGATGAATGAGAAGTTGGCTTTTCGGTTTGCTGAAGTGACCGAAGCTGCTGCGCTGGCCGGATATCAGTGGTTAGGCCGTGGTAATAAAAATGAAGCTGATGGCGCCGCCGTTGCGGCGATGAGAGAACAGCTGAATGACATGCCGATCGATGGCGAAATCGTGATTGGTGAAGGGGAAATTGATGAGGCCCCTATGCTCTACATCGGAGAGCGCATCGGTATGGGGGGCGACATTGTTGAAATTGCGGTTGATCCGATTGAAGGAACCCGAATGACAGCAATGGGGCAAAGCAATGCGATCACGGTTCTGGCTGCCGGTGAAAAAGATTGTTTCTTGCGGGCTCCTGATATGTACATGGAAAAATTAGTGGTGGGTCCCAAGGCGAAAGGGATGATTGATCTTAATCTGTCCTTGATGGATAACTTACAGCGGATCGCGGATGTACTGGAAAAACCACTGGCAAACTTAACGGTGGTGACATTAGCCAAGCCTCGTCATGATCATTTGATTGAATCGCTTTATCAACAAGGTGTGCGAGTGTTTGCTATTCCGGATGGGGATGTCGCTGCGTCGATCTTAACGTGTATTGAGCAGAGTGATGTCGACGTGATGTATTGTATCGGTGGGGCACCTGAAGGTGTGGTTTCTGCGGCAGTTGTTAGGGCGCTGGGCGGTGATATGCAAGCCCGTTTGTTACCTCGGGATCAGGTAAAAGGTTCTTCAGTTGAAAATCAGCAAATCGCAGCGACTGAAATTCATCGCTGTCAAATGCAAGGGTTAGAAGTCAATCAAGTTTTGACGTTATCGCAGTTAGTGAGTTCGGATCGGGTTATTTTTTCTGCAACCGGTATTACTCAAGGGGATTTACTGCGAGGGATCTGGCGAGATGGTCAGGGGCGGTTAAACACAGAAACCCTCGTTGTTGATGGGATTACCAAAGTACAGCGTCGGATCCAGTCGGTGCATATGGCGAGTCGTGAACTTTAAAAGTTTGGAGTGTGCATGAGTCAATCGTCAACTGAATGTCGGGCTGGATGTGGGGCGTGCTGCATTGCCCCAAGTATTACTTCTCCGATCCCTGGAATGCCTGACGGAAAACCCGCAGGTGTTCGGTGCATTCAGTTAGATGACCATAATCTTTGCAAATTGTTTGGAAAACCGGAGCGTCCTGCCGTCTGCCTTCGATTCCAGTTTAGTGACTGGGTGTGTGGTGAAACTCGAGAACAGGCGTTGCGGATCCTCAATGAATTAGAAGTGATCACTCGAATTAACGAATAAATTGGTGTGGGTCTTCAACACCGGATTTATAGCGGATCTGAAAATACAGGGTTGGTTGTTCTTGGCCCCCTGTATTTCCGACCGTGGCAATAGGTTGTCCCCGGCTCACTTTGTCACCGACCTGATGCAGCAGTGATTGATTGTATCCGTATAGACTCAGATAATGATGGCCGTGGTTAAGTGCGATCACTAACCCATATCCTCGAAGCCAATCGGCAAATACCACCTGACCGTCAGCTATCGCTTTGACCGGTGTTCCCAATTTGGCCTGCAATACAACGCCATCCCAGCGGTTACCGCCTAGCTGGAGTGAGTGATAATCGTGAATAATTTTACCGGTAACCGGCCAGTTTAACTGATGATGAGTGAGGCCAGAGAGTTGCACTTCCGGAATTGCATTTTCAGCCAGTTCTCTGGCCAGATAAGCCTTGGCCTGATTAAGTTGTTCTGTTTTTAACCGGCTATTGGCGAGTAAACGATTGGTTTGTTTCGCCGTATGCTGACGTTTTTGCTGTTGCTTCGCCAGTTGATTTTGGAGCTGTTTTTGGTCAGCTAACAATTGATTGAGTGATTCCAGTCGTTGTTGCTGTTGCTGTTGGTTTTGGGTTAATTGCTGCGTTGTTTGTTCCAGTGCTTTAATTTGCTCGAGCCGGGCTTGTGTCAGGTACTGATAATAGCCCATCATTCGTTCAAGTTGAGCCGTTTTATTTTGATTGAGTAGCATTTTTAAATAACTACCCTGGCCCATTTGATAGGCGGCAATCATGTTCTGTCGTAATAACTGTCGTTGCTGCTGTTGCTGTTGCTGCAGTGTTTGGGCTTGAGATTTGAGTTGATCGAGCTGCTGTTGATGTTGAATGATTTCTTGTTGGGTCCGGGCTACTTTTTGAGTTTGCCGGGCGATCTGTAATTCATCCGATTTCAGTTGCTTTTCCAATCGGGCTAACAACTTTTGGGCTCGTTTGGTGACCTGATGAGTTTTTCCTAGTTCTTTTGTTACACTATCCAGTTGCTCTTGGCTGACTTCATCTGCAGCCACTGAAAAGCTGACGAAAGGCCATATAAAAGTGCCAGCGACGAAGCTGGCACAAATCAACTGTAATAGTTGTTTCTTAATACGCATCATAAGCGCATTATTTCAGAACCACTAGCGAGTGACCAGTCATTTCCGCTGGAATTTCTTCTCCCATCAGCGTCAACATGGTGGGGGCGATATCACTAAGGCGTCCATTTTCTTTCATAGTGGCTTCACGGCCAACATAAATAAATGGAACGGGCAAGTTGGTATGAGCAGTATGGATACCCCCGGTTTTTGGGTCAACCATTTGTTCTGCGTTACCGTGGTCGGCTGTAATTAAACATTCGCCACCGACTTCTTCCAATGCTTCAACGACCCGACCAATGCTCTGATCGACGGCTTCACAGGCTTTAACGGCCGCTTCCATGACTCCAGTATGACCAACCATGTCACCATTTGGATAGTTACAGATGATGACATCGTATTTGCCACTCTTAATCGCGGCCACCATCTTATCGGTCAGCTCTTTAGAGCTCATTTCAGGTTGCAGGTCATAGGTCGCAACTTGTGGTGAAGGGACGATTTCACGATCTTCACCTTGGAATGGATCTTCTTTACCGCCGTTAAAGAAGAAAGTGACATGTGCATATTTTTCTGTTTCAGAAATACGCAGCTGCGTTTTGCCTTTTTTCTCTAACCATTCACCCAGCGTGTTGACTAAATCTTCAGGGGGATAGGCACATGTGGTATGGATGTCGGCCGCATATTGAGTCAGCATTACAAATTCACAGGCAGGACGAACATCACGAGCGAATCCTGTGAAGTCAGTATCTACGAAAGCGCGAGTAATTTCACGAGCTCGGTCAGCACGGAAGTTCATGAAAATAACCGCATCGCCATCGGCGATGGCTGCTGTATCGCCAATGCGAGTCGCTTTCACAAATTCATCGTTTTCATCACGTGCATAAGCGGCGGCTAAGCCTTCGGTTGCTGAGGCAGCGCTAAATTCAGCTTTACCTTGGGTCAATAAATCATAAGCTGATTGAACCCGGTCCCAACGATTATCTCGGTCCATTGCATAATAACGGCCGACTAAGCTAGCAAAACGGCCTTTGCCGACTTCTTTAAATTTAGCTTCAAATTTATCGATAGACCCCTGGGCACTTCGAGGTGGAGTATCACGTCCATCTAAAAAGCCATGTACATAGATGGTTTCAGCACCTTGTTTAGCGGCGAGTTCAACCATTGCCATCATGTGGTTTTCATGGCTGTGTACACCACCGGGAGACAGCAGGCCTAAAATATGGACGGCTTTTCCTGCCGCTGCGGCTTTTTCAACGGCTGAAGTGAGGACTGGATGTTTGAAGAAAGTCCCTTCAGCAATATCTTTATCGATGCGAGTCAGATCTTGATAGACGATGCGGCCTGCACCAATATTGGTATGGCCAACTTCAGAGTTACCCATCTGTCCATCTGGAAGACCGACATCGAGACCTGAACCAGAAATGATAGTGCTGGCTTTGGTGGCCGCTAGACGGTCCAGAACGGGAGTATTTGCTTGAGCCACGGCATTGTTGGCACTATCAGCACGATAGCCCCAACCATCCATAATGATAAGCGCTAAAGGTTTTTTATTTGCAGACATAAAGATTACCTGTTAGTTAAATATAATTCTGATCAAATCTGCTGAAATTTTACTACATTTTGAGCCGACGTCACCTGTCTATTCTTAAAACAGATCAATATTAAAGATAATTCTTTGTTACAGAGTGTGAAATTTGGGGCAGATTGTAATCGACCCAGCTGATCTTAGAAGTCGCTCGGTGTATACTCAGCGGCCTATGTTTTAAGTTTATCTGGGGAATTACTGTTGGGAATGCCGCAAATTATAGAGTTTATTCAGACCCATCTGTTACTTTGTGCGTTATGGGTCGTGTTACTCGCCGCTGTGATTTATAGCTTCATTGTGCCGTTGTTGTCTGGAGTCAAAGGAATTGCTTATCAGCAAGTGACTCAGCTGATCAATAAACGAGATGCGGTGATTGTAGATGTTCGCTCGGGGGATCAATACCGTAAAGGGCATATTGCCGGCTCGGTCAATTTGACTCAGTCCAAAGTGACGGTCGATGATTTAAAAGCCTATGAGAAATATCGGGAACAGCCGATTGTCGTAGCCTGTGAGCTAGGTAACAAAGCTTCTGTAGTTGCCAGAGTATTCTCTAAGGCTGGCTTTAAAGAAGTTTATTTTATGCAAGGTGGTATTAACGCTTGGAACAGTGCTAATCTACCTTTAGTAAAAAAATAACAACATAAAAGATAAGGGAACCAGATTCAGGTTCCTGTTGTATGCCTGGTTTTGGACCGGGTAAGTCGTTACACCATTAATAATAGGGTTTTTGATTATGGCTGACGCCGCAAATGAAAATAAGGAAGTTGAATTCGCTATTCAGCGTATTTATACCAAAGATATTTCTTTTGAAACTCCCAATTCACCCGCTGTTTTTCAGCAGGAATGGGCGCCAGAAGTAAAAGTCGATTTGGATAACAATGTCGAAGAGCTGGGTGAAAATGTGTATGAAGTTGTACTGACTTTGACTGTAACAGCCACTCATGACGATAAAACTGCTTTTTTATGTGAAGTAAAACAAGCAGGGATCTTTACGCTGGCTAATATGGAACCGGCTCAGTTAGCCCATGCGGTCAATGCTTATACACCTAATATTTTGTTCCCCTATGCCCGTGAAGTTGTGGCCAGCTTGGTCAACCGTGGTTCATTCCCTCAGTTAAATTTAGCCCCTGTGAATTTTGACGCTATGTTTGCAAATTATCTCGAACAAGCGGCTGCGGCAGAGGGTGAACAGAATATTCAACACTAATGCCTAATCGCATTCCTTTATGTGTGCTCGGTGCCGGCTCTTATGGGACGGCACTTGCTATTGCTGTGGCTCGTAATGGGCACCCTACCTTATTGTGGGGGCATGAGCCTGAGCACATGGCGCATTTGTCCCGTGATCGTTGTAATAGCGCTTTTTTACCGGGGATCCCGTTTCCGGAATCACTGCTGATTAGCGATGATTTAGCTGCAACTTTGCAACAAGCTGACGATGTTTTGATTGTTGTGCCTAGCTATGCCTTTGCGGATGTCCTCAGACACATCAAACCTCATTTGTCTGAGACGGCTCGGATTGTGTGGGCGACGAAAGGCCTTGAACCTAAAACTGGGCATTTGCTTTCAGATGTGGCGGCTGAAGTTTTAGGTCCGAGTCGAACGCTGGCCGTTATCTCCGGACCAACGTTTGCTGGAGAGCTGGCTAAAGGGTTGCCGACAGCGATCTCGGTTTCATCGGCTGATGAAACGTTTGTCAGTGATTTAGCCTCATTGTTGCACTGTGAGCGGAGTTTTCGAGTGTATACCAATCGCGATATGATTGGTGTTCAGCTGGGGGGCGCCGTTAAAAATGTGATTGCCATAGGTGCCGGGATTGCGGATGGTTTAGGCTTCGGTGCCAATGCCCGAACCGCGCTGATCACCCGCGGATTGCGGGAGATGATGCGCTTGGGGTTGGCTCTTGGAGCACTTCCTGAAACGTTTATGGGGATGGCTGGACTCGGCGATTTAGTGTTAACGTGTACCGATAATCAGTCTCGAAATCGTCGCTTTGGTTTAGCTTTGGGACAAGGGCAGTCTATTACAGAGGCTCAAGAGGCTATCGGTCAGGTTGTCGAAGGGTATCGAAATACTCAAGAAGTCTACCAGTTGGCTCAGCAATTCAGCATTGAAATGCCAATTATTGAGCAAGTCTATCAGGTGCTTTATCAGCATAAATCGGCATCGGCCGCGGCCACTGATTTGTTAGCCCGTTCGCAAAAAGATGAATAATTACGATGATAAACCTGCTGAAAATTAGTTTTAGGCAGGTTTATCATTGATGTCACGTCCTTAGTTTATCTGGACTCGGCCAGTGTAGTATTTGCAATGGCTTATTTCGTGAGTCTCTTTAGATAACGATAACGCTGGGGCTAATAATAGGAATGTTCACCTGATTGATGCTCGGTAATGTCCCGAACACCTTTGAGTTCATCCGGAAATGCTTCGAGCAGCTGTTTTTCTATTCCCTCTTTGAGGGTCACATCAACCATACTACAGCCATTACATCCACCGCCAAATTGCACGATGGCAATGCCGTCATCGGTTAATTCTAAGACCGTGACCCGGCCACCATGAGCGGCTAAATTGGGATTTACTTCACTTTCAATGAGATACTCGACACGATCAATCAAAGGCGCATCATCGGCTACTTTACGCATTTTGGCATTCGGTGCTTTGAGTGTCAGTTGAGAACCAATTTTATCTGTTACGAAATCAATTTCGGCGTCTTCTAAAAATGGTGCACTGGCTGCGTCAACGAGTGCTTTAAACCCTTCAAAAGGGAACTGAAGATCTTCCTCTTCGATACTGTCTGGCGGGCAGTAAGAGACACCACATTCCGCATGAGGCGTACCAGGGTTAATAACGAATACGCGAATATTTGTACCTTCAGGTTGCGCGCTTAATAACTTAACAAAATGCTGCTGCGCGGCGGTAGAAATGGATATCATAAAGTCGTCCTTACATACCTGACTAATTTAGTAGGTTTTATTATAAATTGAATAATCGTTCAAAAGCTAGGGGCTGTTGATCTTTCGTGATTATTTTTGTCGTTATCAAAATATAATTTTATCAGGAGCAACACGGTTATGCGCTTATAATATGAGACTATTGAACGAGTTAGATGGATATCAATGAGTTGGGGTGGTGCTATAGAGAATTTTCACTGGGATGATGATGGACCGGGGTTCGTGCTAGCACCCAACAATCCACTTTAGCAACGCCTGCTTGTTTGAGTTGCCGGGCTAGCTCGTTTAACGTCGCGCCCGTGGTCATCACATCATCGACTAAAGTTACCTGATCAGGTAATGATTGATTGGGGAGCAGTTGATAGCTGTTTTTGACAATGTGTTGGCGTTGTTTTCGGGATAAACCAATGAGATCGGCACTGGACTTGGGTTTAGAAAAAAGTGAGCGATAAGGGAGTCGGAACTGCTTAGCCAGTGCTCTGGCAAGTAGTTCGCTCTGGTTAAACCCACGTTGCCAGCGTTTTCGCCAATGCATGGGGACGGGACACAGGCATGCGCTATCAAGATCTGGGTGATAGCTGTAAAATAATTCAGCAAGCCCTTGGGCTAACTGAGTTTGCCGGCGATGTTTGAATTGTTGGACAAACTGTGCCAGAGGCCAGCGGTAATCATCAAAAGTAAATGTCTCGTCAAAGTAAGGTGCTTCATGCAAGCAGTGACCACATCGATCTCCGGATGCAATTGGCAGCGCACATTGTAAACAACGATGGGTATAGATGGGGGTTAATTGGGTCAGACATTCAGAGCACCAGTGGCTGTGTTGATCTAGTGATTGCTGGCATCCTAAGCAACGTTGAAGGTGATAAAACCAGTTTAGCCAAGACTGTTTTGTATATTCAAGAATCGCGACCATAGACCTATGAATGAACCAAGAGATGTAAATATGACACTGCATGTTGAACAGCGGGGATCCGGACCTAATCTGATTTTACTCCATGGCTGGGGAATGAACAGTGCCATTTGGGAGAGTGTTGCCAATCGCTTGGCTGAACGTTTTTCACTGTATTTAGTGGATTTGCCCGGGTATGGGTTGAGTCAGCCAGCAGAACTTATCACCTTTGATGAGACCTGTGAGCAGTTGAGTCGAATACTCCCTGAAGGGATATGGCTTGGATGGAGTATGGGGGGGTTATTGGCATTACAGATAGCTTTGCGCTGTCCTTCACAAGTTTCAAAATTAATTACGGTAGCCAGTACTGCTACGTTTGTAGAAAGAAAGCAATGGCCGGGAATTAAACCCGATGTCTTAGCTTTTTTTGCGCAGGGATTAACTCAGGATTATCGCAAAACCCTCGATCGTTTTTTAGCGATTCAGACGTTAGGTAGTCCCCGGGCAAAAGCAGATATCCAGCAGATCCGTCATCAATTACAACAAAGGCCAGAACCGGCTTTGACACATTTAAATCAAGGGATTGAGTGGTTAAAAACTATTGATTTAAGATCCGGACTATCAAGCCTTCAGGTCCCTTGGTTGCAGATTTTCGGTGCTCTGGATTCGTTGGTTCCCAAACAGGCGATGCCAGCGCATTTGCAATACCGAAATATTCAACAACAACTGATTGCAAAAGCATCCCATGCGCCGTTTATTTCCCATCCACGAGAATTTGTCGAAAGTATAGAAAATTTTCTTTTCAGTTGATTAAAAACTGGTCACTTGGCTATAATAGAGTTGATGAACTGAAAGCATGGAGGTTGCGATGGAGATTCAACGAGCTGATATCTCTGGGGTGCAAATGGTTCGCCATGCTGATGAACAGGTGACTCAAAGTAGTCAGCAGCTTGCCGATGTGGCTAGTAAAAAACCATCTCAGCCTGGTGATCAACGAGTGACTGATGCGATGCTGGGGTTGAAGCAGGGCGAACTTTATGCTCGTTCCGGAGCGAAGGTGATCCAGACTCATAACCAGATGGTAGGTAGTTTACTCGATATTCAAGCCTAGATTATGAATATCAATGTAACACTTCCCAATATTGTCCCGTTGGCGGTGAATCCGCCGACGGAAGACGCTCGTCGTGATAATATTCAACGTCCGCAGATTATTCCCCCGAAAGAAATGGCTGCTAATCCCAGTGGCGCTCAGGTTGGGGGACATGGCGATCAGGCTCGCACCGCTTCCCATAAGCTGGCTACTCCTACCGCTTCACATTCAACGCAGAAACAACATCCTCGTATTGAAGAAAAAACTCAGCAGCAGGAAGAGCATTCATTTTCAGGAAAAGAACAGCAGGAACAGCAAGGGGATCCGAACGACAATCGTCGATTGCCATTGAGTAATGTGAGTTTAGATGCGCTTTTAGCCCGCGCTAAATCCAGCCAGCTGCGCGATCGCGATTATTATCATCGAGCTCCACCGGGAGCGCCCAGTTCCCCCGAAGAAGTTAAAGCCATGCGCTTTCGTAATCAGGTGATTGCCCATCGCTACCAGTCTTCCTATCAGTTGCCGGCTCAGCCAGGACTCTCGGTTACTATTTAATCGGAATTGTATCTTAAGCATTGACTTTCCTGTAGCTGTAACGTTTAGCATCATGCTCAGTCAAACTATTTTGTATGGAACTGGATGCATCACAAACGGGTACTGATAATCCTATGTCTGCTGAGTCTCTTCTTTGGATGGGCTCATGCCAGCGTTCCTATGCATCTGGTTTCTTCATCAATTGATGCCGGGTGTGCGATTGTCACTCCGGTGGACCATAGTCCTGAGAGTGTGGATTCCGAATCAAATCACTGTGCGCTTTGTTTCACGTTTATCGCTCCCATCCATATTCAAAATCCCGCCGTGTATGGTCAAATGCTGCAACAGCCGATATCTGCCAAAGTTTACCTTTCTCGGACCGTCGGTCCGCTTGAACCGATCCCGATCCTTGTCGCTGCTACAACCTATTGATATTGCGAATATTGTTTGAACTTACAATTTAGGATAAGAGGATTAATGATGAAAAAATTCGCTTTAGCACTACTCGCATTGGGATTATCCGGGCAAGTTTTGGCCGCTGAAACGATCGAATTACATCGTTCTGAAAACTGCGGCTGTTGCTTACGTTGGTCGGCAATGATGCAAAAACAAGGCTATAGCGTCGTCGATCATGTTGAAACTGATATGCGAAGCATTAAAGAGCAGGCGAAAATACCGCAACAAGTTCGTTCCTGTCATACTGCCCAACTGAAGGGGTATGTGTTTGAGGGCCATGTTCCGGTGATGGATATGCGGTCGCTGCTTAAAGCGGCCCCGAAAGATGTGATTGGATTAGCTGTGGCCGGTATGCCGAAACAGGCCCCAGGGATGGGGGATCCGGCGAAGCCAGCCGAAAATATTGATGTAATGGCAATCCATCAAGATGGATCCCTATCGTTATATCACCATTACTCGGATTAGCTGATCTTAGTGATAAAAGCTCCAGGCGTTGTGTCTGGAGCTTTGTGTTCTAATGAGTTCCCTTGGGACGTTTCGGTCAATGGAGGGGTACGACAGGGGCCGTTAGATAATCATTGATTTGATGTAGACTTATTTAAAAGCAAATTTGTCCATATCATCGGAATTAAATTTTGATATGAAGGAATGTATTTATTATATGTGATTTTTTTACATAGAAATTATTTAATATGAATATAAAAAAATCTTATTAATATTATCAATCTAATCGAATTAGTTTTTAAATGAAGTCATTATTAAATTAAATTGTTTTTTTAATATATTCAATGAATCTATTCAGTAGACGATAAAATAAAGATCTGCTCGGTGAGGATTTTAGATGTATAAAATTAGTTGTCCATGCTAAATAAAATATAACTAAAAATGTAATCTATATTTGAATTTTATAAGATGTAAGAAAATAACGATAGCTTTTTTCTCTATTGACAAAAAATGAATGTAGCTAGATACTCATTTATAGTTTAAGGAATTATTTTTTAGGAGGTTTTATAAATCATCAATGCGATGAATTTATTTAAGATGTCTTGATGTTATATTGGATCGTCGCTCTAAAGTCGAAATGCTGATGTAATCTCCATTTGTTGTTGTACCTATGTGTGGAAATGCCGTTTTGGCTATTTATTATATCCAGTTTCCTGCTGGAATATATGGCTTGTTCAAGCTACATGCGATGTCAGTGTTACTTCATATTCATTAATTTTATTTCAATGACGTTTGATCATTCTGGTCATCACTAACTGATTTAATTATTCAGGGAGATAGTCAGATTTATAATAAAGGAGTATGGCATTATGTCGAGTCGAAATTCTAATGGAGATAATTTGTGGAATATGAATTTTATTTCACTCATTGTAACCAATGGGATATTTTTTTCTGGATTTCATTTATTGCTACCGGTTCTTCCATTGTATGTTTCGAAAATGGGAGGGACGCCAACACAAGTGGGTCTCGTTGCGGGGATCTTTGTTTTTTCAGCAATTATTATTCGATTGTGTACGGATATCGGTAAAAAATATCTAGGGACGACGAAGTGCTTATTCCTAGGGATTATTATTTCTTTCTTGTGTGCATTCAGTTATATGATATTTGGTAGTGTCAATGGATTATTAATGATTAGGGTTGTACATGGTGTTGGTTTTGGTATTGCCACAACTTTTTATGCGACGTTAGCAGCGGTCATTATTCCTAATTCCAAAAAAGGCGAAGGTATGGGATTTTTTGGTTTAGGAACAACTGTCGCCATGGCGGTTGCTCCTGCACTAGGGTTATGGCTGGCACTGGATTATAGCTATTCTTACGTTTTTTGGGTTGCGGTGGCTTGTCAGGTAATCGCGTTAGTCTGGACTTATTTTTGTCATTTCGAACGGACTAAAAATTTAAATGTATCACGTAGAAAATCACATATATCCATCTTTGATCAATTTGCAGTGAAAGGCGCTCGGTTACCCGCTTTGTTGACACTACTATTCGGGATTGGGTATGGCAGTGTTCTGAATTTCATTTCTATTTTTGCAAATATAAATCATATTCAGCATCCAGGATATTTCTTTTTGATATCAACTGTATGTGTGTGTATTGCTCGAGTTTTTTCTGGCCGCATTTATGATCGAAATGGTCCCTCTAGTATTATTATTCCCGGGATCCTTTTATTCTTAGTATCCTTCTTTTTATTGGCGCATATTACCAGTGAAATCTGGTTTATCGTTTGTTCGATTTTGTACGGCTTTGGTCTTGGAACCTTATTCCCGGGATTACAGACTCAGATCCTGACCCGAGTGTCTATGGATAAAAGTAGTGCCGCAAGTGCGACATTTTATAATATGCTAGATATTGGTAATGGCTGCGGTGCAATTTTATTTGGAATGATTGCGGTGAAAACGGGCTATGCCGCATTATATTCACTATCTGGTTGGTTGATGGTGCTGATGTTAGCTTTTTATATTATGGGAATGATCCATCAGAAACGGCGTCCGATCCAGCTTTCGGAGGAACCGTTGGTATCAGAAGAAGTTCAGCCTGCTAAACCATTGACTGAAAACACCGCTAGCGTGTCCTAATTTATGCATTTAAGCGTAGGGGAGCGGATCGCTCCCCTTTGAGTCAGTGAATGACTATCTGGATTTCTTGAATTCAGCTTTAGCGAAGGCTTCGGCAAAAGCGTTATTTGGAGCGGCCGTTTGGGCGCTTCGAGAGGCTTTCGGTTTCACTGTAGATGATGAACGAGAGTTTCCTGTGGCTGTTTGGGGTTGTTTGGCGGTTTGCTGCGCAGATTCATCCATTCGCATAGTTAGTGCAATTCGTTTTCGCTCTAAATCGATTTCGAGGACTTTCACGGTGACGACATCACCGGTTTTAACAACTTCTCGGGGATCTTTGACAAAACGATCAGCCAACGATGAGATATGCACTAAACCGTCCTGATGCACGCCGATATCCACAAAAGCACCGAAGTGGGTCACATTTGTGACGGTGCCTTCCAAACGCATATCGACTTTGAGATCGGTAAGCGTTTCAACCCCTTCTTTGAATTGAGCGGTTTTGAATTCAGGGCGAGGATCTCGTCCCGGTTTTTCCAGTTCTTTTAAAACATCGGAAATGGTGGGTAATCCATATTGAGAATCGACATAATCAGCAGCATTGAACTGGTGTAGAAGCGTCGCGTTGCTCATCACCTGCTCAATGGAATATGAGGTATTTTTTAGAATTTTTTGAACCAATGGATAGGATTCCGGATGCACGGCACTGGCATCCAGAGGATTGTTCCCCCCCCGGATCCGCAAAAATCCAGCGGATTGTTCGAAGGCTTTGGCTCCAAGACGCGGAACTTTGGTTAAGGTTTTACGATCCGGGAACGGTCCGTTTTCATTGCGATACAGCACGATATTTTGTGCGAGTGTTTTAGAGAGTCCGGAGACATGCTCCAAGAGCGCCGGAGATGCCGTATTCACATCGACGCCTACGGCATTCACACAGTCCTCGACGACATTGGCTAATTCTTTGGAGAGTTCCGCCTGATTGACGTCGTGCTGATATTGACCCACACCAATCGATTTGGGATCAATTTTCACCAACTCTGCCAATGGATCTTGTAGTCTCCGGCCAATGGATACGGCTCCCCGTAGCGAAACGTCCAGATCTGGAAATTCATGGGCGGCTAATTCCGATGCGGAATAGACCGACGCTCCGGCTTCACTGACCACGACTCGCTGTAGGGTGAGTTCTGGATGCTGTTTTTCCAAATCAGCGACCAGCCGGTCGGTTTCCCGTGAGGCGGTGCCATTTCCGATACTCACCAACGATACCTGATGAGTTTTGCAATGGCGGGCTAGGGTTGCAATCGATTGATCCCATTGATTCCTGGGAGGATGAGGATAAACCGTATCCGTGGCTAACAGTTTGCCGGTGCCGTCAATCACCGCCACTTTGACTCCGGTGCGGATCCCCGGATCCAGCGCCAGTGTGATCCGGTGTCCGGCTGGTGCGGCCATGAGTAGATCTTTTAAATTGTCGGCAAAGACATGAATTGCCTCCGATTCAGCATGTTCCCGCAATTGGTTGAGAAGCTCATTCTCTAGAGAAAGGCTCAATTTGACCCGCCAGGTCCATTGCACGACCGATTGCAGCCATGGATCGGCTGGACGATTTAGATTTTGGATTTGTTGATGTTGGGCAATGACCACTTGGGCTGGATGAAGGATTGCATCGGGTTCACCCCATTGCAAGGCCAATTGAAGGATGCCGTCATTACGGCCACGAAGCATCGCCAGTGCCCGATGTGACGGAACCTCTCGTAAGGGTTCCTGATAATCAAAATAATCCCGGAATTTTTGTCCGGCTTGCTGCTGACCATCAATAACTTTTGAGGTTAACAGGGCTTGTTCCTGGAGTTGGCTTCGTAGATCGGCGAGTAACTGGGCATTTTCAGCAAATTGTTCCATTAAAATCGCCCGGGCACCGTCCAGAACTGTTTTGGTATCGGCGAATCCGGCATCTGGATTGAGATAATCTTGCGCGCATTGTTCCGGATCCAGTTGTGGATTTTCAAGTAATTGCTGGGCTAAAGGTTCAATACCTGCTTCTCTGGCAATTTGGCCCTTGGTTCGACGTTTGGGACGATAGGGCAGATATAAATCTTCCAGAGCAGTTTTACTGTCGGCGGACATAATTTGTTGACGTAGGGACTCATTGAGTTTGCCCTGTTCTTCAATGCTATGCAAAATCGTGTCACGGCGCTGGTGAAGTTCTCGCAAATAGCTCAGCCGGCTATCGAGCGTTCGCAGTTGGGTATCATCCAGCCCACCGGTAACTTCTTTTCGATAACGGGCGATAAAGGGAACGGTGGCACCTTCATCCAGTAATCCGATGGCTGCCTGAACCTGTGGCGAAGCGACACCTAGTTCAGACGCTATTTGTTGGTCGATCGTTAAGCTCATTGAACGTATCTCTGATGTAATTGTTATGAAAGCCTCTGGGCTTGCATTGATTTGGGTTAGGTTAAACTCCGGTTAGAAGAGATCAGTAAACATCTATGGTATGTGCGTGTCTGGTTTGTTTCATACATGAAGCCACGGCCAGACGCGCTCATCACTGCTTAATGCACTATTAAACCGGTATAGAGTCACTTGTTGGAGGATTGTAGCGGGCTTTGGGCACAGGAGCAAAGCAGATGCTCCGGGCTGGATCTGATATTTGAGATCTACTGAACGCGCCTTAACGCTGTGGTGCTAAGGCGCGATGGGAAAAACGTTGGGATGAGCGTTAAAAAATTATTCATCGCTATCCGAAGGGGGCTCAACACCTAGCAGACGCATGAGTTCCAAAGCGCTGTCAGGGATCGGTTGATTTTTATCTTTGCTTAAATCGTCATCCGTCGGTAATGGCTGACCGGTATAGGCATGCAAAAAAGCTTCGCATAGCAATTCGCTATTGGTTGCATGGCGCAAATTATTCACCTGACGTCGAGTCCGTTCATCAGTTAATATTTTTAATACTTTCAAAGGGATCGAAACAGTAATTTTCTTAACCTGTTCGTTTTTTTTGCCGTGTTCAGCGTAAGGGCTGATCCACTCGCCATTCCATTCAGTTGCCATAAGCTAAATAATGTGACTAATCTTGAGGACATTGTACCCAGTCTTACTATAGATGACAATCTGTACGGCAGGAGCTTTAGACGTCTAGAAGTGTTGACGTCTTTATTGCTAAATAGTAAGCTACCACGAGCATACTAGAGTCAGCGAGAGTATTCATGAGCAAACGTCAGATCAACACCATTGCCGTGCGTAACGGTATCGAAACCGACACCGCATATGGTTCTGTGGTCCCCCCTATTTATTTGTCGACCAACTACAGTTTTCCTACATTTAATCAGAAAGGGCCTTTTGATTATAGTCGTAGTAATAACCCGACCCGTAGTGTATTGGCGCAGGCTATGGCTGAACTGGAAGATGGAGTCGGTGCGGTGATTACGAATACCGGGATGTCCGCCGTGCATTTGGTTTGCTCCTTATTAAATCCAGGAGATATTCTGGTTGCCCCTCATGATTGTTATGGTGGGAGTTATCGGTTATTTAAATCATTGGCAGCTCGTGGGTTGTTTGAGGTGATTTTCCTGGATCAAAATGATGGGCAGGCTTTAGAGCAGGCGCTAGCTCGTTCACCTAAATTGGTCTGGATTGAAACACCGAGTAATCCGTTATTGCGATTGGTTGATATCGAAGCCGTGTGCCAGAAATCACATTCCAATGGAGCCTTGGTGGCCGTTGATAATACATTTTTATCTCCCGCACTACAGCAGCCGTTGGCGCTGGGGGCTGACATCGTTGTGCATTCTACGACTAAATATATTAATGGTCATTCTGATGTTGTGGCTGGAGCGGTGGTAGCCAAGACTCAAGTCTTGTATGAGCATTTGACTTGGTGGGCGAACTGTCAGGGACAAACAGGTTCGGCATTTGATAGTTATTTGGTGCTTCGCGGGCTTCGAACTTTGGGTCCCAGAATGCGAACACATCAGGAAAATGCCCAGCAAATTGTCGCATTTTTAGATCAGCATCCCTTGATTAAACAGGTCTATTATCCGGGGTTAGAATCTCATCCCCAACATCAACTTGCGAAACGGCAACAACGTGGATTCGGAGCTATGTTTAGTTTTGAGATCGATTTGGATGAGCAGGGTATGGCTGCCTTTTTAGACCAATTGCAGTTATTTTGTCTGGCTGAATCGCTGGGTGGGGTCGAAAGTTTAATTGCTCATCCGGCCAAGATGACTCATGCCGGGATGTCGGAGGCCGATCAGTTAGAAGCTGGCATTACCCCTCAGTTGTTACGCGTATCGGTGGGGCTGGAAGATGCCAGAGATTTAATTGCAGATCTTGAGCAGGCTTTAGCCTCGGTAGGGAAATAATATGAGCGAGCAGGCTCGTCACGTTCATAAATTTGGGGGCAGCAGTTTGGCGGATGCCAGTTGTTTCCGGCGTGTCACTCAGATTATTGAGCGCTATTCGGTGGCTGGTGATCTGATAGTGGTTTCGGCGGCAGGGAAAACCACGAATCGGTTGCTCGAGTTGTTAGATTTAGCGAGCAATGCCGATCCGGCCGCGGTCGATGTTTTAGAATCGCTGCTAAGCTACCAGTTGGAGTTGGTTTCTCAGTTATTAAATGAAGAACTCGCAGCTAAGTTAACGGCGGCGTTGCAACAGGACCAAATTCAAATCACGCATTACCTAGAACAGCAGTTAGATCGCTGGACATGTAATGAGATCCTCTCTTTTGGGGAACGCTGGTCCGCTCGACTCTTAAGTGCATTGCTCCAACAGCAACACCTGTTGGCGGATTGGATTGATTCTCGTGATTTTTTACGAGCCCCAGATGGGGCTCAGCCCCAAGTCGATTTTGCCTGTAGTCAGCCGCTTTTGCAGCAGTTATTGGCAGCGTATCCGGCCGATGCCCGGTTAGTCATCACCGGTTTTATTGCCCGGGAGCCCGGTGGGCATACGATTACATTAGGGCGCAATGGCAGTGATTACTCAGCGACAGAGCTCGCAGCGTTGTCGGATGCGGCGGCCACGACGATCTGGAGTGATGTGGCGGGGATCTACAGTGCGGATCCGCGAAAAGTGCGTAGCGCTAAATTATTAACCAAGTTGTCCCATGCAGAGGCGAGTGAACTCTCCCGAATCGGCGCCTCGGTGTTACATGCTCGCTCTCTTGAACCGTTGTCTCGTTCGAAACAGCGGCTCATGTTGCGATGTAGTTATACCCCTGATGATGGGATGACTCAGATTGTCCGTCAGCGTTGTGAGGGTCCCGGTGCCCGTATTGTTTCTGCTTTAGATAATGTGTACCTCATTGACATTGATTTTGATGGCCAAGAAACGGTTCTGAATCAGCTGTTATGTTATCTCGATGAGCAGCAGTTAAAACCGCTGACCTGGCAGCAACGCCGTGATTGCGACACAATTCGTCTGGCTTATACCGCCGAGCTTTATCCGCAGGCTCTACAGTCGATTGAACAATGGGCTGCGCCACGGCAATGCCCGGTTCAGGGACAGGGTGGATTTTGTTTGCTGGCGCTGGTCGGACGTGGGGTGAGTGAACATGCGGAACATAGTAGTCAGTTTTACCGATTATTAGCTCGCCAACCTATCAGTTTTATTCAACACGGGCCGGCTCATTTAAGCCTGATTGCCGTATTGCCCCAGATCACTCTAGATCCATTGGTTAAGGAGTTACATCAGGCTCTGTTTGATGCTCCTCGGCAGATTGGGGTGGTGGTTTTTGGCAAAGGTAATATTGGATCGTTATGGTTATCGCTGTTTGCGCGGGAACGCTCTGAACTGGAGCAACGGTTTCATCAGCGGTTGATTTTAGCGGGACTCTTTGGCCGAACCGGCGGCATGCTCAATATGCAAGGGCTTGATCCGGTCAGTATTTTGGATCATTTTACACCGCATCCTTTGATTTGGCAGGAGTTATTGGATCAATTACGGCATCATCCTTTTGATGAGTTAGTGGTAGTGGATATGACAGCCAGTGAAACTGTCAGCCGTTACTATCCGCAGTTGGCTCGACATGGGATCCATGTGATTACTGCCAATAAATATGCTGGTTCCGCTGAGTTGTCTTTTTATCAGCAGACCTGTCAGCTCTTTCATGAATATGGTGGGCACTGGCTCTATAACGCTACCGTTGGGGCGGGGTTACCGGTTCAGTCCAGTATCCAGATGCTCCGCGATTCCGGAGATAAAATTCGCGAAATCAGTGGGATTTTCTCAGGAACGTTAAGCTGGTTGTTTCAGCAGTACGATGGACGAAAACCATTTTCGCAGTTGCTGCATGAAGCCTGGCAACAAGGGTTAACCGAACCGGATCCGCGAGAAGATCTGTCCGGACAGGATGTACAGCGTAAGTTATTGATTCTGGCGCGTGAAGCTGGATTTGCCCTGGAACAGCAGCAGATCGAGCTGCAATCACTGATTCCGGAGTCGCTGGCTGAATTACCGCTGGATGAGTTTTGGCAACGAAGCTCGGAGCTAGATGCCCCGATGCTGCAGCAACTGGAGCAGGCATCTCATAGCCATCAATTTATTCGTTATTTAGCGCGTTTTAATGAACAGGGACAGGCCCAGATTGGGTTGATTGCACTGGATGCAGAACATCCTTTTGTCCATTTACGCCCCTGTGATAATGTGTTCGCGATTACTTCGGATTGGTATCAGAGTAATCCGTTAGTGATTCAGGGGCCGGGAGCGGGTCGAGAAGTGACAGCCGGTGCTATTCAAAGCGATTTGGTACAATTGTGTCAGCGTCTGG
The DNA here is from genome assembly GCF_046054165.1 of Celerinatantimonas marina. Classification (NCBI taxonomy): domain Bacteria; kingdom Pseudomonadati; phylum Pseudomonadota; class Gammaproteobacteria; family Celerinatantimonadaceae; genus Celerinatantimonas; species Celerinatantimonas marina. The sequence continues at coordinate 7,530 of NZ_JBFNXK010000008.1, read as the reverse complement.
TCTAAATGAGTGTTCCTAATACCCGATCACTGAGACTATTGCCAACGTCGACACGCATCACCCCAAAAGCGTATCAGCTACGGGTATAAAATTGTCCGGCTTGCCAGTTGCTGATAGCGTGCTCGGAAGCTTCAAACAGTGGCTTTGGGAGTTGATTGATTTCAAACCAGCGCCACTGTTCACAGCGGTGGGGTTCGCGTAAACAGGGCGTCTGAGCAACTGGATCGCAGGTTAAAATCGCAGAGACAAAATGGATCCCTTCGTGCTGATAGGTCTGCAGGTTATTGGTTAGTCCGATGACCTGCACATGTTCTATGGTTAAACCTGTTTCTTCCTGTACTTCCCGCATTGCTGTTTGTTCAAAGCTCTCGCCGAGTTCGACCTTCCCTCCCGGAAGCGCCCAAAAAGGCGCATGGGTATTGCAGCGTTTACCGAGGAGTAATTTCCCTTCCTGATTGAGAATAATGACTCCGACGCCTACTTGTGGTGTTGGCATGTTGTTTTTATCCTGTTATAAATCACCGCCTTTAGCATATCCCTTTGAGCCTCATTCGGGTGGGTTGCGAAGTGGCGGTGCCTGTATGAAAACGCCCCCACCTTTGTGATTATGACTTGTGTGGCGTGAGCCAGACCCCAACTTCAGCGTGATCAGTATAAGGAAATTGATCAAAGATGGCCCAGCGTGTTATTTGATGCGTTTGACTGAGCTGCTGCAAATTGGCATGTAGTGTCTGAGGGTTACAGGAAATATACAGAATATGGGTATAGTCCTGAACCATATTTAAGGTGTCCTGATCTAATCCCGATCGGGGCGGATCGACAAAAATCGTATCACATTGGTAATCACTGAGGTTGACCTGAGCATTGCTCAGACGTTGAAAAGGGCGGCCATGCATCGCTTCGGTGAATTCTTCCGCTGACATTCGCAAAATTTTCACATTTTCGATCTGGTTGACGGCGATATTATATTGGGCTGAATCGACCGACGGTTTGGCGATTTCGGTAGCTAGAACTTTACGGAAGTTACGCGCTAAGGCCAGTGAAAAATTGCCATTCCCGCAATAAAGTTCGAGTAGATCACCGTGTTGTGCGGCGGTGACCTGAAGTGCCCAAGCCAGCATTTTTTCATTGATACCGGCATTAGGCTGCGTGAAGCTGTTTTCCACCTGTTTATATTGCAGTGTTTGGTTATCGACGTGGAGATGTTCGACGACAAAATCCTGATCAAGTAGAATTTTTTGCTTGCGAGCGCGTCCGATTAGATGAATATCGAAGTTTTCACGGAGTTGGTTGCGAAGCTGAGTCGCTTGTTGTAACCAAGCTTCATCAAGGTGTTTATGATAAAGCAGGCTGATAATTGCTTGGCCACTTTGGGTGGAGAGGTAGTCGATTTGAAATAGCTTATGACGTAAGACTGGGTTGTGTCGCAGTTGTTCCAGTAGTAATGGCATCAAGGTGTTGATCAACAGGCTTGCCGGTGGAAACTGATCCACACGGATTTTATGCTTGGTTTGTGGATCAAACATAATGTGATAGAGATCCTCCCCCTCATGCCAGACCCGGAACTCCGCTCGCATTCGATAATGTTCGGATTGCGATGCAAAGACTTCTGGTGGTTGGGGGGTTAAATCTGCAAATTGCTGACGGATCCGTTCAACCTTCGTACTCAGAAGGGACTGATACTGTTCTGGAGAGTATGCTATTTCGGCCATGATCGTTCTTTTGGTTGATGCGCTTCTGGCGCGTCATTTTAGGTAAGCCTGATTTTAATACAAGGAGTAATTATAAGATGCATTTGAAAGTTATTTAATAAACTGCGTATAATCGCGCCTCCGTGGTGATGGCCGAGGCCATTGAAAAGGGAATCTGGTGTAAATCCAGAGCTGTCGCGCAGCGGTAACGATGAATCAGGAGTGGCAAACCACTGCATCTGGTGAGATGTGGGAAGGTGCTCTTGAGGCCGAAAGGCTATCTCGAAGTCCGAAGACCTGCCCGGAGACAACAACAGCTAACGCGTTATTTAGTGGGATCTATTATGAAAAAGCAATGGAGCTGTGTGCTGTTTAGTCTGGTTGTACTAAATAGTTATGCTCAAGAAGGGAGTAAGTCTACTCCGACAATGTTAGTGACAGCCAGTCGTATGGCTGAATCAACCGAAAAAGTCCTTTCTGCTTATACCGTCGTAACATCGGAAGATATTGAACGGATGCAGGCTTCCAGTATTTTAGATGTGCTTTCGATGCAACCGGGTGTCAATATTCGAACCAGTGGTGGGCGGGGCACAACTTCCTATACTTCCATTCGGGGGGATAGTAGCAGTCATACGTTGGTATTGGTCGATGGCGTTCGGGCGATGAGTGCTACCGCAGGTGGTTCCTCGATTAGCTTTTTACCGGTCAGTATGGTGGAGCGGATTGAAATTATTCGTGGGCCGAGAGCTGTGCAGTATGGTGCAGATGCAATGGCTGGCGTGATCAATATCATCACTAAACCTGAGCCGGGGGAAGAGCAACTGCGGCTGAAAGCGGGAATGGGGAACCGAGGATATGGACAGGGCAGTGTTCGTTATGTCCATCAAATCAATCAGGCGATGCAACTGCAAGCCAGCGTGAACGAAGAGCGTTCAGATGGCTATAACTTTAAACCGACCAGTACCTTAGATCACGATTATGGATATGACACTCAGCAAGCATTGGTGGGCGGATCTTATCAGATTAATCCGAAGCTACAATTGCATGGGAAAGCGATTCTGAACCGAGGGCACTCTGAATATAATATTGCCGGATTTTTAGGGTCACCCGATTCAGTCGCTAAAACGGATTTGTTTCAACAGTTCTATGTGTTGGGCGGCGATTACCAAAATGACACGTATCATAGCGATTTAAATGTCAGTTATGGGATTGATGATAGTCGCGATCATGCGTATCACACTCGTTATGTGACGCAGAGATATGCTTTGAACTGGATTAACCGCTGGCAGTTCAGGCCACACTGGCAGCTCAGTGGTGGAATTGATGGACGTAACGATGATGTGGGACGTTCAAGTCAGAGTTATGATGAAACTCGCCGTTATAATGTTGCGGTATTTAGCCAGCTGGGCTTTGATAATGGCGATTATCTGGCTAATGTCAGTGTCCGTCAGGATCATAATCAGCGCTATGGGAATGATACGACTTTCGGAGCTGCCGCGGGCTGGAATTATCTCCCTCATCAACAAGTTAAACTGAGTTATGCGACGGCATTTAAAGCCCCTAACTTTAATGATCTGTATTATCCGGGTTTTTCGAATCCAAAGTTAGATCCTGAGCACTCCAATACGTTGGAGTTAGGGTTTATCGGAAATAACGCTTGGTTTAATTATGAAGTGAATCTTTATCAAAGTTGGTATCGTGATTTGGTGAGTTCACCGGCACCGACTTATATTCCAAGCAATGTCTCCAAAGCTCGAATATCGGGTAGTGAATTCATTTTGAGTGGAAATACGGGGCCGATCCAGCAAAAGCTCAGCTATGTGTATCAATACGGCGAAGATGAAAATACCCATCGGCAATTACGTTATGTACCTCAGCATAGCGTGAAATGGCAGATGGACTGGGATCTTGCCCATTGGCATCTGCATTCGGGACTCAAATGGATCGCAAAACAGTATGCTGACGTTAGCAATAGTGTGCAGATGCCGAGTTATATGACATTGAATTTGGCTGTGGGGTACCAAATTACTTCGCGCTTTAAAGTTAATGCCAGTGCTCATAACGTATTGGATCGTCATTATGATTCACAGTCTACTTATCGGGCTCCGGGGATCGATACTCGACTCAATGCAACCTACGATTTTTAAAGAATTGAACTGATTGCCACTCTTCATCCCTGGATCCTTGCTTGATCCAGGGGTTGATTCTCTCTTGCTGTTTCGTCATTATTGCGCCCGAATTTAGTCTGAATAATTATTTTTTGTCATTTTTATGCACAAAATAAATAATTTTTAAAGTAAATGAGGGTGAATTGTGAGAAGTATTTTGAGGATATCAGACATTATTGCACTCGGTTTTATGCTTTTCGCATTTTTCCTAGGAGCTGGCAATATTATTTTCCCACCTTTGGCGGGACAACTTGCCGGTTCACATTATGTTTGGGCTATGAGTGGTTTTCTGGTGACTGCCGTAGGGTTGCCATTAGCGGGTATTCTCGCGATTGCCGTGGCGGGCGGTTCCTGGGAAAAGTTGAGTCGAGATCTGCCCATACACATTGCAACCTTATTTGCTGTTCTTATGTATATCATCATCGGTCCCGCCTTTGCCGTGCCCCGCACCGGGCTGGTGGCATTTGAAATGGCTGTGAAACCATTGCTGGGTCAAACGTATCAGAATGGAACGCTGCCACTTGCTGTTTTTTCCATCATATTTTTTGCGGTTGCCGTTTTCTTTGCTTGGTCTCAGGGGAAATTGATCGATCTTATCGGTAAAGTGCTAACGCCGGCGTTATTTATCGGATTAATTATTTTAGCTGTGACCGTATTCTTACACCCCTTAGGGATACCTCGGGTTGCATCAGGTGGATACCAACATCACCCATTATCGGCCGGGTTTTTAGATGGTTACAATACGATGGATACTTTCGGTTCGTTGATTTTTGGAATGTTGCTGATCGATACATTGCGCAGCAAAGGCATTGATGAGCTTAGAAGTTGTGCAAAATATTTAGTATGGGCGGCTGGTATTGCAGCAGTGGGATTGGCATTTGTCTATGTATCCCTTTTTTATTTAGGTGCGACCAGTGCTTCGGTTGCTTTACATGTTGATAATGGAGGCACCATTCTGAGCCTGTATACTCAGCAACTATTTGGGCATTATGGACAATTGGTGTTATCTGGCATTGTATTACTGGCATGTTTGACTACGGCTATCGGCTTAATTTCAGCCTGTTCTGAATATTTTGCTCGATTGATCGGAGGGGGTTACCGGTACTGGATTATTTGTTTAGGATGCCTTTGCGCTTTAGTGACGAACATTGGTTTATCGAAATTAATCGAATTGTCAAAACCGGTGTTATATATGCTATATCCGGTTGCGATTGTGTTAGTTGCTCTGGTTTTTATTCGCTCTAAATTGGCTGATCCAAAACGAGATTACCGATATATTCTGACGACCACATTTGTTTTTGCACTCATTGATACCCTTAATTCCTTAAATATTGATATACATTGGCTTGATTTTTTACCTGGTTTCTCGCTTGGAATGAGCTGGCTTTGGCCCTCTTTTGTAATGCTGATTGTATGTCTTCTGATGGGAAAGTTGCAGCGGTATCGTCGTCGTATGCAAACCACTTCCGTGGAACATTAAGGCGTGTTGACCTTTTCCTTGGTTGAATGTTATTGCACTCTGTTTATTTAACTGATTAGGCGGCAATATCACGTTAAAATAGAGTGCTTCGAGTAAATTTCAATCAACAGAGATAAATAGGTTTAAGGCTAAATTTTTGAATGAGCCGTTAAACGCTGTAGAGCTTTATTATTTTTAATCGGAATATGGATCCGACGAGGTTGTATTTAAAATAAATGGGGCCGATTAATCCATTTCATGGCCTTTCTACTTCATCTATCACTGTCTTGAGCTCATGTCTGAGTGAATGGCTTTTTACTTGGCCTGAATAAACCGATAGGCGTAAACTTCAATGCATCTGATTTTCTATTGATTAAAAGCGTTCATGTTTCCGCATATTGTTGTTTTTGATTCTGGGGTGGGAGGCTTATCTATTGTGCAATCATTGGATCAAAGTCTCGGGCCTTATCAACTAACTTATCTATTTGACAATGAGTTTTTCCCTTATGGTGAATTATCCCGGGAGCAACTTATTTTGAGGGTAACCCATTTATTGATCCCCTTATGCCAGCGATTAAATCCTGATTTATTAGTGATTGCATGTAATACCGCATCAACAGCGGTATTGGATAGTCTGCGCTCTCAGTTAACGATCCCCGTTGTTGGGGTTGTTCCTGCGATAAAACCGGCCGCGCAGTTGACTAAAATAGGAACTATCGGATTATTAGCGACGCCGGCAACGATTCATCGAACTTATACGGATGCTTTGATCCAAAAATTTGCGGCACATGTGCAGGTATTAAAATTAGGTTCAAGCCAATTGGTACGCATGGCCGAACAGTCACTCACGGGGGAAAGTATCAACTTAGCTGATATAGAAACCATATTGCAGCCTTGGCTTGAACGGAGTATTGCTCCGGATGTGATTGTTTTAGGATGCACTCATTTTCCACTGATTCGGGAGCCGTTATCCCAGGTGCTAGGATCGGCGGTTTTAATTGATTCAGGCGAAGCGGTAGCTCGGCGAATACAGTTTTTATTGAAGTCGCTACATCGACATTATCAATCTAATTCAATAGCTGCATCGCGAATAGCATTCTATACGAAAAAAAATGCCCACAGTGAATCACTGCAGGCATTTTTCATAAAGCTAAACTTTACTCAGTTTAATCCATATCCTGAAGTTCTTTTCGATCATTCGCAGGACGAACCTTTAGTGTCCGTTGCTGGAACTCAAACTCATTAAGAGCATCTTGTGCTGCTTGAGCGCCTTTTTCGCTCATTTCAACAAATCCAAAGCCGCGACGTTTACCCGTATGTTTATCTTTTAATAAACGTACGGAGACCACATGGCCATATTGACCGAATAATTCCCGAACGGCTGTTTCATTAGCACGATAAGGAAGATTCCCTACATATAAGGTTTGAGTCGGTCCATTTTCTACGACCGTGGAAGTAGATTGATTGGGGTGAGGAAGAGATGTTTTAGTAAAAGCAACTACAAAACCAGTAATAACACTACCAATACTAATTGCTAATGGTGCGGATAAATTAGTTTTGAGTGCAGCCGTAATAATTGCTAAAACAATTGCGCATGCAATTGTGACAATAATAGATAAAGATAAAGGTGTTTTCATAATCAACCGTTAAATAATAGAAGAGTCCATTTCATATTAATGTGTTATTCCACAGAAAATATCTTAACCAGCAATTCGCTAATATTCCAATTGTTTCATAAATGCTAGCTAATAGTTGAAATGTAGCACAGATTTGATGATTGTTTTGTCTCAGAGCCAACGCTTTAGCATAAATATGTGGGTATATCTGTGTATAACCTGCTGTGGAGGTGTGGATAATAAAAATATGTGATTTTCTTCAAAAAAGTTCTTGCGCTTGTCCGGCAAATCCCTATAATGCACCACCACTGACACGGCACACCAGCCAAACGCTGCTGTAAAGGTCAGTTAAAACAATAAGTTAACAATTCATTTGAATTTACTTATTGTGAAGTCCTCCTTAATAAAAGGTTGACTTCAAATAAAGGTTCGCTATAATGCGCGCCTCGCTTCGAAAGAAGCAACGTTCTTTAACAAGATATCAAGCAATCTGTGTGGGCACTCGCAGAGATGATTTGCAAAAATTTTAAATCATCAATTCTGCAGTGACTAACACTGTCAATAACAGAATTCGATGAGCATGATTTGAATTGAAG